>JBEKTB010000050.1:0-39164 GCA_049516495.1 Occallatibacter sp.
GTGTCGGATAGCCCTGCGATTGCCCATGGCGCGCCGGAGACGGCTGTCAGCGCTGACAGCGCTCACAGCGAGCACCCTTCCTACCTGCGCCACCACTTTGAAAGCACCGAGCAGCAGGCCGACACCACCAACTTTGCCATGTGGCTCTTCCTGCTGACTGAAGTCATGTTCTTCGGCGGGCTGTTTACCGCTTACCTGATCTATCGCAACTGGTATTACCCGGCATTTGTGGCCGGCTCCCACCAGTTGAACGTGGTTTGGGGCACCCTGAACACGCTGGTGCTGATCATCTCCAGCTTCACCATGGCCATGGGCGTGTGGTGCGCCGAGACGCGGCGCAGGAACGGACTGGTGCTCTGCCTTGTCCTGACCTTCGTCCTGGGACTTTGCTTTCTGGGCATCAAGACCATCGAGTACTCGGAGAAGATCGAGAAGCATCACGTTCCCGGCTTCCACTACAGCCTCAGTTCGTTTACCGATCCGGCCTCCGATCCTGAAATTTACAAGGAGTATCACGACCAGCCGCTGCCAGTGGATCTGGCGCGCCACACCGAGGTTTACTTCTCTCTCTACTTCCTCATGACCGGCATGCACGCGCTGCACATGATCATCGGCATTGCCATTCTGGGATTCATGATCTTCCGCGCCAGGGCCGGGGACTACACAACGGGCCATGTGACGTTTGTGGAGAACTTCGGGCTTTACTGGCACTTTGTCGACATCATCTGGATTTATCTCTTCGCACTGCTCTACCTGATCAGCAGGCACTGAAGGTTTTTTTCTGGAACCGGGAAGCGGGAGCGGCATACTTCGGGCAAATTGCGAAGAGCGGGCAACAAGGTCTAAAGGATAAACGGCATGAGTGAACAGAACGAACACGCGCATCATATCGTCGGACCCAAGGTCTACGTAACCATTCTTTTCGCGCTGCTCCTGGCAACCGGGCTCACGGTACTGGCGTCTTTTGTGGATCTGGGCGTCTGGCGCCTGACACCCACGCTGGCCATCTCCTGGAATCCGGTGGTGGCGCTGGCCATCGCCTGCACCAAGGCCACGCTGGTGGTGCTGTTCTTCATGCACGTGAAATACAGCACCAAGCTAACCAAACTCACGGTCTTCGCCGGCATCTTCACCTTCCTGATCCTAGTCGCCATGACGCTCGCCGATTACATCAGCCGGGCGTGGGGAAGCTGGTAGGAAGACAGTTGTCAGTGGTCAGTTGTCAGTGGTCAGTTATCGGTGATAAATGATCGGGGTCGGCTGAACGATTAGATTTCGCAACGAGGGCTGCCCGGTGGGGCGGCCCTTTTTGCAGCCTCGAAGTGTCTAAGCGTCTGCGCAGTCCGGCCCCTGCACGGGAGAGAGGCGAATGGCCGTGTCCACTGGCTGGTAAATTTGATGCCCGACGATCTGCAGATTCCCGAAGAACTCGCCCCCCTTGCCGCGCAGCCTCGCGTTCAGGTGCGTCGCGGAGGCGCGCCACTCAAGGGCGGTCGCTGCGTCGTCTACTGGATGCAGCGCGCGATGCGCATCATGGACAATCCGGCGCTCGATGTGGCTATCGAGGCGGGGAATCTGCTTGGGCTGCCGGTGGTCGTCTTCTTTTCGGTGATTCCGAACTATCCGAACGCCAATCTGCGGCACTATCACTTCATGGCCCAGGGGCTTCGTGACGTAGCCGAAGACGCGGCGGAGCGCGGGGTTGACTTTGTCCTGCGCCGGCCTCCCAATAATTCTCTGGAAGCATTCCTTGAGGAAGTGAAAGCCGCGCTGCTGATCGGCGACGAAAACCCCTGCCGCGAGCCGGAGCGCTGGCGGCGGGTGCTGGCTGGCAAACTGCGACTGCCCTACTGGACAGTGGACGCCGACGTGGTGGTTCCCTCGGCGGTCTTCAATCGCAGCTTCGTTCTGCTGCACCACTTTCGTCCGCATCTGAAGGCGCAGTTGCCCAGGTTCCTGGAGGCACCGTTGAACCTTGTCCCGCTGCATCCATGGAAGCCGGGCAAAAAGCTGACGAGCTTTCCCGTGGGGCCGGATGTTACCGGGCAGGAGATCACCGCAGGGTTCACGAAGCTCGACCGCACGGTGGGACCGGTTGACTCGTTTACTGGCGGCACACACGCAGCGCTCAAGCGGCTTCAAGAGTTTGTCCGGCTGGAGTTGGCGGACTACGAAACGACCCGCAACCACCCCGAGGTGCGCGGAACCAGCCGCCTGTCACCGTATCTGCACTTCGGCCACATCAGTCCGGTGACCATTGCTCTGGCCGTTGGAGAGGCCGTCACTCAGGGCAAGGTACTATCCAGCGCCCGCGACCGGTTTCTGGACCAGTTGATCGGCTGGCGGGAGCTTTCAGTCCTCTTCGTGCGCCACGAGCCGAACTACGACAACTGGGAGTGCGCCGCGCCGTGGGCCAGGAAGTCGCTGGTCGAGCACGCCGGCGATCCGCGGCCGCATCTCTACACGTTCGAACAACTGGAGCGTGCCGAGACCGCCGACGAGTTGTGGAACGCGGCCCAGCGGGAGATGGTCGCGACCGGCTGGATGCACAACTATATGCGCATGTACTGGGCGAAAAAGGTTCTGGAATGGGCGCCCGATCCGGCTCGGGCCTTCGAGTGGGCAGTGACTTTGAACGATCGCTATGAACTGGACGGGCGCGACCCCAACGGTTACGCGGGCATCGCCTGGGCTATCGTGGGCAGGCACGACCGCCCGTGGTTCAACCGGCCGGTCTTCGGCCTGGTGCGAACCATGATGGCAGGCTCGACGGCGAAGAAGTTCGACGCCGCCATCTACATTCGCCAGAACGGCAGAAAAGTTTCTCTGGGATAACTGCCTAAAAAGCATACCGCAGGTCCTGAAGGCCTGGACTTTTCGCACGCAGAATGTCAGGGCTGAAGCCCTGACCTACCAGTTTTTACAGATTCTGACGCGGTGCGGCCAGGGTCCAATTCCGCACGCACCAAAGCCGTCAACGCGCCTGTCCCGTTTCTGGTCTATAATCCAACCAATTTCAAACCCGGAAACTGCGTGTTTCGCACGTTCTAATTCCTTGGATTCCGTCCAAGTCCCCCCTGGAAGATGAGAGGGAGGGGATGCCGGAATCAACATTCCGGATACGTGTGAACATTTGGGCATTTGAGCGGCTTCGCGGTGAGCCTGTCGTCGGCGGCGGGTTGAGGAAGACTGTTTCCCCGGGGCGAGCAGGGACGCGCGTTATGCGGCTGGCCGTCAGAGTGCTGGCAGTGGCGGCAATGGCGGCGATGGCTGCACCGCTCCTCGATGCACAGGAAGCTGCTGCCGCAAAGGCGCCTCCCGCACAGCCCGACACGCCTCCACGCGTAGTGCAGGCCGAGCGGTTTCTTGCCCGGCGTGGCTGGAGACCGGTCGGCGCAAGAGGCGGAACCCGGAGCGCGGCGACCTTCTATCCGCGAGCAGCCACGACCCGTCCGCTCACGCAGGCTCAGGGAGGCACAGCCTGGGTACCGCTTGGTCCGGCCGCTGTTCAATCGCAGAACTACGGCCTGGTCACAGGGCGCGTTTCCGCGCTGGCGCTCGATCCATCGGACTCGACCGGCAATCGCCTCTTTGTGGGAACCACGGGGGGAGGGGTCTGGCGTTCGCAGAATGCGGGCACGTCGACCACGGCCAGCATCGTCTTCAAACCTCTCACCGATGATCTGGCGGCCATGACGAGCGCCACGGAAGTTTCCATCAGCATTGGCGCGCTGACCGTGCAGCCGGGTGGAACGGGTGTGATTCTGGCCGGCACCGGCGACCCGAACGACGCGCTCGATTCCTACTATGGCGCGGGAATCCTGCGCTCGGCAGATGGCGGAAACACCTGGACCCTGATTCAAACCACCGCGGACCAGACCTACAGCTTTACCGGGGAGGGCTTTGCCGGATTTGCGTGGAGCACCACCAATCCGCAACGAGTGGTGGCCGCGGTCTCGCAGGCCTACGAAGGCGCGCTGGTGGATGCCGAATGGGCCAACAGCAGCTACAAGGGGCTATATTACTCCTCCGACGGCGGGGCCACCTGGAGCCTGGCGACCATCACGGACGGCGCCGGGACGAATGTACAGGGGCCGGCCAACCGGTTTGCGCCGCTCTATGGCAACGCGGCCACCTCGGTGGTGTGGAACCCGGTGCGGGGACTGTTTTTGGCGGCGGTGCGCTACCACGGCTACTATCAGTCCGCCGACGGCATTACCTGGACGCGCATGGCCGCGCAGCCCGGCTCGAACCTGACCAGCACACTTTGCCCTACCAATTCCGGCGGTACCGGGTCACCCGCCTGCCCCATCTTCCGCGGAACGCTGGCGGTGAATCCGATGACCGGAGACACCTTTGCCTGGACGGTGGACGTCTTCAATCAGGACCAGGGATTGTGGCAGGACCAGTGCGCGGCGAGCGCCGGCGCGTGCGCCAGCCAGACCGTCACCTTCGCCCGTCAATGGAGCACCACGGCTCTCGAAACGGGCAGTTCGCTGGGTCCGGCGACCATCGAGAACGGCGACTACAACCTGGCCCTGGCCGCGGTTCCATCTGAGCAGGACACGCTGCTGCTGGCCGGAGCCAACGACCTGTGGAAGTGCAGCCTGGCGATGGGCTGCGCGTGGCGCAACACCACCAATTCCACGGTTGGATTCTGCTCCGGGGTGGGCGAATACCAGCATGCGCTGGCCTGGAACTCCGCCAATCCTCTGGAAATTTTTGTGGGCAACGATAGCGGGCTTTGGCGATCGACCGACGCCATCGGCGAGACGGGACCGGTCTGCTCGTCGAGCGACGCCTCCCACTTCCAGAATCTGAATGGGAGCATCGGTTCGCTTGCCGAGGTGGAGAGCCTTGCGCAGGCGGGCACAACACCCTACACGCTTCTGGCCGGCCTGGGGGCAAACGGGGTGGCAGGAGTGAAGAGCGTGACCGGGCCAACGACGGACTGGCCTGAGATTCTGGGCGGAGAGGGCGGTCCGGTCGAGATCGATGCCAAGAACAACACCAACTGGTACGTGAATAACCAGGCGGGTGTGGCCATTTACCTGTGCTCGCAAAAGGCACCCTGCACCCCGGCATCTTTTGGCGCCAGCCCCCTGGTCACGGATGCGGATGTGGGCGGGGATGGGCTGACCATGACCGCGCCGGCGCCCTTCCTGGTGGATCCCGCTGACAGCAGCCAGTTGCTGATCGGAACCTGCCGGGTGTGGCGCGGGCCGGCCGATGGCGCGGGTTGGAGCGCTTCGAACGCCATCAGCCCCGTCGGCATTGTGGAGAGCGCGAATCCCGATTCGAGTTGCAGCGGCGAGGGCCTGATTCGTTCCATCGCGGCGATGGCGCTCGCAGGCGGAAGCGAGATCATTTACATAGGCATGTACGGCTCAGCCAACGGGGGCGCGACCCTGCCCGGCCACGTTCTTTCGGCCGTGTTCAACCCTTCGAGCGGCGCCTCGCCGCTTTGGCAGGACCTGACCGGAAACCCGGTCGTCAACGATTCCATGGCGCTGAACGCGTCCGGGCTGGACATCTCCAGCATCCTGATCGATCCCAACGATCCCACCGGAAACACGGTATACGTCACCGTGGCGGGGATTCAGACCCTTTCGGAACTGGTGCAGGTTGTGTACCGTTCGACCGATGGCGGGGCGCACTGGATGGCGATGACGGCCAATCTCCCCGCGGCTCCCGTCAACGGCCTGGCCGTGGACCCCCAGGACGCCAACACGGTTTATGTGGCCAGCGATGCCGGAGTCTTTTCCACGCGCCAGGTCTCAAGCTGCACAAACCTGTCTTCCGGTTGCTGGTCGGCCTTTGGGAGCGGACTTCCGCAGGCGCCCGCGGTCAGCGTCAGCGCCAGTCCGGCCACGGCGACTGCCCATGTGCTCGTCGCCGCCACCTATGGCCGCGGCATCTGGATGACCCCCCTGTGGACGGCAAACGAGAATCCGACGGCGGCGACCGCAACCCCGGCTTCGCTGACCTTTCCCAGCCAGGGCTTCGGAACCGCCAGCCAGGCGCAGACCGTGACCCTCGCCAACACCGGCGCGGCGGCGCTGATGCCGGCCTCCATCGTGGTGAGCGGAGACTTCATCGAATCTGACAACTGCCAGAACGCGATTGTGCTGCCGGGTGCAAGCTGCACCCTCCAGGTCACATTTATCCCCTCCCAGACAGGCAGCCGGACCGGCTTTTTGACCGTCGGCGGCAACCTGACCGGTGGAAACCTCACGGTATCGCTCAGCGGGACGGGCGCTGCTTCAAGCGTTTTTACGCTGAGCCCCGCTACGCTCAACTTCGGCCCCGTCCAGGTGGGACTCACCTCCGGTTTGCTGCAGGTGACGGCCACCAACACCGGCGCGGTCGCGGCTCCCATATCGAGCGTCGCCGCCGCTGCCCCCTTTGCGGTGGTCACCAATGCGTGCGGCAGTTCGCTGGCCGCCGGCCAGGCCTGCGGGTTGACGGTGGATTTTGCGCCCACGGCGCTCGGCGCTGCCAGCGGGACGCTTACTTTTATCGACGCGGCCGGAACCCAGAAGGTGGTTCTGAACGGCAGCGGCGCATCCGCACCCACCGACACCCTTTCGTCCACCGCGCTCACATTTCCAGCCACGGTCGACGGCCAGCAGTCGGCCGCGCAGACGGTGACGCTGACCAACAGCGGCGGTGCAAATCTGACGTCGATCAACGTCTCGGTGAGCGGGCCGTTCACGTCCGCAAACAACTGCACTGCGACCCTGCCGGGAAACTCGAGTTGCACGATCAGCGTGTTTTTCGCGCCCACTCAGACAGGCAGCCAGACCGGAACGCTGACCGTCGCCGACGCGGTGCGCACACAGACCGTATCTCTTGCGGGTTCGGGGCTCCAGCCGCCGGCGCTTGCCGTCAGCCCGTCCAGCCTGACCTTTACCGGACAGCAAGTGGGTGTGGCCAGTTCGCCGCAGACTGTGACCGTGAGCAACACGGGCGGGGCGTCACTGGCCAGCGTCGGCTTCCAGTTCACCGGGCTTTCCGCGACCAGCTTTTCGACCGGAACCACAACCTGCGGCGCTACATTGGCCGCTGGCGGCAATTGCACGGTACAGGTGATCTTTACCGCGGCCACATCGGGCGGAAGCACGGCAGCGCTGGTGGTCTCCTCCTCGACCGCCGGAGTGGCGGCTGTGACAGTGTCGCTGACCGGCACGGCGCAAGCTCTGACCGGGATTACGGCGACCCCGTCGCAGCTTGTCTTTCCCATCGTTGCGCCGGGACAGTCCAGCGCGCCGCAGACGGTGAACCTGACCAACACCGGCGCAGGCGCCGCCAATTCGCTCACGCTCTCTGCGCCCTCCCCGTTCGGCCTGGTCCAAAACACCTGCGGTTCCACCCTGGCTGCCGGGGCAAGCTGCTCAACCGGGGTGATCTTTTCGCCCTCCGTCAACGGATCGTTTACCGGCGCGTTGAGCATTGCGTCTCCGTCGCTGACGGCGCCGGCCAGCGTTCCCCTCAGCGGAACAGGCGGAGTTCCGGGCTCGGTTCAGGTTGCCCCCAGCCTCATCGACTTTTCGCAAACCGGAGTGGGCCTGGTCAGCAGTCCGGTTACAGTCACCATTACCAACCCCAGCGGCACGATCAGCCTGACGAGCTTCACCCTGGCCGTCACGAGCGGCTTTCGGCTGGTGAATAATGGCTGTCCAACGACGCTCGCGGCCCAGGCCAGTTGCGCGGCCGCAGTGGAGTTTGCGCCCACCAGCGCCGGAACCGTGAGCGGGAGCCTGACGGCGAGCAGCAGTGCGCTGGCGGCAGGTGCGTTTGTGCCGCTGCAGGGAGTGGGGTTCGATTTCGCGGTTGCGGCTTCGGGACTGTCCAGCCAGTCGGTCGCCAGCGGCCAGACCGCCAACTTCAGGCTGCTTCTGACCCCGCTTCTGGGTTCGCAGGGCGTGTTCACGTTCCAGTGCAGTTCGCTGCCTCCCTACTCCGCTTGCGTCTTCAGTCCTGCCAGCGATGGGGTCACGGCCAACTCCAGCGGATACGTGGGCGTGCAGATTGAAACCGGCTTATCGCAGACCACGGCGAATTCCGCCGGCAAGCGGTTGTGGCGCGCACTGCCGCTGGCCTGTGGTTTCCTGCTGCTTCCCCTGGCATTGGGACGGCGGAGGAGGGCTCTGCTGCTGGTTGTGACGTTCGCGATCCTTGCGGGAGGGGCTACGAGTTGCACGAACGCAGGCCTGATTTCAGGCGGTGGAACCAGTCGCAGCGGTCCCGGCGTCACGCCTGCGGGGACGTATCCGATCATCGTCACCGCGACCTCGAATGGCGTCGCGCATCCCATCACTCTCACGCTCACGGTGGACTGAGCAGCCGGGGCGGTGCGAACACGGAAGGCAAAAGGGGGACCGGCTATACTTTTATCTTCGGGCGGCTCCCGGGCTCGGTCAATTCCGGGGCTCGGGCGGCTCTGGGGCTTGCCTGCAACGGAAACCGCAGAAAACAGCGCGAATGGGGACGAATATCGAATGACCTCCAAAGTGAGCGTGGAAGAAGTGGAACGAGTGGCCGAACTGGCCCACCTGGAACTGACGCCGGATGAGACAGGGCGCATGCTCGGCGATTTGAACGCCATCCTGGACTACGTGGCCGAGTTGAACGAGCTGGATACAGCCGGCGTGGTTCCGCTGGCGCAGGTCAGCGAGTTGCTGGATGCAGCCGGTAGAAGCATTTTGCGGGCCGATGTTCCGCTCAGCTCGCTCGATCGGGCTGCGGTGATGCCCCAGGCGCCGGAGACCGACCAAGTCTTCTTCAAGGTGCCCAAGGTGATTGAGCGGTAGCTCACGCGCGACGGGATTTCGCGGCCTCGACTGCCGCAAGCGGACGGGAAACAGACTGAAATGAGGCCGGCAAGAGGCCCAACAGAGAGGAAAGCCCGATTGTCCAGCGAAGCCAAACCCGCGGAATCGTACGTTGAAACGCCTAAGACTCTGGCCGAATTGCGCGCCGGGATTGTGTCGGGAGAGACCAAGGCCACGGACCTTGCAGCCAGCTACTATGAGCGGATCGAGAAGAAGAATCCGCGGCTGAATGTCTACCTGAGCCTGACCAAAGAGCGGGCTCTCGAACAGGCTGCGCGGGTGGACCAACAGGCCGCCAAGGGCGATCCATTGCCCGCGCTTGCCGGCATTCCTGTCGGCATCAAGGATGTGCTGGTGGTGAAGGGCGCACCGGCCACGGCCGGCTCGAAAATCCTGGAGGGCTACCGGCCGCCTTATGACGCCACGGCGGTGACAAAGCTGGAAGCCGCCGGAGCGGTTCTCCTGGGCAAGCTGAACTGCGACGAGTTCGCCATGGGCGGCTCGAACGAAAATTCCGCGTATGGGCCGGTTCGCAATCCCGTAGATACGGAGCGGGTTCCGGGCGGATCAAGCGGCGGCTCGGCGGCGGCCGTGGCGGCCAACATGGCCGTAGCCACGCTGGGGTCGGACACCGGCGGCTCCATCCGCCAGCCGGCCAGTTTTTGCGGAGTGGTGGGCGTTCTGCCGACCTACGGCCGCGTTTCGCGCTACGGACTGATCGCGTTTGCTTCGTCGCTGGACCGTGTGGGGCCGTTCGCGGCCAATGTGCGCGATGCCGCCACGCTGCTGGGGGTGATCGCCGGGCACGACCCCAAGGACGCGACTTGCTCGCCGGCCCCGGTGCCCGACTATGCTGCCGAGAGCGACAAACCTGTCAATGGGCTGCGCATCGGCGTTCCTGCCGAGTACTTTGGCGAAGGGCTGGATCCGGAGGTCCGTGAGTCGATTGAGCGGGGCATCAGCGCCCTCCAGTCCGCCGGCTGCAGCGTCAAGCCGGTCTCTCTGCCCCACACCCGTTACGCCATTCCCACGTATTACCTGGTGGCCACGGCCGAGGCCAGCGCCAACCTGGCCCGCTTCGACGGCGTGCGCTACGGCTATCGTTCGCCTTCGTCGGAGACGTTGTCCGCGATGTACTGCCACTCCCGGGACGAAGGTTTCGGGGCCGAGGTCAAGCGCCGGATTCTGCTGGGGACTTACGCGCTCTCGGCGGGCTACTATGACGCTTACTACCTGAAAGCGCAGCAGGTGCGACGGCTTCTGGCCGAGGAGTTTCTGCGCGCCTTTGCCGAGGTCGATGCAATCGTCACTCCCACGGCGCCGATGCCGGCTTTCAGGCTGGGCGAGAAGACAGGCGACCCTCTGGCGATGTATCTTGCCGACATCTACACGGTGACAGCCAGTTTAGCGGGAATCTGCGGAGTGACTGTGCCCTGCGGAGCGACGGCCGCCGGACTGCCGGTGGGCATGCAGATTCTGGCCGCGCATCTGAACGAAGCCACCGCGTTTCGCGTGGCGCGAGCCGTGGAGGCTGCACACCTCTAGGAGCAAGCAAAATGAGCAAGTGCGCAAGAGTTGCGGTGGTGGTGATGGCGGCGGCGCTTGTTGCCGCTGGTTCGACGGCCTGGGCAGTGGCCCGCAAGACGCACACCGTGGTTCTGGGCGCGGCCAGGCGCGTGCATTATTCCAAGGCTGGCGATCCGGCCGGTGCGGCCCAGGGTGAGGAAGAGCTCAGGATTCGCGCCCTGCTGGTGGACGGCGTGCTGAAGGAGTGGACCACCGGCGAAGCCCATGACGTGACCGACCGCAGTTTCGTGGTGCGGAGGGCGATCCGGCTGAATGACGCCTTGCCCAGCGACAAGCCGGGGCCTGGAGACAAGCCCGGCGCCGGCGACAAGCACTGGGTGTGGCAGCGCGGGCCGTGGCTGCTGGTGGACCGCGTCACCGGCCACGTGATTGCACTCAAGCTGCCCGATTACGACCCTGGTGTAAGCCAGGTGAGCTGGTTCCGCGACTACGGAGCCTATTGCGGGTTGACTGCCAGCGGCAAGAGCCTCTACGCCGTGGTGGCCCAGGTGGCGGCGCGCAAGGCTGTGCTGGCCAAAAAACTGGTGGCCTTCGATCCCGGTTCCGCTCCGGATAAACCTTCCAACCCGGCGTGCGGTCCCGCCGAATGGCAGCGTGACCCGCTGCGCATCACGTTTCACCCCGCCGGCAAGGATGCGGCCAGCTTCGACATCGTTCCTGGCTCGGCGGTACTCGTTGAAGACTCCGGTGACGAGGCGGAGGCTCCGGCGGCGGCGGCTTCGGACAGCAAGCAGAAATAGCGAGTGTTCAAGTCGGGAAGAAGCGGGCGCACCTTGGAATGCATGCGTTCCCACCCTTTTCGCAAAAGACGCGAAAAGGATGGGGCACCCAACATTAGTGCGACAGCCGGCGGAGACCGGGCTTCCCTATTCCCTAATCCCTAACCTCTAATCCCTGCTCTTCCCTATTCCACCGCCTGCAGGCTGGTTTCTGCTGTGGCCAGGGAGCTGCCGCCGACCCAGATCTTGTAGGTGGTGGGCTCGACGGTGCGCTGAATTTCGGGGTTATAAAAGCTCAGCTCGTCGAAGCTCAGGGGAAACTCGACGTGCTTGCGCTCGCCGGGCGCCAGGGTGACGCGGACAAAGCCCTTCAGTTCGCGCACCGGCTGCTCGACCGAAGCTTCGGTGTTGCGGATGTAGAGCTGGACGACTTCGGTTCCGGCGACGCTGCCGGTGTTTTTTACGTCCACGCCCACGGTGACGACCGGCGTGTGCCCCGACGCTAGAACTTCGCGCAGGGGAACTTCGGCGCGGCTGACGGCGGGCTGGGCGTAGCTGAAGCGCGTGTAGCTGAGGCCCCAGCCGAAGGGATAGAGAGCTGAATTCTCCTCGTCCATGTAGCGGGAGACGAACTTCTCTTCGGAGTTCCGTGGCAAATGACTGAGGTCTCCCTGCGCCGGACGGCCGGTGGGGGTTTGGGCGTAATAGAGCGGCTCCTGACCCACGGCGCGAGGCATGCTCACGGGCAGCTTGCCGGAGGGGTTCACATCGCCGAAGAGTACATCGGCCACGGCGTGACCGCCTTCGACGCCGGGGCTCCAGGCTTCGAGAATGGCGGGCACGTGCTCGGATGCCCACTTGAGTTCGAGCGGGCGGCCGGCCACGATCACCAGGATGACCGGTTTGCCGGTGGCTACGACGGCCTCCAGGAGCTGTTCCTGCGCGCCGGTAAAGCCCAAATGCGCGCGGCTGGCGGCCTCGCCCTCCATCCAGTTGCTGCTTTCGCCCAGGGCGAGAATGGCCACATCGGCCTTTTTGGCGGTTTCGACGGCCTCAGCGATGGTCCGGGCGTCGTCAGGAACGGCCGCATTGTCCTCTGCCGCAACCGGCCCGGTGAACGTAACCCGTTTGAGCACGTTGGCATCTTCGCCGGAGAGCAGATCGCAGCCCTGGGCGTAGAGCAGCCGATCGCCGAGGCGCTCGGTGAGGGCTTTTCTGAGCGTGACCGCGTATTTCGGATCGCCGGTGACGGCCCACGCGCCAATCAGATCACGCTGATTGTCGGCCAGAGGGCCGATGAGGGCCACTTTCCTGGCCTTGGCGGTGAGTGGAAGCAATGCGCCCACGCCCTCGACCGGATCGTTCTTGAGCAGAACAAGGGTTTCGTCCGCTACCTGGCGGGCGGCGGCGCGGCGCCCGGGGGTGGCGTCGTAAGCCGGACCCTGCGGGGTGTAAGGGTGGTCGAACAGGCCCAGCGCAAATTTGACGCGAAGAATGCGGCGCACGGCCTCGTCGACCACGCTCTCGGAAATTTTGCCTGTACGTACCTGGGCGGCGATGACGGTGTTGTAGAGGTCGCCCTCCATGTCCATATCGACACCAGCTTCGAGGGCCTTGCGGGCCACTGTGGGGCGATCGCCGATGGAGTGGTTCAGCAGTTCGGCCACCGCGCCCCAGTCGGAGACCACGAAGCCGTCAAACCCCCACTCCTTGCGCAGCACCTGGGTGAGCAGGAAAGGGTTGGCGCTGGCAGGAATGCCGTTGAGTGAATTGAAGGAGCTCATCACGGTGGCCACGCCTGCGTCGACCGCGGCGCGATAGGGCTCCAGGTAAACCTGGCGCAGGGTAATTTCGCTCATGTCCACGGCGTTGTAATCGCGGCCAGCAATGGCCGCGCCGTAAGCAGCGAAGTGCTTGACGCTGGCGGCAACCGAGTCCGGACGGGAAAGATCGTCCTGCTGGTAGCCCTTGACCCAGGCACGGGCGAGGACCGAGCCCAGGTAGGGATCTTCGCCGGCGGACTCGATGATGCGTCCCCAGCGAGGGTCGCGGGCGATGTCCACCATGGGTGAGAAAACCCAGGCGACGCCGTCGGCGCGGGCTTCCGTAGCGCCAAAACGCGCGACCGTCCCGGCGGCGGACGGATCCCAGGTGGCTGCGATGGCCAAAGGTACCGGGAACGTGGTGCGGTGGCCGTGAATCACGTCCAGGCCGAAAAGAATCGGAATGTGGAGGCGCGTCCTTTCCAGAGCAATGTGCTGATAGTGGTTGGTGGCCTCAGCGCCGACCACGTTCAGCATCGATCCCACCTGGCCTTTGGCCGCCAGTTCGTCATAGCGCAGATTGGAAGCGCCGGGGCCGGTGGCATAGCCTGCCGAATACTGCGACAACTGGCCGATCTTTTCCTCGAGCGTCATCTGCTTCAGAAGCGCATCGACGCGCGCATTCAGATCTTTCGACGCCAGTTGGGGATTGGACGCTGCCCGGTTTTGGGCAACGACGGAAAGCAAGCCGGGACCGGCAAACAAGACCAGGAAACAGAACAAGAACAGGCTCTGTCCAGAGCGGAGGAAAGGAATTTTCATGACAACGCAATGATAAACCGGTTCAATCGCGAGGTCAGCAAGTTTTCAGCGGGCCGGAATTCCAGCCGGCTCCTCTTCCGCATCCGCGGGCCAGCCAGCGTTGGCCTATCTTGTGGTGGCGCGGCTTTTCCCGCCGGACTTGCTCTCGTAGAGCAATTCATCAGCCCGTTTGACGAGGCCTTTGATCGTATCGCCGGGCCGGATCAGTGTTCCGCCGACCGAGACCGACAGAGAAACAGGCACCGCCCCGCCGTTGGCGAATGAAATCTTCGCCACCATGAGAACGCATCGTTCCGCAAGCTCGGTCAGGATCTCACGGCTCACGTTGCGGACGATGGCCAGAAATTCGTCGCCGCCCCACCGCCCAACGGTGTCGGTGGGACGCAGCGCGCCGCCCAGGGCCTTGGCCGCCTGCTTCAACGCGTGATCGCCGCCGATGTGACCCAGGGTGTCGTTGATATTCTTGAAGTTGTCCAGATCGATCACCAGCACTCCGAAAGGAGTCTTGGTGACCTGGTATTCGCGCAACGCCGTGTGCAGGGACATTTCGAGGAAACGACGATTGGGAACCTGGGTAAGTGTGTCGAGAAAGGCCAGCCGCTCCATGGCGTCTGTTTTGCGCTGGGCCTCGTGGCGAGCGGAATCATCCCTGAAGATCTCCACCACCCCAATGATCGAGCCGTTGCCCGCCCGAATGGGCTGAACGCGGAAGGAGACGGGGATGCGCCGCCCCTCCTTATGGCGCAAAAGCGTCTTGGCCTCGCGCGTGTCGCCGTCCCTCATGCACTCCTGCAATAGGCAATTCTGCTGGCAAAACCCGTGCCCTATGTGACCAATGGGGCAGCTCTCATGGTCCTGGCATGATCGGCCTGTGATCTCTTCCCGCGGGTAGCCGGTCAGCTGCGAAGCAGCCTGGTTGCAGTACACGAACCGCCTTTCACGATCCGCTATATAAACGCCATCACTCATGTGATCCATCAGCTCTTTATAGAGCTCCGGATCGGCGGGCGACATTTGATTGACTTTCAATGGGCGCGGTGCGCCTTGAGCCCCTGTTCCATCAAAAATTGCGTCCCCCACGGGATTCACCCCCATCCGCGTTCCAGGAAAGAAGTGCGTTCAAATTTCGGGGCGAGAACCTGCGCTGACCTATGAGCTCTCGCCTTTGGCCCGGGCGGCTTCATTTCCCCCTCCTGCAATAGCGGCATGTTGCTCTACGGCAGGGAGATGGAATCAATCAACATCAATAAAGCCGTCGACTCAGGGAAAATCTACGCATGATTACTTGGATGCAAATGGGGGGAAGGACGTACAGACCGTTGATGGAATTTATCAAGAATTACGCAAGTCGTCAAGGAAAATGCTTGCGCCCGATTGACGCTGGTTCACCTGCCGGGTGGGGCGAAGGGACCATCGGCGCCACACCGTAAATGCTTGTAAGATATGGAGATTGGCATTCGCCTCGCGCGGGAACCCGTGGCCGGGACGGCAGGAACGGTGGGGGGAGAGACACTTTCAGAGTTCGTTTGGCCGTTCAGGAGCGCGACAGACCGGCAGGTAGCCATCGCCTCCGGTAGTTGGCTGTTGTCGCCGGAAGGCCCGCAAATGCACTACTCTTGCCTGTGAATCCTATGCCCCGAATCATGCTCCACTTCCGAAAAGCTCTTTGGCTGGCTCTTGACCACGATGTGCTGAACACGGCCAAGGCCGCCGCCTATTCGGGGATGCTGATGCTGTTCCCCGCTCTGGTCGTCCTGACCACTCTGCTGGCCCAGGTGCCGGAGGGAACCACGCTGGTGGGCGAGATCCGCTTTTCGTTCGAGCAGTTTCTACCCGGCGACACGATGTCGCTGATTCAGTCTTCGCTGGAGACCCGGCGCATCCACTCCGTGCAGTTGATCTTCTCTGCAGCCAGTCTCTCGGTATTTGCCGGACTGGGCCTGATGCTGTCGTTGATGGAGGGCTTTCGGCGCGCGTACAGGCTGCCGCGGACGGATTGGGGATTCTGGCAGCGGCGTCTGCGGGCGCTATTGCTGGTGCCCATCGTTCTGGTTCCGCTCTCGCTGGCCACACTGGTTCTCGTCTTCGGCCACCAGATTGAGGCGTGGATGATCGACAACGCGGACCACGAAATGCGCCATGTTGTGCTGTTTCTGTGGCGCATGGTGCGATGGGGCATCGCGCTGCTCACGAGCATCAGCGTTCTGGGCGCGCTCTATCACTTCGGAACGAAGCGCAAGGAGCACTGGGCGCGGGTAGGTCCCGGCGCCATCGCCGCAACCTTGGTGTGGTTCCCGGCCACCCTGGCTTTCGGCTGGTATGTGACGCGCATCGCCGACTACTCCATGTTTTACGGCTCTTTCGGCGCCGGAATCGCCACCCTGGTCTGGCTCTACCTTTCCTCGTTCAGCGCCTTGCTGGGCGCGGAGTTGAACGGCGTGCTTTTCAGGGAACGGCAGGAGCAGACGTTCGCTTCCGAAGACGACAGTCCAAATTCGCCTCTTCTGTGACCGCTCTCACGGACGATTGCATACCGTCTGTCGCAAGATGCATAAAGGGGGCTTGTGGACCCACCCCCCATGTACAATGAATCGGGTCGCACACCGACATACAACCCATCTTCCCACTGACCTTTCTTTGGAGTAATCCCATGTCGTTCGCTGAACTTAACTTGACCGATACCGCCATCCAACGCCGCGCAAAGATCGTCGCCACACTCGGCCCGGCATCCAACACCGAGCCCGTCTTTCGGGACCTGGTACGCGCGGGCGTCGATGTGGTCCGCCTGAATTTCTCCCACGGGACCCACGAAGAGAAGCTGGCCCTGATCCAGATGATCCGCAAGGTAAGCCGCGAGGAGCACAAGCCTCTGTGCATCCTGGCCGACCTGCAGGGTCCCAAGATCCGCACGTCGAAGCTGAAGGATCATCAGCCGGTGCTGCTGAAGGCCGGAGGCCGCCTGACGATTACGGCGCGCGAGGTTCCGGGCACGGCGTCGCTGGTGGGCACCACCTTCAAGACTCTGGCAGAGAACGTGGAGCAGGGCTCGCGGATTCTGCTTTCGGATGGCCTGATCGAGTTGCGCGTCCACGAAGTGGAAGGCGAAGACGTGATCTGCGAGATCATCAACGGCGGCATGCTGGGTGAGAACAAGGGCATCAACCTGCCCGGCATCCCGGTGCGCGTTCCCTCGCTGACTGAGAAGGACACGGAAGACCTGGAGTTCGCGCTGAAGAATGGCGTGGACGCCATCGCAGTGTCGTTTGTCCGCACGGCTGAGGACGTTCGCCTGGTGCGCAACCGGGTTTCAGCCTACGGCGGCGAAACCTGGATCATCGCCAAGCTGGAAAAGCCGCAGGCGATCGAGCATCTGGACGCCATTTTGACCGTGGCCGACGCCATCATGGTGGCCCGCGGCGATCTGGGTGTCGAAGTTCCGCCGGAGAGGGTTCCGGCCATCCAGAAGCACATCATCACCCGGGCTGCCGAATTCCGCAAGCCGGTGATTACGGCGACCCAGATGCTGGAGTCGATGATCGAAAACCCTCGACCCACGCGCGCCGAGGTCTCGGACGTAGCCAATGCCGTGTACGACGGCACCGACGCGGTCATGCTTTCGGGCGAATCGGCGGTCGGCAAGTACCCGGTGGAGACGGTTGCCATGATGGCCCGCATCGTGGCCGACGCCGAGTATCACATCAAGGAGCAGGGCTACACCGAAGCCCGCGAGCGCAGAAGCCATCTCTCCATCGCCGAGACCATCTGCGAAGCGACGGCCCACGCCGCCGACGACCTGGACCTGCGCGGCATTGCGCTGTTCACCGAGTCGGGATCGACCGCCCGCCAGCTCTCGAAGTATCACCCCTCGGCGCCCATTTTCGCGCTCAGCCCGGTCGAGGTCACCATCAATCGCCTCAGCCTGCTGTGGGGAACCACCCCCATCCGCTGTCCCAAGGTGAACTCGACCGAAGCACTGGTGGATTGCGCCGAGAACCTGCTCGAAAAGGGAGGGTTCGTCCGCAACCGCGAGGTGATCGCCATCGTGGCCGGCACACGCACCAAGTCCGGCTCGACCAATTTCCTGCGCCTGCACGTCATGGGCGAACAACAGGAGGGTGTGCGCTTCTTCGCGCCGCGCGAAGAGGAGACGATTCCCGAGGTTGTCCCCGAGCCCGCGCCCGAGCCCGTGGCCAAACGGCGTCGTCCCGCTCCCAAACCGGCAAAGACAGCGAAAAAGAAGTAAGCGGATTCAAGACCAAAGCAAAAACGCCACTCCCGGCTGGGAGTGGCGTTTTTGCTTATACCGGACGATTGCTCCGCGCTTCTACCGGCCGATCTCCGGGATTGACAAACCCCGACAGAATCTTCCACGCCAGCAAATCGGCGACCTCAGTGTGGCGGGGAACTGCTTCCGTCTACCCTGTTTTTGGATTACACCACAAGGAATGGGAGCCACCCCCGCGTTTGAGATAACAGCCATGCAAACGCAGGTGTCGCAGGAGGAATTCGCGCTTCACTGGATGGTGACCGTTTCGCGAAGGGCATCCGCAGGCGCCCCGCGCAGTCCGTCCTCGCGACGATCCTCAAGAATTAGAGCGTTTTCGGCTCTACTGTTCACAACCGAAGCGATCGTCCATGCTCTCCCACCCATTCGCAAAGTGCGCGAATGGATGGGGCACCCCCAAGATTTTGTTAAGACTTGAATCGAAAACGCGCCGCCAACTGCCGCAGAACGTACTGCAAGATGCCGCCGTGCTCGAAGTACTCGATCTCCTGCGGGGTGTCGATGCGAACCACTGCGTGGAGCGTCTTCTTTTCGCCCGCGGGGCTGGTTGCAACCACGTCGAGCGTTTTGCCGGAAGCAAACCGGCTGGCCAGAAGCGCCTTCAGGCCGGGAAAGTCATACGTCTCCTCGCCGGTGAGGCCGAGCGATTCGGCATTCTGGCCGGCCTCAAATTGCAGCGGCAAAATGCCCATACCAACCAGGTTTGACCGGTGAATGCGCTCGAAGCTTTCGGCGATGACCGCGCGCACGCCCAGCAGCTTGGGCCCCTTCGCGGCCCAGTCGCGCGAACTGCCTGAACCGTACTCCTTCCCGGCCAGAATGATCAGAGGCACGCCGCGCTCGGCATACTTCACACTGGCATCGAAGATGGACATCGGTTCGCCCTCGGGAAGCAGGCGCGTAACGCCGCCCTCGGTGCCCGGAGCGAGCTTGTTGCGCAGGCGCACATTGGCGAAGGTTCCGCGGACCATGACTTCATGATTGCCGCGCCGCGAGCCGTAGCTATTGAAGTCCGCCGGCTTCACGCCGTGGTCAGCGAGGTACTTGCCCGCGGGGCCGTTGGCCTTGATGTTGCCGGCTGGAGAGATGTGGTCGGTGGTGACCGAGTCGCCCAGCATGGCCAGGACGCGGGCGCCGGAAATTTCAGTCACCGGCGCGGGAGTCCTGGTGATGCCGTCGAAATAGGGCGCCTGGCGGATGTAGGTCGAGTCCGGCTCCCACTTGTAGACGTCGCCGGTGGGGAAACTGAGGCCCTGCCAGTTGGCGTCACCATCGGAGACAGTGGCATACTCGCGGCGGAAGCTCTCGCTGCTGACTCCCAGTTCGATGGCGGCAGCGACTTCAGCCTGCGTGGGCCAGATGTCGCGAAGGTAAACCGGCTGGCCGGCCTGGTCCGTGCCCAGCGGGTCGGTGTCAAAGTTATGGCCGATTCTACCGGCCAGCGCATAGGCCACCACCAGCGGCGGACTCATCAGGTAGTTGGCGCGCACGTCCACGTTGACGCGGCCCTCGAAGTTGCGGTTGCCGGAGAGCACGCTGACCGCAACCAGACCGTGCTCGTCGATGCTCTTGGAGACGTCCGACGGAAGCGGACCGGAGTTCCCGATGCAGGTGGTGCAGCCGTAGCCGACCACGTTGAAGCGCAGCTTTTCAAGGTACGGGAGCAGGCCCGCTTTGGTGTAGTAGTCGGTGACCACCCGCGAACCGGGAGCCAGCGAGGTTTTCACCCACGGCGGCACGGTGAGGCCTTTTTCGACGGCCTTTTTCGCCAGAATGCCCGCAGCCACCATGACGGAAGGGTTGGACGTGTTGGTGCAACTGGTGATGGCCGCAATGACCACCGAGCCGTGGTCGAGGTACTGGTCCGGATCGATGCCAAAACGCTCCTTTACCGTGGTGGTCAGGTGAAGCGGGGGCTTGCCGGCAACGGCGGTGTCGGACACGGAAGTACGCTGCCAGGAGTCTGCGGTGCGCGTGCCCAGCGGCTTGGCCGTGGGGGCGAGCAAGGCGGGCAACTGCTGCGCGAAGCTGGCGGCGGCATCCTTCAGGAGCACGCGGTCCTGCGGGCGCTTGGGTCCGGCCACGCTGGGCTCGACGGCGGCCAGATCCAGCTCCAGGGTCTGGGTGTATTCGGCCTCAGGTGAACTCGCGGTGTGGAACAGGCCCTGCTCCTTGTAATAGGCCTCGACCAGAGCGATCTGCTCCTCGCTGCGGCCGGTGAGTTTGAGGTAGCGCAGGGTCTCGGCGTCCACCGGGAATATGCCGCAGGTGGCGCCGTACTCGGGCGCCATGTTGCTGATGGTGGCTCGATCGGCCAGGGGCAGCGCGGCAATGCCGGGGCCGTAGAACTCGACAAACTTGCCCACCACGCCCAGTTTGCGCAGGGCCTGGGTGACGGTGAGGACCAGGTCGGTAGCCGTTGCGCCCTCGCGCAGTTTGCCGGTCAGCCTGAAGCCGACGACCTGGGGCACCAGCATGGAAACGGGCTGGCCGAGCATGGCGGCCTCCGCCTCAATGCCGCCCACGCCCCAGCCCAGCACTCCCAGGCCGTTGATCATGGTGGTGTGCGAATCGGTGCCGACAACGGTGTCGGGATAAGCGACCAGTTCCCCGTCGATTTCGGTGGTAAAGACGACGCGGGCCAGGTATTCGAGATTGACCTGGTGGCAGATGCCCATGCCCGGCGGCACAGCCGAGAAGTTGCGGAAGGCCGTCTGTCCCCACTTCAGAAAGGCGTAGCGCTCGCGGTTGCGCTGGAACTCGATCAGCGTGTTGGCGTCGAAGGCCCCGGCGGTGCCGAACTCGTCCACCTGGACGGAATGGTCGATAACCAGCTCGGCCGGCACCAGCGGATTCACCCGCTCCGGATCGCCTCCCAGGGTCTTGATAGCGTCGCGCATGGCGGCAAGATCGACCACCGCGGGCACTCCGGTGAAGTCCTGCATCAGGACGCGGGCGGGCATGTAGGCGATTTCGCGGCTGGGCTCGGCCTTGGCGTCCCAGTTGGCCAGAAACTCGATGTCGCCGGCGGTGACGTTGACGCCATCCTCGCGGCGCAGCAGGTTTTCCAGCAGAATCTTCAGGCTGAAAGGCAGACGGCTTAGATTGAAGCCGCGAGCGGTGAGGGCGGGAAGCCGATAGAACGTGAAGGAACGGTTGCCGGAAGTGAGGGTGCTCCGGCTGGCAAAGCTGTTCATCTTGGAAAAGACCTTTCTATCCGCACGCGGGCGGATCGAACTCTCAAATTCTATTCGCGGGCACCGGGTTCCGGCAGGAGCACGGGGCCGAGGGGGCGCGAGATCCGACCCTCGCCTCAAAAAAACCAAAACGCAGCAGGAACGGGGCGCCCAATTTCGTTTCGGTCGTCACGCGGGGGGTCAATCGTCAACGGGAATAGATTACTCAGCGCGAAGGGCGGCGTCCACGGTCGGGGCGGCCGCGGCGAAAGCGCTTGAGCATGGGAGTTGCGTTTGGCGGATTGGCGGAGCGGCTGCGCATTGAAGATGCAAGGATTCTATCGCGCAGCCCGCGGGGGAAGGAACGCCTGATTCAGCAAGGGCGTTCCGTCCTTTCCGCAGGAGGCGCGAAGGGCACGACACTTTCGCCGATCGGGGCTCGCGGTTTTCCGCCTCATCGCTCCACATTCGTGGTGAAATGGAGTCGCGGTTTGCGGACCGGACTCCGGGCTAAATGTTACGGCTTGTTCAGAGTCCAGATGATCAGGCTGTTGGTGTTGTCATCGACGGCGGCCAGGATCGAAGTGCCCTGGGTCGAGCTCACTGCCAGGCCAAATGATCCTCCCTGCGCGGGATCGACAGGAATCTCCTTCACAAAGTACCCGTCCTTGGTGAACTCGACAATCTCGCTGGGCTGAGTCGGATCGGAATTGATGCCGTCGCTGTTGGTGACCAGCAAATGGCCGTTGGGGGCCTCGGCCATCGCCAGAGCGCCGTGCAGGTGAGCATCGTCCTGGTAGACGATTGTCCCCATTCCGGCGTCCGTCTTGCGGGCGAACGCATCCGGGATCGCGAAGATGGCGTTATCTCCCGTTGAGGCAACATAGAGGCGGTCGCGCCGCGCGTCATATACCAGTCCCGTGGGGGCAACAAGGAACGTCACAGGGTCCGGGCGGTGGACATACCCGGAGGCAATGGTGGTGGCGCCGGTAATCTTGACTGTGCTGGAGCTTACCTTGAAAGTCAGCCGCGCCACTGTGCCGGTGAGCCCGTCGGTGATAAATGCGATCGCCGTATCGCCCTGATCGACCAGCGCCATGTCCCACGGGGCCTGAATCAGCGTTTGCTTGATGTCATAGACCAATTTGCCCTGATTGTTGATGAACAGCAGAGACCCTGGTTCTGCCGCTGTCCCATTGGGTAGCACGGGGACGTTGCCGACAACCACCCAACCGTATTGCAGCGTTCCCAGCGCGGTAGACAGGCCCACCGTGCCCAACTGTGGAACGGCCTGGTAGAACAGGGTGGGCGAGCCGCCCGAGGGGACCCGGACGATGGTGGTTCCAGTGCCCTGGGTGTTTGATTTGTTGTTGAAGTTCGAGACCAGGATGTCCCCATGCATCAACGGTCCGGCTCCGGTTTGGAAGTTGTTGTGGATAAACGCAACGCCGTAGGGATTTACATCTCCATTGGAGGGAACTGTGGAAGCGGTAACCACCGGGCTGGGCAGGAATGCATCATCGGAGCCGGACCACTGCGCGAAGCCGACTGCAGGAATCGCAGCCAACAGCATCGCGGCGGCCAGGACTTTACGCCATCCGATCATGTTTTCCTGGCCCAGGAATGGCCCGCTCAATTCGCTTTTTGCGAAAGATTCGTAGATCCGCATGGTTTTTCTCCTTGGGTGAGGGACTCCTTTTTCGCAAGATCCACAGCCCGCTTCTCTCGCCAAGGCAAAGGGGCGCACGCAACATGAAGTGACCGGGAGGCCCTTGATTCATCGTGGAACTGTGGATTCGAAGCGACGTTGGAGCCGGGGGAAGGCGGCCTTCTGAGCAGAGAGTGTACTCAAGGGGCGACTCTCTTTACAATCCATTTTTCGATCTGCTGCGACTGCGCGCCAGGCATCATCAGGACCCATTCCGGCCCAAAGCAGCGGGATCGATGACGCTCGAAGGCGGTCCCACCTGATGCTCACGGATGGGCAGGCCTTCGGGTTCTGCGCGAGCCGCATGCCCAATCCGGCTGGCACTTATACTGGGGTTGTGACACTTTTCAGCAGCGACGATGCTCCGGAGTCCGGTTACTGGATTGGACTCCAAGGCCTGTATATGCGCCTTCTCGCGTGGCTGATGCGCCGCATGCCCAATGAGCAGCAGCGATTACTGGCGGTCACCATCGTCGCCGGCGGGTTGTGCGGGCTGGCCGCCGTGGCGTTTCACCTTTCCATCGCGTGGTTCGAGTCGCTGTTCATCGACCGCGCCAACGCAGCGCCTGGCCATAGCTGGATTTTATGGACGATCGTAACCCCGGCGCTGGGCGGGCTGGTGGCAGGGCTGGGATTGACCTACTTTTCGCCGGCCGCAGCGGGCAGCGGCATTCCCCAGGTGAAGGTGGCCTACGCGCTTCGCTTCGGCTTTGTCACCATCCGAGAAACTGTAGGCAAGTTCGTGCTGTGCGCCATCCAGATCGGGTCGGGCGCCTCGCTGGGCCTCGAAGGCCCGACGGTGCAGATTTGCGCTGGAGTGAGCAGCATGTTGGCGCGTGCGGCGCGCCTGAGCCCCAAGAATCGCCGCCGCATGGCCTCAGTGGGCATGGCGGCCGGCATTGCGGCGGCCTTCAACGCTCCCATTGCCGCGGTGACTTTCACCCTGGAAGAATTGATCGGCGACCTCGACCAGACGATGCTCTCTGGCGTGATCGTGGCCGCCGCCATGGCTGCCGTGGTGGAGCATTCCATTCTCGGCTCCAACCCGGTGTTTCATGTAAACCGAGCCTACACGCTGACCAATTCGTCTTCGCTCGTCTGGTATTCGCTGCTGGGACTACTGGCCGCGCTGGTTTCGGTGGCCTTCACCGATTCGCTGTTGTGGCTGCGCGCGCAGTTCAAGCGTCTGGAGTCAGTGCCCAAGTGGGTGCAGCCTGCGATTGGCGGGCTGGCCACGGGCTGCCTTGCCGTGGTGGCGCTAGCGCTGTTTCACCTGAACGGCATTGCCGGCGACCCTTACAAGACGCTGGCCCTGGCGCTCACCGGTTCCATGGGCACACTGCCGGTGATGGCAATGATGAGCTTTTGCGCCATCAAGCTGGTGGCGACCGTCTGCTCCTATTCGAGCGGCGGCTCGGGCGGCATCTTTGCTCCGTCTCTCTTTATGGGCGCCATGCTCGGCGGCTCGGTGGGCTACCTGGACGTAATCGTCTTCCACCACCCGGCCGACTCCATCGGCGCCTTCGCCGTGGTGGGCATGGGGGCGGTGTTTGCCGGCATCGTCCGCGCACCCATGACCTCGGTGCTGATTGTCTTCGAGATGACCGGAGGCTACGGCCTGGTGCTGCCGCTGATGATCGCCAACATGAGCGCCTTTGCCCTGGCACGCCACTGGCGGCATACACCGGTGTATGAAGCGCTGCTGGCCCAGGACGGCATTCACCTGCCGCACAGAAACAGGCCGCAGAGCCCACCCGAAGCTGGGCAATTCCCCGTGCCCGCGCCGGTACTGCCGGCGAACGCGCAGCCGTGAGGTGTCGCAGGCGCTCGGGGCTACCCGCGCCCGTCGCTGAGCCGCCAGCTTACTTGGGCGGCTCCATGTTGTAGAGGAAGTAAGCTCGAAGTTCGAGATAGGGGCCGTGGAAATCCCTGGGCAGCGGCGGGTAATTGGAGCCGGTGAGAGCGCCCCAGGCGGCACGGTCAAGGGCTACGTCGCCGGAGCGGCCTTCGAGCACCATGCTGCCGTCCATCAGACGCCCGTTGGGCAGAACCTTGAAGCGGACGGCCACCATTCCCGACTTGAGAATCGGCGGGTTAACCTCGTCGGGAATCAGCGGGTCCCAGGTGCGTTCCGTCTCACGGTGCCAGCGCTGCAGCCAGTTGCGGAAATCCACGCCCTGGGTGTCGGAGAGCACTTGTACACCGCCGCCCGCACCGGGATGCATGGGCAAGCCGCCGCCGGAACCCGAACTGACGCCGCCACCCACGCCGGGGTTGTGGGACGCGCCCTTCATGGCGTCGCGCAACTGGTCGGCGGGATTCTGCGAGCCCATGGCGAAGTTGGGGCGGGCCGGCACAGCCGCCGGACGAGGCGCCTCAACCTGTGACTGCTGGTTCGTCGGCGGGGGCGACGGCGGGGGCGGAGCCGGGGCCGGGGCTGCCGGTTGCGGCGTGGGCTCGGGCGCGGGTGGCGGCGTGGGCCTGTTCATCGCCTCCAGCGTTTTCTTGTCGATGACCGTGGGCTTTTCAGGAAGCGGCTTGACGGCCACCTTGGGCTGCAAGTGGCGCAGTGCGTCGGGCGGCAGGTCAAGGTATTGCAGGTCCTTGCGGTTCTTGATGGCCTCGATGGGATCGATGACCTGGGGTACTTTGAAGATGTACTTTGGAATCCAGGTCAACGCGGAGAGCAGCGCAAGGTGGAGAAGGATCGCGATCCAGATGCCCTCGCGCAGCCGCGCCCAGCGCCGCTCGTCCTCAAGCTCGCTGATCATCTGCAGCAGTTCGTGGGTGTCGTAGTCTACCCAGCGCGAACCGCGAACCACGGGAGAGGCAGGCTCGGCAGAGCGCAAATCCTCGCCCGAATCAGGAGGAGTGTTCTCCTGATTGGATCCCGTGGGACCAGCTTCCGGGGGCCCGTTGGGCTCGTTCAAATCAGTTGGCGCTTCGCTGGTGGGCATTCGTTCGTTAGGAGCCTTCCCGGGCGCTTGCGCGCACCACCGCTCCGTTTCGAGTCCTTTCTATCTATTCTCTCATCCCGCCGGAATCCGTGCCCAAAGCCCAGGCCCGTACAATGGGTTCTAGTGTATTGGACGGTTTACCGGGCGGAAGGGGACCCTGTTTGAAGTCGTTTGTTGCTCGATTGATGGCCAAGTGGAAATTTGTAATTCTGCCGGCCGTAGCCAAACTCGGCTTTTGGGGCGTGGGCGCAATTGCGCTGATGGATTCTTCCACTATCCCCGTGCCCATGGACGCATTCCTTGCCGTCTATGTGTGGAACGACAAGAGCCACTTCTGGCTGTATTGCCTGATGGCCGCAGCGGGCTCTGCAGTGGGAGGCCTTTTGCCATACGGGCTGGGCCGGGCCGGGGGCGAGCTTTTCCTGCTGAAGCGCGTCAACCGCGAGCGCTATGAGCGCATGCGGACGCGCTTCGAGAACCAGGAATTCCTGGCCATGATGATTCCCTCCATGCTGCCGCCGCCCACCCCGTGGAAGGCCTGCGTGTTTGCCGCCGGGGTCTTCGAAATGCGGGTTCTGCCGTTCATGCTGTCGGTCTTCTGCGGCCGCATGGTGCGCTGGCTGATACTCTCGCTGCTGGTGCTCAAGCTGGGCCCGGGCGCAGTGGATGTGGTGGCGCATCACGGGTTGGCCGCGCTGGCCGTCGTGGGCGGCCTGGCCGTGGCAGGTTTTGCCTGGTGGTGGATGCGCAAGAAGCGAAACGGCAGGATGCTGGAAGCGGAAAAGTAGGGGCAGAGCCACCGCTTGCAGAGCTTCCCGCCTATTAAGCACAGGTGCCCCAACTCTCGTCTTTGAGACTTGGGAAGATCGAGAGATATTACTTTACTGCCAGCGCCTGCTGCTGGTGAGCCGCGCTCAGGCGGCGCACCAGAACGGGAACGCCGAAGGCCAGCCCGGCGACGACGGCAGTTGAAGCCAGATCGTTGCGATAGAACGGCACCGCTGCGGCAAAGCAGGCGGCCAGTCCGCCGGCCGTGCGCGGATACATGCCAGAACCCGCCCATACCGCATAATTCGAGAGCACAAAGAACGAAGTCGGCCCCAGCAGAGCGCCCGCGGCCACGCGCACAAAGGTCGTCCGCGCCCGCAGCAGAATCTGGCCCAGAGCCATGGCCGCCAGGTACCACGCCCAAGTGGTCACATAACCCTGCCAGTGGAAGGCGTAGTGGTAGCTGTAGACGGTGAGGAAGTAGTCGGTGGCCATGAGCGCAGCCAGCGGAGCCAGCATCTCGCGCCACGAGCGCCGCGCGCCAAAATAGAGCAGCGCGCCGCCCACCGCGGTGAAGTTGAGCCAATCGGGATGGGGAACGACACGGCTCAACACGGCAACGAGCAGCAGAAGATAAGCGGGCATGAACACCTCAGCATTTCAGGATTCCGGGATCGCCCGGGCGGGGGAAAGGCGCTCCGGCAGGGCAACAACGCTGAATCCATTCTGCGGGTAGCGCCCGGCCCGGTCAACCCGGGAGATTTACGCGATGAACATTTCTTTTCATTTGAGCCCGGGCCGGACTACCCGGAAAAGGCGCCACTATCGCTGTTCACGCCCATTCATCACCTCTCCCGCATCGTCGCGGCCATCCACGATATACACCCAGCCGCTCAAGGGAGACCGCCCGGTGGCGCGGCCCGTCCCCAGGTAGGAGTAGGCAAAGCGCAGATCGGTGAACTCGACGGTGGTCCACTGGCGGTTGGGAGGCAACTGCGGCGGGGCCAAACCAGCGACGGGCTCCTGACCGACATCGCGCACGACTGCCCATGTCCCCCAATCCTGATAGACCTGGCCGAGTGGCGTGCGTTTGGCGGCCTCGATGGATGGGGTCGGGGACGGCTTGAAGAGCACGTCGGTCTGTGGGTCGCTCTCGATCACGCCGGTCCGCGTGTCGATCTCGGCCGTCTGGTAAGAATTCGCCGTCTCCAGAATCGCGTGCCAGCGGAACGGATTGATGGGATAGGGCTCGAGCGCCACGCGCTTCAGCGGCTCGGTGGTGATTTGCGTGTTTTCGACCAGCGCCAGTCCGTGAGCGTGCTCTGACCAGCGCCAGCCCCACAACAAGACCATGCCGGTGAGCGCGAAAATCGCCCATCCCCGGCCGCGAAATGGCACTTTTCGCGCACCGATTTCCCCGCCAATCAGCCCCAGAAGTCCTGGAATCACCAGCGCCGACCCGAGCAGCGCCCACAACACCGGTTCGGCGATGAAGACGAAGCTGCCCGCATACCAGCGCGGATTGAAGGGGAAAAAAGGCCGCAACCCGTAGTTGTTGGTCCAGTCGAGCAGCAGGTGGCTGAGCGCGGCAATCAGCGCCGTCGCGTAGAGCCAGCCCCAACGCAGCGCCGGGGGCGCCTTTGCGTTTTGGTTGGGAGCGCCAGACTTGTGAAGCCGCCGCCTCTCCCGCCAGCGGTGCAAGAGCCACACCAGCCCCACGGCACCCGCGGCAACCACCGGCGCGGCCAGGAAGGTGTGGGTGATGCCGCGGTGGTGCTTCAGTTCTTCTACAGGCCCGCGCAGCCCCCACAGAATATCCACGTCGGCGGCCTCGGCGGCCAGCACGGCAGCCAGGGTAGCGTAGGCCGTTTTGCGGTTCAACCCCGCGCGGCCAATGCAGGCTCCAGTAAGAAAATGGGTTATCGGTTCCATGACCTTCTGCCAACCATAGTATCTTGCCCCGTTCCCCTGCCCCGTGGCCCCTATAATTCTGCCCATGGGCGAAACCAGCAACCCAAAACCGGGCGCGAGTGAACAAGCTGCCGAGCGCGCCGCGAAATTGCGCGCCGAGTTGCGCCGCCACGAGCATCTCTACTACGTCCTGGACGCGCCGGAGATCGACGACGCCGCCTACGACGCATTGATGAACGAGCTGAAGAGCATCGAAGCGGCGCATCCCGAACTGGTGACGGAGGACTCCCCGACGCAGCGCGTGGGCGGCAAACCGGCCGAGGGCTTCAAGAAGGTCCGCCATTCGCGGCCCATGCTGAGCCTGGACAACGCCTACTCGGCCGAGGAACTGGCAGACTGGGACCGCCGCGTCCGCGAACTGGCCGGCGGGCTGCCGGTCGAGTACGTGGCCGAACTGAAGATGGACGGGCTGAGCGTGGCCCTGCGCTACGAACCCACCCCCAACGGAGGAGCGCGGCTCACGACGGGAATTACCCGCGGCGACGGGCAGATCGGCGAAGACGTTACGTCGAACATCCGCACCATCCGCAGCGTGCCGCTGACGATCTCCGCTGAAAAGCTCGCGAAGGCCGGCCTTCCGCAGGGATTCGAGGTGCGCGGCGAGGCGGTGATGCCGGAGGCCGCTTTCCTGCGCTTGAATGAAGAGCGCGAACAGCAGGGGCTTGCGCCGGCGGTGAATCCCCGCAACGCCGCCGCCGGAACGCTGCGAACCCTTGAGCCCAGCATTGTGGCCAATCGCCGCCTGGACGTCTACGCTTACTTTTTGCTGGTTGAAGGCGAGTTCTGGCCGCAGGGCCAGCGGGCCACCCTCGATGCGCTGACGGCCCTTGGCTTTCGCGTCAATCCTCACCGCAATCTGGTGGCTACAGTCGAAGAAATGACCGCATTCATCGATCAGGCCGAGGCGAAACGCGCCACGCTGGGCTACGAAATCGACGGCGTGGTTCTGAAGGTGGACGCCTACGCAACGCAGCAGCGCCTTGGCTATACGGGCCGCGCACCGCGCTGGGCCATTGCCTACAAGTTCACTGCCAAATGGGGCGTGACCCGGGTGAACCGGATTACCGTGCAGGTGGGCCGCACCGGGAAGCTGACGCCGGTGGCGGAACTGACGCCGGTGTTTATCGGCGGCACCACGGTGAGCCGCGCCACGCTGCACAACGCCGACTTCATTGAACGGCTGGGCCTGCTGGTGGGCGACTGGGTCAAAGTCGAGCGCGGCGGCGACGTGATCCCCAAGGTGGTCGAGGTGATCGAAGACGCCGAACACCCCCGCGGGCAGGAGCGTTTCGTCTTTCCGACGGAATGCCCGGAGTGCAAGAGCGCCGTGGTCCGCGCCGAGGGCGAAGTGGACTATCGCTGCGTGAATCTCGATTGCCCGGCCAAGCTGCGCGAAAGCCTGCTGCACTTTGGCCGTCGCGGCGTCATGAACATCGAGGGGCTGGGCGATGCGGTGGTGCAGCAGTTGCTGGACCGCGGGCTGGTGCATAGCGTTGCCGATCTCTACACGCTGACCGAAGAGCAGTTGACCGCGCTCGACCGGTTTGCGGAGAAGTCCGCGCGCGCGCTACTGGCTGAAATCGAAGGTTCGAAGCGCGCCGGACTGGCCCGCGTGCTGATGGGCTTGGGCATTCGCTTTGTTGGCGAGCGCACGGCCGAGTTGCTGGCTGAGGAATTCGGCTCCATTGAAGAGCTGGAGAAGGCGACCGCGGAAGAACTGGAGCGCGTGGAGGAGGTAGGCCCGCGCATTTCGCAGGCGATTCTGGAATTTTTTGCGCAACCGGCCAACCTGGCCCTGGTTCGAAGCCTGAAAGATGCCGGGGTGAACATGACGGCGGAACGCAAGCTCCGATCGGCGCAGTTGGCGGGCCTGATCTTTGTGCTGACCGGCACGCTGCCCACGCTGACCCGCGATGAGGCCAAGGCAAAGATCGAGGCTGCCGGGGGCAAGACTGCCGGTTCCGTGAGCAAGAAGACGAACTACGTGGTGGCCGGCGAGGAGGCCGGCTCCAAGCTGGACAAGGCGCACGAACTCAAGGTTCCAGTAATTGACGAGGCTGGGTTGCTTGCGCTGCTTGCAGGGGGAGCGGCCAGGGAGTAAGCGGCGCTCTCGGCTTGGGCGAGTGCGCCGCGGGGTCATACTCGGAAAGAAGCCGCCGACCGCGCCTCAGGGGAGCCACGACCACAAGAATCAACAACAGGTCCATCCACACGGTAACCTCACTTTCTCCTCGCACGTGAAGCACGAGGTGGACTTCCCAGGCTTCGCTTTGAGACCCGGAATTCCGCTGGGAGTCCGATCGACGTTGAGTCTGTTAAGAGCCGGAGCGGCAGAGGGCGACATTGTCCGAACGATGCTCAATGGCGCGCAACTCGCGTTCGCGTGCCCGGCTGTCTGTGCGCCAGTTGTGCGCCGCAAGGCGGGGCTGCTCGCCGGACGAAAGGCCAGAGTCCGCGTGCAAGCTTGCCGGTGCAGAAACCAGTTCCATGGCCGGGCGCAGCGGCTGTCGCGCTGAGGTCTCAATCTCCTGATAAGCCGTATTTGCGATCCGGCTGGTATCGGGGCAAACAGCCTGCGCCTCGGCCTCACTCTGGGCGTCCGGCTGCACCCGTCCTGCCAGGACCTTGGCCATGAAGTCGTCCAGCAGCTTGTGCAGGCAGGTTTGCCCGCACAGATGCATAGACTCCGGCGACAGCCGGTTGCTTGAATTCCACCCGCTTACTCGTAATTCCGTTCCGTGGTCGCCAACCACGAACCAGTGGTTGATCTGCTTCTTGTCTGTCCCGCAGATTTCTCCGCAAATGTCGCACGATATCGCCTGCCGGATCACAGCCCCCCCCTTGTCCGCTCAGCCCTTGCGCGGCCTGGTCGATTACCGTTTCCCCTTTCGTTCTCGAACAGCCACGAGCCACGCTGACGAAAGCATTGGAAAACTCTTGGAATCTCCCTCCTCCATTTCATCGCGGAACGGGAGAAACCGGCCTGAGAAGAAGTCAAAGAAATCCGCTGGGGTGCGAATGCGGACAGCGAAAGAGGAAGCGTCCTGAAACGGAACGCGCGGTCTGCCTGGATTGAAGATTAAAAATGAGAAAGCGGACGAATCGCGACCAGCGGACTCAAGAAAATCCATACGCAACGGGAGATTTCGTTTCGTATCAATGAGTTCTTTCACAGCTTGTCCCGTGGCACGGGAACCGGCCGGCGTTTTTTTAATCTGCCAAAGCACTTCTGGACGGCAAAGGGCGCGGCTTGCGCCGCGCCCTTTGCATTCCTTTATGCCCCGAGATGGGGTTTGCGTCGACGGAACTACGGCCTCGGCGCGAAGTAGCCTTTGCGCGCCCGCACCATATAGCGGCGGTCGTTGCAATAGAGATAGATGGTGCGAAACGCGCCATCTTCTTTGAAATCGGCCGGCGTGTAGGTGAGCGCATATTGGCTGCGCAGCTCTTCTTCGATGTCGTGGAAACTGTTCGACATCTCCTCGACCGATGGCGGAAAGAAGACCTGTCCGCCGGTCGCCTCGGCCATCTGGCCCAGCACCCTGTCGCCCTGGCCGCGGCTCGGAGTCCAGTTGGTAGAGATGGCGTAGATGATGGTATCCGCGCGCTGGCACTCCTTGATGGCTTCGTCGGGGTGGACGCGGCTCTGGTTATCGTCTCCGTCGGAAATCAGCACCATGGCCTTGCGCACCGGTTCCGGGCCGCGCTCGGTGAGCAGCTTGTCGCGGCAGGCGGTGTAGACGGCGTCAAACAGAGCCGTGCCGCCGCCCGGGCGAAGCCGGTTGATGCCCGTCTCCAGGCCGTCGATGTTGTTGGTCCAGTCCTGGGTGACGGTAGGCGTAACGTCGAATCCCATCACGAAGGCGCGATCGCTGCGGGCCTTGAGGATCTGCAGCAGAAACTCGGTGGCCGACTGCTGCTCGAACTGAAAGCGGGTGCGGATCGAGGTGCTGGCGTCAATGACGATGCCCACACGCAACGGCAGATTGATCTGCTGGCGGAAGTCCTTGACGCTGGATGGCGCCTTTTGATCGTCCAGCAGCGCAAAGTCGCTTTGCTGCAGATTGGGAATATAGTGCCCGTGCTTGTCGGTTACGGTGAAGATGAGGTTGACCTCATTCACGCTCAGCCGGAGGGTCGGCGTGCCCGTATCCGCCTGGCCGTTGGCAGACTGCGCCCCCGGCTGCTGTGCGGCCGTTGATTGCGCCGGCTGGGCTGCGGGTGGTGCTGCGGGCTGCTGCGCGTCGAGGGCGGCCACGGCAAACAACGCCGCAAACACGATTCCTGAAATCTTTCTGTTCATAGCTTCCTCATTTTATCAATGCCGCGCGGGGTTCGCGCCAATCCTGTGCAGCCGTCATTTTTCCTGACTCGTTGGGAGACTCTCCAGCAGGGTGAGGTAGCTCTCCAGTTCCGCTGGCAGGGCGGCTTCGAGTTTGAGCAGTTTGCCCGTGACAGGGTGCGCAAACTCCAGGTTCGCGGCATGAAGAAAATTCCTGCCCAGGCGCAGCTTTTCCGGCTGCGCTCTGCGCCGTGCCGCCTTGGACTGGGCGGCCTGCGCAGCCACCTGGTCAGTCAACTGGCCGGCGCCGCCATAGAGCGTGTCGCCCACCACCGGGTGGCCGATGGAAGCCATGTGTACGCGAATCTGATGCGTACGGCCGGTCTCGATACGCACCTTGACCAGGGTGAACTTGCCAAAGCGGGTCTCGATGCGCCGGATCACTTCGTAATGGGAGACGGCTGTTCGTGAGTTGTCCTGGGGAATCACCGTCATGCGGGTGCGCCGGACCGGATCGCGGCTCACGCCGGCGTTGATGGTTCCCCTCAGCCGCTCGACTTTTCCCTGAACAAGGGCGATGTAGGTTTTCTTCATCTGGCGGTTGGAAAACATCTCTCCCAGGGCCGCATGGGCATGGTCGTTCTTGGCCACGACGATGAGGCCGCTGGTGTCCTTGTCCAGCCGGTGCACGATGCCGGGGCGCAGGTCGCCGCCGGTGGAGGAGAGCGCCTTGAACCGGAAAAGCAGCGCGTTGACCAGCGTGCCGCGGCTACGCGCGTCCTCATTCTGGCCGGAGCCGGCATGCACCATCATCCCGGCCGGCTTGTTGACCACCGCCAGGTCGGCATCCTCGTAGACCACGTCCAGCGGGATATCTTCCGCCACGGCTTTCAGAGGCGCGGGAAGCGGCTCGCCGGTGATGTCGATGCGCTCACCTCCGCGCAGCTTCATCGAGGCCTTCTCGCGCTTGCCTTCGACCAGCACGTCGCCCTGGTCCAGCAAAAGTTGGACGCGCGAGCGGCTCACGCCCTCAATTTGCGCGGTAAGAAATTGGTCAAGCCGCTGCCCGGCAGCTTCCGCAGGCGCTTCAATCGTACGCAATACATCAACCATGTGCGCCCTCGTCTTTCGTTTCTGATGCTGCAATTGCTGCGTGCTCTTCGGTTTGGCCCTCGTTCAGGCTTGAGGCTGGCAGTCCACGGCCTTCGTTTGAGGATTTGCGTTCCAGCAGCACCAGTCCCCCGGCGATCACCAGGACCACGGCCGCTGCCTGCGGCCCATCGAGCGCTCCGCCCAGCAGCGCGCCGCGCCCTTCACGATCGCGCCAGAACTCGGTGAAGAAAACCGCCACTCCTGCGCCCAGCAGCAGGAGCCCGAATGCGTCGCCCGGCTGGCGGCGAGACGGCAGCCACACCAGCAGGAAGAGCGAAAGAGTGAGAAACGCCAGGGCTGCATAGGCCTGCACCGGATGCAGCGGAATGCCCAATGGCGTGCCGCTCCAGCGCGCGGCCAGGGGATGCGTGTACGTAACGGCCCAGCGCGCGGCAACCTCACCGGCCGTCCCTGTCCCGTAGCCCGAACCGGCCAGCAGCGTGCCCAACTGCTCAAAGGCAATTCCCAGCGCCACAGGCCCGGCCAGCGCGTCTGCAGTGGCCCACAACGGCATCCGCTGCCAGCGCCCATAGAGAACGGCAGCCACGGCCGCGACCACCACCCCGAAAGCCGTGAGCAGCGGATGGTGAATCATGGCCAGACCCAGCATCCACGAGGGATGGAGGCCGAGCGCAGTCCAGTTGAGCGCCACCAGCAGCACGCGCGATCCCACCAGGGCCGCAAACAGCGCCACCACGCACAGGTTCCACACCTGGGCGGCGTTGAGCCCGGCAGTGCGCGCCGTGCGCTGGGCCAGAAACAGCGCCAGCAGCACGCCCAGTGCGGCGGAGGCTCCGTAGGCCGGGATGAGAATCGATCCGATGTGAAAGAGAACTGGGTACACCTGAGTCAGGATACGGCATTTGAGCGTGCGGTGTACGCGGCGCGATTGCGCGGGAGGGTAGAATCCGGCCCACTGGGCCGTGGATGATGCGCTGGTGAACCCGTCCTAAGACGGTGGAGCTCTCCGCGGTTCATTAGGCATTCCGGACTGGCGGACACGGCACACAGAACCGATTGTCGAGTTGAGCCCCTGTTCATGAATGTTGGTTCAACCAGCGTTGACCACCCACCTGCTTTGCAGGCCGGTTTCTAATGCGGATAGTATGGGTCCGCGCGAGGAATTACAAGTCTTGTGCGAGGCGGGGGCGATGTGCTACGTTTTCTGCCCTCCGCTTTTGGGAACGTCGCGCCCAAAATGGTGAAATCCGGCCTACGACCCGGTCTTGCGCTCTTCTTCGAGAACCTGGTCCAGCAGCCCGCGCAGGCTTGCGGCCCGCGCATGGCCCTGCCGCGCATCGGCGCCGCCGGCCTGGGTGGCCTGCGACAGCTCGTCGGCAAGATTGAGAGCGGCCAGCACGGCCACACGCAGCGAATCCACCGTGCGGCCCTGCGCCGCCACGGCGCGCATCTTTGCGTCCACCGTTTCAGCGAGGCGGCGGATGTGCTCCGCGTCCTGCCCGGAAAGGTGATAGGTCTGGTCGTAGATTTCGACGGTGACGTAGCCGCGGTGCTCTTCAGCCAAGGCAGACCTCACAGTTCCAGTGCGTCCAGTTGCGAGAGCAGGCGCTCCACACGCTGCCGCACATGGTCGCGCTCGGCGTGCAGCGAACTGATTTCCTTGTGCAGATTCTCAATCAGCGGCGCTTGCTCGCTTAATTGAAGCTCGGCGGCGGCGGCGCGCTCTTCGGCTTCGGTGCGAGCCAGCCGCTCGCGCTTCACCAGGTTGACCGCACGCAGGATCCGCTCCTCGAGCGCAGAGAAATCGTCCACACTCAAGGACAAAGCGCCCGATTGTGCGGCCGGTTGCTCGGGCGTCACCAGCGACTGCTCCGGCGGTTCCGGCTCAGCGGCCGTCTGAACCGGCTCGGCGGCCAACAGTTCCGGCTGCGCGGCGGGCTGCTGCGGCTGCTGCGCCGCAGTTTGCTGCTGCTGCGCGACAGTTTGTTCCGGCTGCGCCTCGCTTTCGACTTCCGACTCCCAGAAGGACTGCGACATCAATGAAAAACCTCCGCGCAAATGCGCCTGATCCGTGCAAGTATAGCGCGAATTCGGGTTGATACTTCGCCTAAGTGCGCAGCCGCGCGCCTGCCTTGCCAACAGCTTCCACCACCTGCGCCTGGAAGGTTCTCAGCTCTTCCTCGCGCAGAGTGCGGTCGGATGCCTGAAATGTTGCGCCGAGTAGCAGCGAATACTCGCTCACATTGCTGGACTTGTCGATCAAGCGCTTGTCCAGGCTCGTGTCGCGATACACTTCGCGCACGCGCCACTCGACCAGTTCCGGAATCCGCAAGCCGGCCAGCGCCTTGTCAATCTTCTCCCACGCGATGCTTTCGTCCAGGACCAGGGAGAAATCGCGGCGAACCGGCTGAAAGCGCGAGATCTCCTTCGCAACTGGCTTGCGCAAGGGCAGCTTGTACAACCTGTCGAGAGAGAGTTCGCCCACCAGCACCGGCTCCTTGAGCTTGCGGGCAGCGGCCTGGCTGGGATGCAACTGGCCAAACCAGCCCACGGTGACGCCATCCACGACCGCACGCGCGCTGCGGTAGGGATGCAGCCAGGGCGGCGTCAGCCCGGCCTCGGAGGCGAAGCTGTCGAAGTACGCGGTGCGGGAATCAAAGCGCGCCAGAACCTGCTCGACTACACCCTTCAAGTCGTGAAACTCGATGGCCCGCGCAGCGTGCAGCGGACCCTGTTCAGGCAAACTGCCCACGGCGCCAAAGGCCAGCGCGGGGCGCTCTTCCACCTTTTCCGCCACGCCGTTCGGACTTGTCCCGCTGAACACCGTGCCCAGTTCGAACAGGCGCACGTCGCTCACGTCGCGGTGCAGATTACCGGCAAGCATCTCCAGCATTCCAGGCACCAGCGACGGACGCAGAAAGCCCGCCTCCTCGCTGAGCGGATTGCCCAGCGGAACCGAAAGCCCCGGCTGCGGAGCCGTCAGTACAGCCTCGGCCGCGGAGCAGAAGGTGCTCGAGATCGCCTCATGGAATCCGGCCGCCAGCAATGTGCGCCGCACCACGGTTTCCTTTTCCGCCCAGGGCAGGGCGCGGACTCCTTCGCCGAAGGCCGGCAGAGTATTGGCAAAGCGGTTGTAGCCGTAGACGCGCGCAACCTCTTCAATGAGGTCGATCTCGCGCTCCACATCGAGCCGCCAACTGGGCAGGGTCACTTGCCAAGCGGCCTCGTCCTGACCCGTCGACTTACTGACCTGCTGACTCGCTGACTCGCTGACTCGCTGACTCGCCAGCTTGCATCCCAATGCTGCCAGCACACTCTCGACGGTGGCGGCGGTAATGCCTTCCTCTTCGACAGTGGTGCCCAGGATGCGGTGCACCTCACTGAGTTTGAGCGCGATCGGCTTGCGGCTGGCGGTGCGCACTTCCATGGCGGGCACGCGCACGTCCACCAGGTCGCCCTCGATCCAGCCGCCGCTGGCCAGCAGTATCCGGCTGACCAGGGCCGATGCAACCGGCGCGGCGTTGAAGTCCGCTCCGCGCTCGAAGCGGTGGCTGGCGTCGGTGTGCAGGCCATGACGGCGGGCTGTGCGCCGCACCGCGATTGGGTCAAACCACGCCGCCTCGACCAGTACGTTGGTCGTAGACGGGGTGATCATCGTGTCCCAGCCGCCCATGACTCCGGCCAGCCCGACAGCCTTGACGTGATCGGCTACCACCAGGTCCTCGGGGTCGAGCGTACGCTCGACGCCGTCCAGAGTCTTGAGCCGCTCACCCTTCTTCGCCCGCCGGACGATGATGCCGCCTTCCAGCTTGTCGAGGTCGAAGACGTGCGTGGGCTGGCCCATCGCCAGCCAGGCAAAATTGGTGGCGTCGACGGCATTCGAAATCGGCTTCTGTTCGAGCAGGGTGAAGTATGTGGAGACTTCCGCGCCGGGAAACCAGTCGCGCGAATCAGCAATCTTCACGTCGCGCAACACCCGCGCCGTGAAACGCCCACAGGCGTCCTCGGCCTCGATGCGCACGGGAAAGGCCTGGCCGGCCGGCCGTGGTACGGACAGCGCTACGTCGAGCGGTTTGAGGTTCAGCCCATAGATCGCCGCCGCCTCTCGCGCCACGCCATAGTGGTTCATGGCGTCTACGCGGTTGGTGGTGATATCCATCTCGAAAAACGAGCCGTTGCCAGCGCCGAGATCATACACTCCATCGACAGCAATGCCGCGCAAAGTGAGGTCTTCGGCGAGTCGTGCGTCGTCGACCGGCAGTTCCGGCAGGTAAGCTCTAAGCCATTTACTCAATATCTTCATCTGTGCAATCCTTTGTTCGCGGAGTTAGCGGAGCTAGCGTTGTTCGCGGAGTTGGCGGAGATAGCGTTGTTCGCGGAGTTAGCGGAGTTAGCGGAGATAGCGTTGTTCGCGGAGTTAGCAATCAACATCCTCGCCGCTCTTTCCTCGGCCCATAACCGCAACTAATCCATTGATTAATCGCGCAACTTCCGATCCCTGTTCCATCAGCTCCTTCACAAGCCTTTGGTCCAGGAAGCCTAGATCGCCGGCCAATTCGAGTTGGGTCTGCAGCTCATAAAGAGACCCTCGCGCGTTTCCCAGAAAATGCCTGAACTGCGAGTCGGTCAGCCTTCCATGCCCTTCTGCGATATTGCTTGGCACAGACACGGCCGCACGCCTGATCTGAGATAGCAGCCCATAGGCCTCGGACTTGGGCAATTCCCGGCTGAGCGCGTACGCACGCCTTGTCAGGGCCATCGCCTTCTGCCAAACAATCAGCTCCCGATAGCTCTTTGACCGCGCCACACCGCACCCCGTGGTTGATGCTTTCCAACCGTGCGAACTCCGCTAGCTCCGCTAACCGCGCTTGAGCGCCGCTTCTCACACAAACTGGCTTAAGAACCGCATATCTCCCGCATAAAACTGCCCGATTTCGCTGATGCCGTATTTCATCATGGCGATGCGCTCGACGCCCATGCCGAACGCGAATCCGGAGATCTTCTTCGAGTCGTAGCCGGGCTGCTTCTCAGCCGCGAAGGCGAACACCGCAGGGTCAACCATGCCGCAGCCCAGCAACTCGATCCAGCCCGAGTCCTTACATTTGCGGCAGCCTTTACCACCACAGAAGATGCAACTGATCTGCACGTCGGCCGAGGGCTCGGTGAAGGGAAAGAACGA
>JBEKTB010000051.1:0-28937 GCA_049516495.1 Occallatibacter sp.
GTAGTCCCGCGTCCTTCTGCCAGTTTTTTCGTAAGGGGCCGGCTAAGGCGACGAAAAGGACGAAGTACGCCGTGCTGGGCGGCCACGATTCCGGCCGAAAGGCGCGATCCAGGCGCGAATCTCCGTGCCGATCCCGGCCTTCCGGTTTAGAGTGGCGGGATGACTGAATACCCTGCGCCGCCGCAGTCAGGCGCGCGGATCTTCCGGAAAGAAACTGAGGCATTTCAAATCGCATGAGAATTCAGCAAGGGAAGACGCAAACCGCGGCGCCCCGATTTGGGCGGCTGGATGCGGACCTGGCAGATGTAGAATCGGCCATCGTTCGCTCCCGGGACTTCCTGCTCTCCCGGCAGCATCCGGAGGGGTATTGGTGCGGGGAACTCGAAGCCGATTCGATGCTCGAGGCCGACTACATCTATCTGCACACGCAGTTGGAAAGCGGCGATCCGGGCCGGCTGAAGCGCGCGCTTGCGGAGATGATGCGCTATCAGAACGAGGACGGCAGCTGGAGCATTTTTCCCGGTGGGCCGGGCAACGTCTCGCTGTCCGTAAAGTGCTACTCGTCGGCCAAGCTGATGGGCGTCGGCGCAGACGATCCGCGGCTGGCCAAGTGCCGTGAGTGGGTACTGGCGCACGGCGGGGTGGTGGCGTGCAACACGTTCACCAAGATGTACCTCTGCGGGCTGGGCGAATACGACTACGACGCGGTGCCCGCGATACCGCCGGAGATCGTTCTTTTCCCCAAGTGGTTCTACTTCAACATCTACGAAATCTCCTCCTGGTCGCGGTCGATTCTGGTTCCGCTGGCCATTATGTACGCCAAGAAACCATACAAGCGGATCGCTCCCGAGCAGGGAATCGACGAGCTGTATGTGGGCGGGCGCGCCAAGGCCAACCTCCGCTTGCGCATGGACAGCAAGTCGGTAATTTCATGGCGCAATTTTTTCATTGTTTTGGACAGGGTCCTGCACTTTGTTGAGTCGGTTCACCTGCGCCCGCTGCGCACGCTGGCCCTCAAGCGCGCAGAGAAATGGATGCTGGAGCGGCTGGAGATGACCGACGGCTTGGGGGCCATCTATCCGGCCATGCTGAACGCCATTATCGCGCTGCGCTGCCTGGGCTACTCGGAAGATGACCCGCAGGTAATTCGCGCCCGCGACGAGTTTGAGAAGCTGGGCATCGAGGAGCCGGCCAGCGAAGAAATGCCCGAGCCGACATTCCGGATGCAGCCCTGCGTTTCGCCGGTTTGGGACACGGCGCAGGCGGTCTTCGCGCTGGGCGAGGCCGGCGTGCCGCGGGACGATCCGCGCATGATCAAGGCCGCGGACTGGATGCTGTCCAAGGAAGTCCGTCAGAAGGGCGACTGGGCCGTGAAGGCCCGCAACACCGAGCCGGGCGGCTGGTACTTCGAGTTCAACAACGAGTTCTATCCCGACACAGATGACACGGCGCAGGTGCTGCTGGCGTTGAACAAGGTGGATAACCCGCGCGAGCGCTATCAGCATGAAGTCGAGCAGCGCGCCATCGCGTGGGAGTTTGCCATGCAGTGCCGCAACGGCGGCTGGGGCAGCTTTGACAAAGACAACACCAAGATGATCTTCCAGTACATTCCCTTTGCGGATCACAACGCCATGCTCGATCCGCCGACCGTGGACATTACGGGAAGAATCCTGGAGATGCTCGCGACGTATGGCTATACGCGCGGCGACAAACGTGTCGAGAAGGCCATCAAGTTCATCTTCGACGAGCAGGAGTCTGACGGAAGCTGGTTTGGCCGCTGGGGCGTGAACTACATTTACGGGACATTCCTGGTGCTGCGCGGGCTGGACTCTATCGGCGTCGATCATCTGGAACCGCAGATTCAGCAGGCGGCCGAGTGGATTCGCATGGTGCAGAACGCCGACGGCGGCTGGGGCGAGACCTGCGGCAGCTATGACGATCCCAACCTGCGCGGCGTGGGAGTGAGCACGCCTTCGCAAACGGCCTGGGCGCTGCTGGGCTTGCTGGCCGCGGGCGATGACCGCTCCGATTCGATCGCCAAAGGTGTCCGCTGGCTGCTCACGCGGCAACTCGCCGACGGCAGTTGGGACGAATCCATGGGAGAGGGACCGACGCGGCAGAACATCATCACCGGAACCGGCTTCCCGCGCGTCTTCTACCTGTCCTACGACATGTATCGGCAATACTTTCCGCTGCTGGCCCTCACCGGCTACCGGCGGACCATGGAACGAAAGAGCAGCTATTAGCTTTTAGCTTCTTGCCTCCAGCTTTTGGCTGGAGAATCGATCGATGCAAACGGCGCCTGGTCTTTAGCTGGAAGCTAGTGGCTAGGAGCTGTACTTTTGGAACGCGCCGCAATCGGCGCTGGAGGATAACTCAAAAGATGGCTATTCCCATCTCCCAAATGTGGACGGTTGCAACCTATGTCCTGAAGAAGAGGCTCACCGGCAACAAGCGGTATCCGCTGGTGCTCATGCTGGAGCCGCTCTTTCGCTGTAACCTGGCGTGCGCCGGGTGCGGCAAGGTGCAGTATCCGCCCCATATCCTGAAAAAGCAGCTCAGCCCCGAGGAGTGTTTTGCCGCGGTGGAAGAGTGCGGCGCACCCATGGTTTCGCTTCCGGGCGGCGAGCCGCTGCTGCATCCGCAGATCGTCGAGATCGTCAAGGGACTCGTCGAGCGGAAGAAGTACGTTTACCTGTGCACCAACGCTCTGGAACTCAAGCGCCGGCTGCCGGAGTTCACACCGTCCAAGTACCTGACGTTTTCGGTGCATCTGGACGGCCAGCGCGAACACCACGACTTCTCCGTCTGCCGCGAGGGCACCTATGATATCGCAGTCGAAGGCATCAAGGAGGCGGTCAAGCGCGGCTTCCGCGTAACCACCAACGCCACCTTCTTCGACGGGACCGACCCCAACGGCGTCCGCGGCTTCTTTGACGAAGTGATGGATATGGGCGTTGAAGGCATCGTGCTTTCTCCCGGCTACAGCTACGACAAGGCTCCTGACCAGAACCGCTTCATGGGTCGCGCCCGCGTGCGCCGGTTGTTCCGCGCCATCCTGTCCAACAGGAAGCCAACGTGGAAATTCAATATGTCGCCGCTGTTTCTGGAATTTCTGATGGGCGACCGCAAATACGAGTGCACGCCGTGGGGATCGCCGGCCTATAACATCTTTGGCTGGCAGCGGCCCTGTTATCTGTTGCAGGACGGCTACGCGGAGAGTTACAAGGAACTGATCGAAACCACCAAGTGGGAAGAGTACGGCGTGGCCAGCGGCAATCCCAAGTGCGCCAACTGCATGGTGAGCTGCGGCTACGAGCCTTCGGCGGTGATCGACGGCTTCGGCTCTCTCAAGGGATTCTGGGCCATGGTTCGCGGCAACTTCAGCATGTATCGCGACGAGCACGCTTTGAAACTTTTGAACGAAACTGCTCCGCGCGGGCTTTCCACGCTGGTGCAGATTGAAGAGCCGGTTCACAGCCCCAACCTCATTTTGGAAGAGACCAACCGATGACCGCTGAAGTTGCGAAGTACACGCTGGAGCAGGTTGAGGCGCTGGAACTGGCCCCCGGCTCCGAGCATCAGAATCTTGAAGGCTGGGTTCCGCAGATGGTCGGCGACGAGGGCCTGCGCGACGCGTTGGAAAAGGCGTTCGACTATCGCGGCGACATCACCTTGACCCTGAAGAGCGGCGAGCGCATCGAGGCCTTCATCTTCAACCGTCACACCGGCGCCACGCTGGCCGATTCCTATGTGCAGTACTTCACGCCGAATTCGACGGAAAAGCGCAAGGCGAGCTACGCCGAGGTTGCGCGGCTTGAGTTCAGCGGCAAGGACCGCGCCGCCGGCAAGCACTGGGAAGACTGGGTGAAGAACTACAACCAGAAGAAGGCTGCCGGCGAAAAGAACATTGCGCTGCAGCCGGAGGCGCTGGAGTAGCGTGGATGGTAGCCAGTTGTCAGTGGTCAGTTATCAGTTGTCAGTAATCGCTGAACCTGACGCGAGTTTTATTCCGACCTCTCAGATCAGTCCTATACTGAAGACTGACCACTGATAACTGACGACTGACAGCTGATATGAAAGTCTTTCTTACAGGCGCCACCGGTTTTGTAGGACACCATGTGGCGCGTGCCCTGGCCGCGGAAGGCGCAAAGTTGCGGCTCCTGGTGCGCAAGACCAGCAATCTGGAGAATCTTGAAGGCATCCCCGGCGAGACCCATGTGGGCGACCTGGCCGAGCCTGCATCGTACGGCCCGGGGCTCCGGGGCTGCGATGCGGTGGTGCACGTGGCCGCCGACTACCGCCTCTGGATTCGCGACCCTGAAGCCATGTACCGCGCCAATGTGGACGGCACCCGGGACTTGTTGAAGCTGGCGCGTGAAGCCGGTGTGCGCCGCGTGGTCTATACGTCGAGCGTGGCCACCATGCATTTCCGCACCGACGGCCTGGTGATCAACGAGGACACGCCGGTATCGCTCAGGGATATGGTGGGGCACTACAAGCGCTCCAAATTCCTCGCCGAGCAACAGGCTATCGCCGCCGCCGAGGATGGGCAGCAGGTCGTGATCCTCAACCCCACCACCCCCATCGGCCCCAACGACTCGAAACCCACGCCCACCGGCCGCATCTTTGTGGATTTCCTGAACGGGAAGTTCCCGGCCTACATGGACACGGGATTGAACCTGGTGGATGTTGCCGAGGTCGCCCGCGCGCACGTGGCCGCGCTGACCAAGGGCAAGCCCGGCCATCGCTACATTCTGGGCGGCGAAAACCTGACCCTCAAGCAGATTCTCGACAAGATGTCAGCCATCACCGGGATTCCTTCGCCCACGATGAAGATTCCGTTTGCCGTGGCCGCGACCTATGCGTTTTTCGAGGAGTGGATCACCGGCCGCATCCGTGGCCGCGAACCCCGGGCGACGCTCGAAGAGGTACGCATGGGCCGCAAGAAGATGTTTGCCTCCAGCGCCCACGCGCAGCAGGAACTGGGGTTTCGAATTATGCCTGTCTACCCGGCCATGCGCGCCGCCATCGAGTGGTTCCAGGCCAACGGCTACGCACCGGCCACCGGCGCACAGGTCAAGGGATGACCCGAGTCGCCTTCATTGCGGCCATGCGTTCTGAATTGTGGCCGCTGGTCAAGGGTTGGCGTTCCGTGGGTAGGCCGGATGGGACCTCCGTCTATGAAACGGAAGTCGGCGAGGAAGGGTGGATTGCGGTCGCGGGCGGCATGGGCATCGCTGGCGCAACCCGCAGCTTCTCCATTGTCAACCAGGGCGGCAAACCCGATCTGATCGTGAACCTGGGCTTGGCGGGCTCCCTTGTGTCCGACATTGATCCTCCGAGCCTGCTGACCGTCGGCCAGATCGCCGACACGCGCACCGGGGAACGCTTCAACCTGGCTTCCGGCGACCGCAAGCTTCTGATCCTGACGACCGGGCAAGTGGCCGGTCGCGCAGAAAAGCAGCGCCTGGCCGAGTCCTATCGCGGCGCTGTGGCTGTGGAGATGGAGGCCGCAACAGTTGCCCGACTCGCGCAGGCGAACGGCATTCCCATGGCGTGCCTCAAGGCCATCTCCGACGCCGCGGACGACGACATACCGGACATGAATCCATTCATCGATGCGGAAGGCCGCTTCCAGACTGGCCGGTATACGCTCCGTATCGCCGTCCGGCCCCACAGGTGGCGTCAAATGGTCCGCTTGGGCGAGAATAGTAAGAGGGCCTCGAGGGAACTGGCTCGAGCGGCGGCCCAGTTGCTGGCCGATTGGCGCAACGGAATGCCGGTGGCAAACGTCCCGGAATGATGAACGAAGGAAGATAGCGGAGGGGAATGGCTACCCAAACCACGAATGCCGAAGGCCAGATCGAGACAAAAATCCCAACCACCATGCGGGCCGTTGTTTACCGCGGCATCAACGACATGCGTGTGGAGACGGTTCCTGTGCCCGCGATCGGGCCGGGAGAACTGCTGGTCAAAGTGGCCACGTGCGGCATTTGCGGAACGGACCTGAAGAAAATTCACACCGGTTCGCACTCCGCGCCGCGCATCTTCGGTCATGAGATGGCGGGCACGGTGGTGCGCGTGGGCGAGGGCGTGACGCGCTTCCGGTTGGGCGAGCGGGTGATGATCTTCCACCACGTTCCCTGCGGCGACTGCTACTACTGCCGCAAACAAACGCCAGCGCAATGCCTGCAGTACAAAAAAGTGGGCGTTACGGCTGGCTTTGAGCCCTCCGGCGGGGGCTTTGCGGAGTACATTCGGGTGATGGACTGGATTGTCTCCAGCCGCGGTGTGGTGCGGATTCCCGACGAAGTGCCTTTTGAACAGGCGGCCTTTGTGGAGCCGGTCAACACTGTCCTGAAGGGCGTGAAAATGCTCAACCTGGCCGCCGACGAAACGCTGCTGGTGATCGGCCAGGGACCTATCGGCCTGATGCACGCCGCGCTGGCCAGCCGCACCGGGGCCAAGGTGCTGACTTCGGATTTGTACCCCGAGCGCCACGCGATTGCAGCTCGTTTCGGCTTGCACAACCCGATCCACGCCGGCACGGAAAATGTGGTCGAGAGGGTTTTTGCGGAAACCGACGGCCGGGGCGCCGATGCGGTTGTGCTGGCAGTGGGCGGAAATGGATTGATCAAGACCGCGATGGATGCAGTGCGGCCGGGCGGCAAGGTGATGCTCTTTGCCCAGACCCAGCATGGCGAAGCCACGTTCGACCCCGGTGCGGTATGCATGGACGAGAAGACGCTGCTGGGGTCGTATTCGTCTTCCTTCGACATTCTGGACGGGGTCACCGATCTGGTTTTCGGCGGCTATCGCAACGGATTCAATTTGACACAACTGATCTCGCACCGCTTTCCGCTTGAAGAAGCCGTGGCGGCAATCGAGATCGCTTCCCACCCCCAGGCGGACTCCATGAAGATTATGATTGAGCCTGTCTCCGGTGCGGGGGCAGATTAGGAGGGACCTATGGCGACCACCATGAAGGCCGCGGTCCTCCACGGACGCGAGGATGTTCGGATTGAGCGGGTGCCGGTTCCCGAGGCGGCGCCTGGAGAATTGATTGTCAGCGTGGGCGCGGCGCTCACCTGCGGCACCGATCTGAAGGTCTTTCGGCGGGGATATCATGCCCGCATGATTGTGCCGCCGGCCTTGTTTGGGCATGAACTGGCGGGGACGGTTGTCGAAGCCGGCGCGGGGGTTACCGGGTTTGTCCCCGGCGACCGCGTGGTGGCGCTCAACTCAGCGCCGTGCGGCCAGTGCTATTTTTGTGCGCGCGGCCAGGAAAATCTCTGCGACGATCTGCTCTTCAACAACGGGGCTTATGCCGAGTTCATCCGTATTCCAGAGCGCATCGTCGCCAAGAATACGCTGCATGTTCCCGATCATGTTCCGCTGGAACACGCGGCGCTGACGGAACCGCTGGCTTGCGCGGTGCATGGGTTTGAGGACTCGCGCCCCCATCCCGGAGACACGGTAGCCATCATCGGCGGCGGACCGCTGGGACTGATGATTCTGCACGTTGCCGCACTGGCTGGCTGCGAAGTCATCGCGATCGTCAAGCACGACGGCCAGGTTGAGGCCGCGCGTCAGTTGGGCGCGACCCACGTGGTGCAGACCACCAACATCCGCAAGGCCATCCGCGAAACCCGCGCTCTCACGGCGAAAGGCCGGGGCGTGGATATCGCCATCGAGGCCGTGGGTGTGCCGGAATCGTGGGAAGAAGCGGTCGAAATGGTGCGCAAGGGCGGGACGGTCAACTTCTTCGGCGGTTGCGCGGTGGGCACCCAGGTTACCCTCGATACCAACCGCATCCACTACTCCGACATTACCCTGCGCGCCACCTTCCACCACACTCCGGCCATCTGCCGCAAGGCGCTGGATCTGATCGCCAGCGGCCGCTTTCAGGCAGGAGCCTTCATCACCGGCCACGCCCACCTCTACGAACTCAACCGCGTCTTTGAGAAGCTGATGAAACGAAGCAGCGAGATCAAGACCGCCATTGTGCCCTGAGGTTCCGCATGACCACGGCAAGTGTCCCATCGGACAAGGAAGCGCTCGAGAGCCCGGCGCTCGCGCAGGACGAGTTGATCGCCCGCGGGTGGGCTGCCCTGCCCACAAGCTATCGCATCCCTGAGGTTGCGCCCACTCTCGACGAGGCGCGCGCCTGGTGCAAGCACCTGGCTGAGTCGCACTACGAAAACTTCCACGTAGCGACATGGTTTCTGCCGCAACGGCTGCGCCCCCACTTTCACTCCATTTACGCGTATTGCCGGGTCTCAGACGACCTGGGCGACGAGGTGGGCGACCGCTCGGCGGCTTTGGCGCTGCTGGATATGTGGGGCCGCGAACTCTGTGCGCGGCATCCGGTCTTCGTTGCGTTGGCTGAGACCATCCGCGCCTGTTCCATTCCCAAGGAGCCGTTTGCCGATCTGCTGGTTGCCTTCCGCCAGGATCAGACCGTTACGCGCTTCGCTTCCATGCAGGACGTTTTGGCCTATTGCCATTATTCGGCCAATCCCGTCGGCCGCCTGGTGCTCTACGCCTGCGGCGAGCAAAGCGAAGAGAATTTCCGCCTTTCGGACGCGACCTGTTCCGCGCTGCAGTTGGCCAACTTCTGGCAGGATGTCCGTGTGGACTTCGCCAAGGACCGGGTATACATCCCGCAGGACGACATGCGCCGTTTTGGCGTGAGCGACGAGACCATCGCCGCCGGCATCGCCACGCCGGAATTTCGCGCCCTGCTGCGCCATGAAGTGGGTTATGCCCGCTCGCTGTTCGAGCAGGGATTGCCGCTGATCGGCAGGGTCAACCGCGACCTGGCTCTCGACCTCGACCTTTTCAGCCGCGGCGGCCTGGAGATTCTGCGCGCCATCGAGCGCTGCGGATACGATGTGCTCGCGGCCCGGCCCGCCATCTCCAAGCGCACCAAACTGGCGCTCGCCCTGCGCGCCGCCAGCGGCAAACTGTTTCCTTTTCTGCGTCTCGGGAGTCTGACTTGAGGGAAGGCAGCTTGACCCAGGCAATCCCACGGAGCGGACTCACCTTGGACAGACCAGCGCTGGACTCGGCTTACGCAGCCTGTCGCGCCATCGCCCGGCGCGAGGCGAAGAACTTCTACTACGCCTTCGTCGCCTTGCCTGAGGCGCGGCGCAATGCCATCTGCGCCATCTACGCTTTCATGCGCCAGGCCGACGACCTGGCCGACGATGAATCTCTGCCGCGCGAAGAGCGTCGGCGCCGTCTCGATGCTTGGCTGGCGGCATGGCGCAGCGTTTGCGACGGTGGCCTGACCGCCGACCCGGTCTTTTTGGCTGTGCACGATTGCACTGCGCGCTTTCAGATCCCGCTTTCCCTGCTGGATGAGTTGGTTGCCGGCGTGACCATGGATCTCGACGTTGCCGCATCGGGCGCGCCCGACACCTACGCCACGTTCGCCGACCTTTACCGTTACTGCTACCTCGTGGCGTCTGTCGTAGGCCTGGTCTGCATTCGCATCTTCGGCTACACCGACCCGCGCGCAGAGAAGCTGGCCGAAGAGACCGGCATCGCCTTCCAACTCACCAACATCCTGCGCGACGTGGCCGAGGACGCGAGCCGCAATCGCGTCTATCTTCCGCTTGAGGATCTGGCTGCACACAACGTGTCTCTGGATGTGCTGTTGCACCGTGCGCCGGGTTTGCCGCCCACTGCGAATGAGCGCGCTTTGCTGGTGGCCATCGCCAGCCGGGCTGAGGAGTTTTACAAGTCAGCGCAGACGCTGCTGCCGCTCATTGACCGCGAAAGCCGGCCTGCCCTGTGGGTGCTGGTCTCCATCTATCATGGTCTGCTGAAGCGTATCGAACGCGCGGACTACGATGTGTTTTCCCGCCGCGCCCGCGTGCCCATGGCGCAGAAGCTCGGCATTCTGGCCGTGGGCCTTGCGCGCATGGGGTGGGCACGGCTATTTGCGTGAGAAAACAGTTCGCCTGATTTGAAGAAACAGGGCTGAAAGATGCTTTTTCAAATCAAATCCTAAAATCACTCTCGCGCCAAATTGGAAGAGACCTTGAGCGGTATCGAGCACAGTTCGGAGAAGACCGTCACAGTGATCGGTGGCGGCGTGGCGGGCATGAGCGCGGCCTGTGCCTTGGCCGAGGCGGGGCTGCGCGTGCAACTGGTGGAGCGGCGCGGCTACCTCGGCGGCCGCGCCAGCTCTTATCGGTATCCGGGCGTTGACGAAGTCATCGACAACTGCCAGCATGTGCTCTTCGGCTGCTGCACCAATCTGAACGGCTTCTATCGCCGCATCGGCGTCGCAGACCGGATTCACTGGACCAGCGAGATGACCATGATCGAGCCGGGCGGGCGTTGTTCTCTGCTCGGCCCGTCCAGACTCGGCCCATTCGAGCTGCCCGCGCCGCTCCATGCGCTGCCCAAGCTGCTCTCCGCAAGTGCGTTCACCTTTGCAGACAAGCTGGCTCTGGCGCGGGCTTTCAGCGCTCTCATGCGTCCGGTGCCCAGCGATTCCGCCGAGAGCCTGGGCGCATGGCTGCGTCGCCACAAGCAAACCAAAGGTGCGCTCAATCGATTTTGGCGGCTGGTGATTGCCAGCGCCCTCAATGCGGATATTGATTCGATCGCGCTGCCCTATGCGGCCAAGGTGATCCGCGAACTGTTCATGAACTCGGCCTTTGCCGGCAGCATGGGCATGAGCACGGTTCCGCTGAGCGAGCTTTACGCGGGAGTAGAGGATTTCCTCAAGAGGCGCGGTTCAGAAGTCTTCTTCAATAGCAATGTCGAAGCTGCGGATTGGGACGAAGAGAGCGCGCAATGGACGCTCTCCTCCCGCACCGGAACGCTGATGTCGGGATTGCTGGTGCTGGCGCTGCCGTTTGAGGCAACCGCCAGGCTGCTCCCGAACATGCCTCTCACAGAAGGATCGGACGCGCTCGGAGCGCAGCTTGAACGCCACCAGCACTGGCCCATCTGCAGCGTGCACCTGTGGTTCGACCGCGAAATCACCACCCTCGATCACGCCGTGCTGCTGGATCGCGAACTTCACTGGATGTACAACAAGAGCCGCCTCCAGCCGTGGCGCAAGCTGAAGGGCAGTTATGTGGAACTGGTGGTGAGCGCGTCGCGGTCTTTCGCGGCTCTGGAACGCAACGAGGCGATCGCCTTGGCAGTCAGTGAACTGGCCGAATTCTTTCCCGCAGTGGCTTCGGCAAAGCTGGAAAAGGCAGCGTTGATCAAGGAAGTTCGCGCCACCTTCGGCGTGCCGCCGGGCATCGACGCAGCGCGGCCCACAGCGGTTTCGCCGTGGCCGAATTGCTTCCTGGCCGGCGACTGGACCGCGACTGGCTGGCCCTCGACAATGGAGAGCGCCGCACGCTCCGGACATCTGGCCGCGGAGGCGGTTTGCAACGCAATTGGCGAACCGCGTGGTTTTCTGGATGCGGATCTTAAGCCGCAAGGCCTTATGCGGTGGATACGGGCAGGGAACAGGGAATAGGGATCAGGCCGTCTTTGTTGAGACCGTTCAATCGGGCAGGGAACTTGCCCCAGCGCTGAATTGCGCAACCTTCACCGAACTCAGACGTACTCGCACCAGCCGCTTTTCTGATCCCTGACCGCTGACCCCTGTTCCCTGTCGTCAATGCGCCAGCAGGTAGACCCCGACACAAACCAGCACCGCAGCCGTCCAGCGGCGGCGGTCCACGTTTTCCTTGAGGAAGAACTTGGCCGCGATGGCGTTGGTGACCAGCGTGAGCGAGGCTGAGGCGGGCGCGACGAGGCTCAGGTTCAAGTGATTGAGAGCGAAGAGCAGCGCAAAGAACGCCAGCGCCAGAAAACTTACACCCGCAAAGAACAGCGGGCAGGTGAGAACGGCGCGAATGGCGCCTTTCATGCCGGAGTGGGCGCGAATCTCATCCAGGTCACCAATGGACTTCATGGCAGCAGCCGTGAGCACTTCACCGGCCGTCGAGGTGAGCACAATGGAGGCGATCATGGCCGTGGCCGTCCAGACGCCGGGCTGCTGGGCGGGGTAGGGAATCGTCATCGCACCTGCTCCTCTTCGAGTTGAACCGCTGGCTCTTTCAAGGGAGAAAACTGCTGCGCTCTGTCTGCCGGTCTTTCCGTCAGCGATGGGCCTTGCGCCACAAATCCCACTCCCAGAGTGATGAGCAGAATTCCCGCCCAGCGTTCCAGCGAGATCGGCTCCTGCAACCAGAAGCGCGAGAGCAAGGCGACGATCACGTTGCCGAAAGCTGTTGCAGGAAGCACGTAGGTAAGATCGGCCCACGACAGCGCGGTGAGATAGCTGGCGAAGAAACCGATGAGCAGCGCGATGCCGACGGCGATCCAGGGCGTGAAGACAGCGGCGATGAGCGTGCCGGGATGCGCCAGCGTGATGGGCGCCAGCCTGGTCATGCCGCGGGACAGGCAGGTGTCGCCCAGGGGCGCGCATACCGCGACCAGCCCCAGGATCATGTATTGCCGCGGCGAAAGTCTTTCGTGAGCCATCCTTGATGCGTCTTTCCTATGCTGAATGATCGGTCCCGTTGGATTGGAAAAAGGCCGAAGCAAAATGCGGCCGCAAATCCCCTCCGGCTTCACCCGGAAAGGGCCTTCTACGTTGCCGCGCACTGCTCGGGGCTACAGTGCATTGGATGACGGAACCCTCGTCGGGCGATTCAATTGCGCCCAAAGAAATCGAGGGCGGACGCGTTGGCGCCGCCCTCGACAAGAACCCCGCACACATGAAACTAGGCGCCTGCACCCGCGGGAGCCGGTGGTTCGGCAGGCTGGCTGCGGGCAGCTTTCACCATTTTGTTGCGCTGCGCGCGCAGCTTGAGGAACGACTTGGCCTCGGCGTAGAGACGCGCCAGATCGCGATTCAAAAGCGCCTTCCAGACTACGCGAAAAGCCGCTTTGGGCCGGAAGAAGTACTCGTCATAGAACCGGTGCACCATTTCGAGCACATAGTCAGCGGGCAGGCCGGGATACTCGATGTGCGCCAATTGGTGGCCGCCTTCATCGCTCATCGACGTGGCATTGGTCATGAAACCGTTGGCCTTGACATAGTCGTAGAGCTCGGTGCCGGGCAGGGCGTGGGCAATGGAGACCTGGATGGTTTCGACATCCAGCGATTTGGCAAAGTTGATGGTGTTGCGGATCGACTCCTTGGTCTCGCCGGGCAGGCCGAGAACAAAGTCGCCGTGGACGGCGAGGCCCAGGTCGTGGCAGTCCTTGGCGAAGGCGCGCGCACGCTCGACGGTGGCGCCCTTCTTGATGTTCTTGAGAATCTGAGGATCGCCCGATTCGAAGCCCACGATGAGCAGCCGGCATCCGGCATCCTTCATGGCCTTGAGCGTTTCGCGATCGGTGGTCACGCGCGAGGTGCAACTCCAGGTAAGCTTCAGCGGCTTGAGCTTTTCGCAGAGCTCGATGGTGCGGACCTTCTGGATATTGAAGGTGTCGTCGTCGAAGAAGAACTCTTTTACCTCGGGAAAGTTCTGCTTGGCCCAGGCCAGCTCGGCAGCCACATCGTCGGTGGAGCGCTTGCGCCATGCGTGTCCGCTCAAGGTCTGCGGCCACAGGCAGAAAGTGCACTGCGCCGGGCAGCCGCGCGTGGAGTAGAGGGCGATGAACGGGTGCAGCAGAAAGGGCACGTTGTAGCGCGTCACATCCAGATCGCGCTTGTAGACCTTGGTGGCCCAGGGCATCGCGTCCAGGTCTTCCAACTGCGGGCGGTCGGGGTTGTGAATGATCTGGCCGTCCAGCTTGTAGCTGATGCCGAGAATTTCATTGAGCGGCTTGCCCTGGGCAAACTCGACCACCGTGGCGTCGAACTCGCGGCGGCAGACGAAGTCCAGCGCGGGGCACTCATTGAGGGCGCGATCCGGGTCGGTGGTCACCGGGGGGCCGACAAAGGCGATGCGGATGGACGGATTGGCCTTCTTGATGGCCACGGCCAGATGCTGGTCGCTCTGCCAGCCAATGGTCGAGGTGAACAGCACCAGGAACTCGTAACTCTTGCAAATCTTGATGGTTTCTTCCGCGGACACGTGGTGGGGAGACGCATCGAGCAGGCGCGAACCCTCCAGTTGGCCAGCCGGGTAGGTTAGCCACACCGGGTACCAGTAGGACTCAATCTCGCGCGTAGCCGGCCAGCGCGAACTCGCCCCGCCGTCAAAATTCTCGAACGAGGGCGGGTTCAGAAACAGGGTTTTCAAAGGCATAGGCATCCCTCTTATTCTAACATTTCGTCGGTTTTTCTTGATTTCCGGGGCCCAAGCGCAGCCGAATCTTCCTTCGACTCACTTTGCGTGCAATTCGTGCAGCCAGTCTTCCATGTGGCCCAGGGCGCGCAGCAGGCTGAGGCGCGCTTTCGCCAGTTCGAATCCGGCGTCCAGGGCTTCTTCGAGCTTCTGTTGCTGGTCGATGCGTGCCAGTTGCTCGGCCTTGGGCGACAATTGAGCCGGCGCCCCCGGCGCGTTTCCGACGCCGTTGCCCAACTCCAATTGTGTCATCACGGCGGTCAACTGTTCGCCGGCAATCTGCTGTTTTAGACCCGCTATCTCCGCCACCGTATCCAACTCCCGCAGGCTTGCGGTGAGCTCCGCAATCTGAAGCTCGCTCTGCCGCTCCGCCTGTTCGGCCTCGACGGTGGCGCGCAGTGCGTCGGCGGCCGAGCCCCTGCCCTTGGCGTCTTTGCCCCGGTCAAAGATGGGAATCTGGATCTGAAACCCGGAATTGAAGTTGTTGGTCGGGATCGGCTTCTTGGGGTTGTAGTACGAATTGAAATCGTTCAGAATCGTCGTGTTGCGGCTATAGAGAGCACTGAAGCTGACGGTGGGACGAAGCCAGTTCATCTCATCTCCCCGCGCCACTTTTTGCTTTGAAACCGCCAGCAACCGGGCTGATTGAATGCCAGTGGTGGTGCGGTTCGCATTGTCCGCCTTCACTTCCGGAATCTCGGGAATGCTGGCGTGATCGGGCGTGATCGAGCCTGTGGGAAGGCCTGTGAGCGTTGCAAGCTGCTTTGCCAATATCGCGGCGCGCGACTCCAGGTGCAGACGCTTGAGCTTCATCTGGGCGGCTGTCAGCCGGGCCTGCAGCAAATCGCTCAACGGGTCGACGCCGGCCTCAGCGCGCTCCTGTTCGATCTCGACCGAGCGCCCCGCAAAGACCTCCTGTTGATGAGCGGATTCCAGTTCGCGGTTGACTGTATCCAACTCGATATACGCCGTCGAAGCGTCCAATGCCACCTGTTCGCGGGCATCGCGGAGACTGAGAGAAGCAGCCCGGAGACCGGCTTGTGCCGCTTGAATGTATTGTCTCTGGGGAAGGCTGAATACGAGCGACTGCACGTTCGCGTTCAGGATGGACGGCACGCCGCCCGTGAATCCGACAGCAGGAAATGCGGGAAGCCCCGACCCGAACATCAGGCTGGGTACAAAAACGTCCTTCGTCTCGGAAAGGGCCGCCTGCGCCTTCTCGACATCCGCACTCGCCAGCCGCACCGCGCTCGAGTTGCGATCAGCCAGGTCCACAACCGTGGCCAGCGAAACCTGCGCCGGGAGCAGCGCCGGCACAGCCATCATGATGATGAGCGTCGGCGCCCAGGCTCTCACCGGATTGCTTCGGTTCCACACCCTCGTTCTTATCTTCAATGCTTTCGATCCTGAGCGAATTTGTAATCGTGCGCCAGGGCTACAGCTGCCGCCTGCGCGTGCCGGGCTGCCGCCTGGTCTCCAAGCTGTTCCTTTAAACGAGACAGCCACATGAGCGCCACAAATGCCGGCGCCTCTTCGGTCTTTTGCGGGCCCGAAAGATAATCCTCGATCATCTTGGCCGCCAGCTCCGGGTTGCGGCTGGACTTGATCAGGGTGGAAGCGCCGTTATAGAGCGCCACCCCGGCGTGTTTGTCCCGTCCCGCAGCGCTTTCCCCGCTATGCACCGCGGAATCCAGATCCGTCCAGCGTCCGCGCCGGCGATAGAAGCTGGCCAGTGCCATCCATTGGAAGGCGGGATGCGCCCCCACCGCAACTGCCTGCTTCAACTCGCGCTCCGCGGTGTCGTAGTCCTTGCGCTGTTCGGCGATATGGCTGCGCAACTCATGGGCGCGCGCTGCATCCACCTTGTCCAGCTGAGCCGCAATTCCTTCGGCTTTGTCGAGGCCGCCGCCCACCACGCCGGGGGCGGAATAATAAAACTCGCCCAAATCAGCCAGAGCTTCTGGATCGCGGGGATTCAGCCGCACCGCCTCTTCGAACTCCGTCCTCACCCGCTTTCCCAGCGAATAGGCATTCAGGAACGAAGCCCGGTCGGCTCTCTCGCCCAATGCGCGCCCCAGCCACATGTGGTACGCACCATTCTGGCCGTCCAGCTTCACCGCCTGCTCGCAGTCGCTTGCGGCCCGGTCCCAATGCTCCAGGGTGAGCTGCACACGGCACCTCAGGTTATATGCCTGGCCGGAACCCGTCTGGGCAAGCGGGTCGAGCAGCATGAGCGCCTTGTCTGCCTCGCCGGACTGCAGGGCCGCGTTGGCCTGGGCGAGTTTCTGCTTCACGTCCTGCGCGGACGCCGATACGGCCACCGCCGCCAGCACAAGCGCCGTCAAGGCCCTCACTGCACGACCTTGATCGGAATGCCTTCCTGCAAGGGCTGGCCGCTGGATGTTCCGGTTGCCACCAGCTCTCCCTCCTTCAGCCCGGAGAGAATCGCCACCTGGGTCAAATTGATGGTTCCGGTCGTCACGAAGGTCCTTTTCAACCCGTCGTTGACCACCTTGTAGACGTAGGTCCTGCCATTCTCTGAGTGCAGCGCTTCGCGCGGAACGCTGAGGGAGTTGGATTCGCTGGAAGTCGTCACCGTCACGGTTACATTGGTGTCCGGCAGCAGTTCCCCGTCTAAGTCGTCGATCTTTACCAGCACTTCACCCACGTTGCGGGTGCCAAAGGTAATCACCGTGACCGGTGTCCGCTCGATGTGGCCGTTCCACACGCGGCCCGGCTTGGCGTCCCACTTGATTTGAATCTTCTGGCCAACTGCCAGCCGCCCGATCTCCGGCTCGTCAAAGTAGGCGCGTACGCGTTCGTGGTGCAGATCTGCCAGTTGCAGGAGCGTCTTGCCCGCTTCAACAAACTCCGTGCGCTCGGCGCCGAGGCTATAGACCGTCCCAGCCGCCGGCGCACGCACAACGGTCTCGGACACCACCTGTCGCGCTGCCGCCAGATTAGCCTCAGCGTCGGCCAGAGCTGCCCGTGCGCGTTCCACCTCTGCAGGTGAATAGCGGCTCTGAGAACTCTCAAGCGATGCGTGCAGGGTGGCCTCCGTCGAATCCAGCCGCTGCTCTGCCGCCGCCACCTCGCTGGCTGACGCTGCACCGGTCGATTTGAGCCGGGTCAACGCTTCCAGGTCCCGGCGAGCCTGATCACGGTCAAGCCGCTCGCGGGCAATGTCGGCCGCCGAAGCCTGCCGTTCCTGCTGCGTCCCGTTGTGTGTGGCCGCTTCCAGCGCCGCCTGCGCGGCCTTGACGCCGCTCTCGGCCGAGGCCTCGCGGGCCCGCGCCTGAACGTCGTCCAGCACCAGCAACAGCTTGCCCGCCGGCACCTGGTCGCCCGGTTGCACATACACCGCCTTGACGGTGGTTGCGATCGGGCTGTGCACTTCGTAGTTCATCTCCGGCTCAACCCGGCCGTTGGTGCTGGTCGTGCTCACCAGGGGCACATGCGCCACCGCGGCTGCGCGCACTTGCAGTCGTTCCCGTGTGAGGGAACGCACCGAGAAAAATACCGCTATCAGGAGGAGGACGGCGCCGAGCCAAAGCCAGCGCTGGTCCAGACGATTTCTTTCTTGAGTCATTCAGGCAACCAGAGTCAGTATATAGGACTCAAAAACTTGCCCAAAGGAGCGAGAAAATCCGGCCGGCAGGAATCTGGCCAGTCAATGCGCCGGCTCGTACAATCGAACCATGGCTCCCGAACCCCGCTACACCCCAAGCTATACCGATGCCCATGCCAAAGCCGGCCTCGATTTTCCTTTCCCCGCCATCGAGACCTGGCAGAACCAGTTCCCGGGATATGAGATCGTAATCGACGATCCTGAACTGACCTCCGTCTGTCCCAAGACCGGCCTGCCGGACTTCGGCGTGCTTTCCATTCGATACATGCCCCGGCTTCGCTGCCTGGAGTTGAAATCGCTCAAGGAGTATCTGTTCAGTTATCGCAACCTGGGAATCTTCCAGGAAAACATCGTCAACCAGGTTCTGGAAGACGTGGTGAGAGCCTGCGACCCGGTGTGGGCCGTGGTGCGCGGCGAATTCCGTCCGCGTGGCGGAATCGGCACCACGGTTGAGGCGCGCTGGCCCCGGCCCAAGGAATGATCTTCAGGCAAATTCCGGATTTCCCATCTGTGCTCCGTGCCCCATCCATTTCGCGTTTTTTGCGAAATGGATGGGAAACCACGAACATTTCATAACGAACAATGGGCCTTCATCGGCCTGCTGTGATATTCGTTATAGCGCCCGCCGGATTGCCATATTGTCCACTTTGTCTCAGCCTCTTCGTCCCCGCATCACCCCCGCCCAGGGGACGCTGCTGCTGCTCATCGGCCTCAACCTGCTCAACTACATCGACCGCTACATTCTGCCCGGCGAAGTGTCGCTGATCCAGCGCGAGTTTCATTCGACCGACCAGCAGATGGGCGCACTGACCACCGCGCTCTTCCTCTTCTATATGTTCGCCGCGCCCCTGACCGGCTGGCTCGGCGACCGGTTCCCGCGCAAGCCGCTCATCATCGCCGGCGCGGTGCTTTGGAGCGTGGCCACTCTCGGCACCGCCTGGGTCCACGACTATACGACCCTCTACATCCGCCATGCCCTGGTCGGCGTCGGTGAGGCCACTTTCGGCATCTTTGCTCCCGCCGTGCTGGCCGATTTCTATCCCGAACGCGACCGCAATCGCATCCTCTCCATCTTTTACTCGGCGATTCCCGTCGGAGCGGCACTCGGCTACCTGGCGGGCGGCGAACTTGGAACTCTGTGGGGCTGGCGCGCGCCCTTCTTCATCTGCGCCATTCCCGGTATCGCGATCGCCGCGCTCTACGGGTGGATAGGCCGGGAGCCGGAGCGCGGCTCAAGCGACCACATTCGGCCCACCGCCGATCGCGCCACCGTTCTCGGTCTCTTCCGCAATCCCGCTTTTTTGACGGCCACCTTCGGCCTGGCAACTCTGACGTTTGCAATGGGCGGCATTTCGAGCTGGGTTCCAGAGTTTCTGCGCCGCTCCGCCGGGCTCTCGGTCGGCAGCGCCAGCCAGGTAGTAGGCGCCACCACAGTCATCGACGGCATCGCCGGAACCCTCATCGGCGGCTGGATTGCCCAGCGCTGGCTGCGCACCAATCACCGCGCCCTCTACCTGCTGTCTTTCTGGAGCGTCGCCCTTACGCTGCCGTGCGGCGTTGTGCTTTTCTTTGGCCCCCCCGCCTGGGCCATTCCTGCGCTTTTTGCCGCCGAGTTCTTCCTCTTCCTCAATACGGGCCCGCTCAACGCCGCCATCGTCAACTCGGTCGGCGGCCCGGTCCGCGCCACCGCCGTCTCCATCAATCTTTTCTGCATCCACTGCTTCGGCGACACGTTTTCGCCGCAAATCATCGGCTACATCTCTGACCGGACGAGCAGCCTGCGCCTGGGCCTGGGCGCGACCCTCGTCTTCCTGGTAATCTCCTGCATCATTCTTCGTGCCGGCGCTCGCTTTGCACCGCAGCTCGAAGATCAGCCTCTAGCTCCTAGCCGCTAGCTTCTGGCTTCCAGCCGGTTGAAGCGGGTTTCCGGCTGCATGCCGACGCACTTTTGCGCGCGTTCTGAAGGGTGGGAGTGGCTGACCCGAAGGGGAAAAGCTGGAAGCTAGAGGCTGAAAGCTACCGGAAAGCCGCGAACCTCACTTGCCCGGCAACGTCTCTTTATCCCGCGTGTTCATGAACGCGCGGCCGGCGCCCTGCGAACGCAGGTTGGGATCGTTCACCGCGGGCCGGCTCTGGTCAGCGTTGAAGCCGCGCAGCAGTTTGGGGTTGGGTTTGAACTTGGGCGGCCCGCCATAGAACTGCCGCGCATGGCTCAGCACCATCCCCCCGCGCCCGTGCATGGGCCGCACAATCCCGCGAACCTGCACGTCCATGTCGCGGTATTTGCGCAACTCGCCCACCTCGTCGCGATCTTCCCACAGGCTCACGATGGTGAAGCGGCACTTGTCGTCGGTCGTGTCTGGCGTGCAGACATCCAGGAACCGCGTCCCGTCCGGCAACTGCACCACGTCGTAAATGTGCGCGGTCACGCAGACGTCCTTGTTGACGAGTCTGGCGGCTTCGTCGGCGGTGACGCAAGGCTTCTGCCCGCCGGCAAAGGCCAGCGCGGGAGAAACCGCAGCCAAAAGCACGAACCATCCCGCTCGGCGCAGACGCATGAGAAATCTCCACGGAAGATTGCGGAAATCCTAACGCGAATTGAGCGGGAAGGGAAGTGGAGCCTCTCGCAATTGCACTCCAAAGCGGTAGTGTCGCAATAACGACTACCGCGCCTCCACCAGTTCCTTGCTCGTTGCGCCCTGTCCGTAGTGGCTCTCGACGTAGTGGTCGAGAATTTGCTTGAACTCGGCCACGATGGTGTCGCCGTGCAGCGTCTTCAAGAGCTTGCCGTCCACATAGACCGGCGCCTTGGGCTCCTCGAAGGTGCCCGGCAGACTGATGCCCAGGTTGGCGTGCTTCGATTCGCCGGGGCCGTTGACCACGCAGCCCATGACCGCCAGTTTCAGCTCTTCAACGCCGGGATAAACCTTGCGCCATTCCGGCATGGAGGTCCGCAGGTAGCTCTGAATCTGCTCGGCCAATTCCTGGAAGTAGGTGCTGGTCGTGCGTCCGCAGCCAGGGCAACTGGTGACCTGGGGCGAGAAGCTGCGAATGGAGAGCGATTGCAGCACCTGTTGCGCGGCCAGCACTTCTTCTGTCCGGTCGCCGCCCGGCTTGGGCGTCAGGCTTACGCGGATGGTGTCGCCAATGCCGGCCAGCAGCAGCGGCGCAAGGCCGGCTGTCGAAGCGATCAGGCCCTTGGCGCCCATGCCGGCTTCGGTCAGACCCAGGTGCAGCGGATAATCGCAGCGGGCAGCCAGGTTGGTGTAGACGTCGATCAGGTCCCGAACGCCGCTCACCTTGGCCGACAGAATGATCTGGTCATGCCCCAGGCCGTAACGTTCGGCGGCCGCGGCCGAGTCGAGGGCGCTGCGGACCATGGCTTCCATCATCACTTCGCGGGCAGGCAGCGGCTGCGGCAGCTTGCTGTTCTCGTCCATCATGCGGGTCAGCAGAGACTGGTCGAGCGAGCCCCAATTGACGCCGATGCGCACCGGCTTTTGATTTTCGACGGCGCACTCGATCATGACCTGAAAATTGTCGTTATCCTTCTTGCCGATCGATGCGTTGCCGGGGTTGATTCGGTACTTGGCCAGCGCCCGCGCCGTGGCAGGGAACTTCTTGAGCAGCAGGTGGCCGTTGTAGTGGAAGTCGCCCACAATCGGCACCCGCAGGCCGCGCTTGTCGAGCCCCTCCACGATGTACGGAACAGCCGCCGCGGCTTCCTCATTATTCACCGTGACGCGGACGATCTCCGACCCCGCCACAGCGAGGGCCGCAACCTGTTCGATGGTGCCCGCAATGTCCGCCGTGTCGGTGTTGGTCATCGACTGCACGACGACCGGAACCGCCCAGCCTACGCGGACCTGCCCGATTTTGACTGTGCCAGTTTTCCTGCGCTGAATCTCCGCCATACCCTCTAGTGTACCCGCACAGCGGTGCGCGGCAAACCCCAAAAGGCGCCCGTCCGACTTCAGGCCGAATGGGAGATTTCCTGGCGATTTTTGTCGTCTGTTAGCCGCCGGAAGTTCTTTTGGGGGATGATTTCAGAGATGGTTCAGATCTAAACCCTGTGCTGTCCACGGCCTGCGCACATTCAAGTGAAGAAAGCGGATCGGCCCCCTGTTTCTTTCCCGCAATCGGCTGAGCAACATTTCGCGGACAAAGTAACCCTCCGAGCACTATTCTCGTCCATTTATAGGGCGTTCAATCCCTGCTTTGGCCTGCACTTTTTTGGCTTGCTCCAAGCGCACTACGGAAATATCGAATCTGGTCCAGGAGTCAAGAATCCACAGATGAGAAAACTGCTGTCAACCATCCCTCTTGTGCTTATCTTTGCGGGTGCGACGATGCTCTTTGAGCGCCCTGCGTATGCCTATGCCGATCCCGGCACAGGGCTGCTGGCAATTCAGGCCGTCGGGTCCGCGCTCGTCGCCACCGGGTGGTATATGCGTCGGAAGATTTATGCCTTGCTGCATCGGGACGCAATAAGCAAAGACCAGCAGGGAGATTGTCCCACTGCGGAGCAGGATGAGGGTTCGTCCGTCCGGTGAACACCCCGGTCGATTTTCCCGAGCGCAAATCCCCGACCCGATCCGATTCCCAGGAAGAGTCCGGCCGAACCGAACTGGAGTGGACCTTTCGCGACCCGGCCGGCCAACTCCGGCTTACGCCGCTTCATGCCCTGAGAACAATCCGCCCAGCGGCGGTTGAAGAGGCTCGCGCTTTTCTCGACTCTCCCCTGCGCAAGGCCCTGGAGCGCCGCGGCGACCTGATTCCGACTGAAATTGTGCAGCCGGAAGCCGTTCCTTCGATCGTTCCTGAAAATCCGGGAGAACTCTGGCTGCAACATCCGCGGATCGATCCCATTTCTTATCCCTGGGAGTGGACGACAGGGCAGTGGCGTTCCGCTGCCGAATTGACCTTGCGGATCGCGGACCAGGCAATCAATGCAGGCTGGACGCTAAAAGACGCAACCCCCTTGAATGTCCTTTTTGTGGGCGGGCGGCCTGTCCTGGTCGATGTATTGTCGTTTGAACGACGCAATCCTCATGCGAGCGTGTGGCTTGCTTACGGGCAGTTCGTGCGCACGTTCCTGCTTCCGCTGGTTGCTGAGAGATTCCTGAGCTGGCCGCTGCAGGCCACGCTGCATGCTCGCGACGGGTATGAGCCGCGCTCGATCTATCGTGCCCTCCGCTGGCGGGACCGGCTCCGTCCTGACCTGCTGGATGTGGTCACGCTGGCTACGCTTTTCGAAAATTCCGGCGGAAAAGGACAGAAATTGGGCAAGCTGCCAACGGTTTCCAATCCTGATTTGGCCGCTCATATTCTGCATCGGCGCATCGCCCGGCTAGGCAAGCAGATTCGCCGCGCGGCACGGTCTGAGACCGTCAGCCGATGGAGCGACTATCAACAATTGGCTAGCCACTACCGGCCCGCCGATACCGACGAAAAACAGCAATTCGTGAACGGCGTGCTGGACCGTTGTCACCCTGCGCGCGTGCTGGATATAGGAGCCAACACGGGAACCTATTCGCTGCTGGCGGCGAAGGCCGGCGCGGAAGTCGTAGCATTGGACAGCGATGCGGCGGCGATTGAACTGTTGTGGCGGAAGGCAGCCGGCGAAGGGCAGGCGATAACGGCGCTGGTCGCCAACATCGCGCGCCCCACGCCCGCGGTGGGATGGAGAAACCGCGAGCAGCTCTCGCTGTTGGACCGCCTGACGGGCAAGTTCGACATGGTGCTGATGCTGGCGGTGATTCATCATCTGATCCTGCGCGAGCAGTTGCCGCTCGCGCACATCGGCGATCTTTGCGCCAGTTTGACCCGCCGCTGGCTGGTGCTGGAGTGGGTGCCTCCCGCCGACCCCATGTTTCAGGAGTGGCTGAGGGGCCGGGACGATCTTTACGGGCACTTGTCGGAAAATGACCTGAAGGAGGCGTTTGCTCCTTTCTTCCATGTTGCAGATCGGGCAGTGCTGGGGAACAACAGGGTTCTTTTGCTTTTCGAGCGCAACGGCGCCCGCGGGCCGCAACGGGGAGAGAGTCCGGAATGACCAAACGAATCGCCCAGGCCTGGGCCTTCGCTGTCCTGTTTCTCTTGCCGAACTATATCGACCTGACGTCCACCGCCGGCGATGCGCGCATGCGTGTAGCGGTGCCGCTGACACGGATTGCGCTGGCCCACCTGACGGATATTGCTCTGGTCGCAGTCGTCTTTTTTGGGTTGATGGAATGGCTTCGCCGCCTGCGACAATGGCCCGTCATTCGCTGGGTGTTGATGGCGCTCCTGCCTGTGTTGCTGCTGGTGCGCAGTTTGGACCTGATGCCCTTCGACGTGCCTGGAGCCGCGGTGGTTGTGGCCTGCCTGGCGTGGATTGGCGCGCTCCTGTTTCTCATCCTGCGCGGTCCCAGGATTGCCTGGCAGATTGGCAAGGCGGGAAGCAGTCTGCTGGCCGGGTTCGCGGTCTTTGCGCTGGTCATGACCTGGCAGTTGGGCCGCGCCACGCTCTGGCGGCCTGGGCCACAGTCCTTCGCATCGGCGGTTGCCGTCCCGGGCCCGCACAAGCCGCGCCTGGTTTGGATTCTCTTCGATGAGCTTTCGTACCAGCAGGCCTTCGAGACCAGAGACCCTTCGCTGCAACTACCCAACTTCGACCGGTTGCGGAGCGAGAGTACGCTCTATACCGACATGAAGCCGATCGCGTACCGAACCACGAAGGTGGTTCCCAGCCTGCTGTTGGGCCGCATGGTGACGGATGCCGCTTATACCTCGGACAACCAGTATCAGGTGCACACCGCGGACGCTCCCGGCTGGAGGACTTTCGATCCCCAGGCTACAGTCTTCGGCATGGCGCGTCAGCAGGGCCTGACCATCTCGATCGTGGGATGGTACATCGCCTACTGCCCTTCATTTGTGGGGGTTGCAGCGGACTGCTACTGGAACAATGAGGATGCGCAGGATCGGGGTCCGACGTCGCTCAGGGCCAGCTTTGCCCAGAACGTGTGGTTTCCGCTGCGCATCCTGGCCGAGCAGGTTTTCATTCCACGCCGCGCCTGGGCGGACCTGGCGGCATGGAGCGCAGAAGGCCACGCTGCCTCCGTCAAGGATTTGGAGCAGCATGCGCTTGAAACGGTGGCCAATAGCCAGTCCGACATTCTCTACATCCACCTTCCCGCGCCGCATCCCCCCGCTGTCTGGGACCGGCGGACAGGCAAATTCGCGCTGGGCGGGTCCTATCTGGACTCTCTGGCGTTTTCCGATCAATTGCTGGGCCAGATTCTCGATTTGCTGCAAGCGCAGCCGCGCTGGGCGGAAACCACGCTCATCGTGCACGGCGACCACTCCTGGCGTACGCAGATGTGGAGGCCCCTGCCGGGCTGGAGCGCCGAAGATGAACGCATCTCGCACGGCGGCGAATGGGACCCGCGGCCGGTGCTGATGATCCACGGAGCCGGACAACAAAGCCCGGAAACCGTCGCCACGCCCACCAGCGTGATGTATGTTCACGACGCCGTCGCCGCGGACATTCGAGCCTTCGCAAATCCGCGTTAATACACATCACGCTCGTTCATCCAGGGACCATATTGCCGGTCCACTTCCTCGACGTGGTTGATGAACCAGCCGTGCAGGAACAAGAGCAGCTCGCCGATGGGCGGCGACTCGGTATGTTGCAGCCGGTGGGCGGATTCCGTGACCTGCGCCAGCAGGCGCAGGTGTTCGGCGCGGTGGGCAGCCAGGCCAGGGAAGCCATGCCGCTCCAGCAACTGCTCCTCGTTCCAGAAGTGCAGGCGCGTGAACTCGATCAGCTCTTCAAGCAGTTCGTTTGCCCGCGTCCGCTTTACGCCCTGCACCAACGCCAGGCGTAGCTCGTTCATCGTCTCCATCATGATGGCGTGCTGATCGTCCATGGCTCGCACGCCCACGATACGGGCCGGGTTCCAGGTAACATGAAGGCTCAATGGGTCCTCCGCGCATGGTTCATTGTGCCGGCGAAGGCCCTGACCGCTGTGGAAGTTGCCGCGGCCATGCGTGCAAGAAGGTGGCGTTTCAAGCGATCTTCCCCCGAACTGAATCGCTACTTGGCGACGAACTTTACTCCTCTTCTAGCGCATTGGAATGTGACGGGGAGTACATTTCCATTGAGCCCGAAAATTACCGAAGCTTTGCACCCACGGCCAGAGCCTGGGGCTTCAACGAGTGAGACCCGGCAAGCCTTCCATCTCCCTTTGCCGCTTAGGCCGAAGGCTGGAAGCAGAGGAAAAAAGGGGGGAGTCATGCGGACTTGCAATCGTTTACAATTCGTCACGCAATCTGGACGTGTCCGAATTGGGGTCCAACCGGAATGGTAGCAGTCTCGGTTGCCCGGGAGCGGGCTTCCAGCGGAATGGAGAGTGGAGATGGCATCTTCGGAGCACGATTGGAGAAAGTCGGGAACCGCGCTTTTTGTAAACGCCGCGGTACTGTTTGTTTGCTTGGCGATGCAGGTGGTTGCGGGGTATGGCCAGGGTCTGACAGGCCGCTGGGTCATCCCGGGCAAGACCCTGGACAACGGCGAGCAGACAAAGTCGATTGTGGAATTGAAGCAGAACGGCGGCGAACTGACCGGAACGGTGAAATACCCGGACTACGCCGTGGAGTTGAAGGGAACGGCGACCGGCAACCACTTCGAGGTTTTTGCGCCCTGGAGTCCAACCCGGCCCTTCCTGGTGGGCGACCTGGTCAACGGAGAACTGCACGCCATGGTGCGGGGAACTCGCCCCGTGGTGGCTACGCCCGCCGCGGCAACCGACGATCTGCCCAGGGTGAGTTACATCGAGCCTCCGCCGCTGCACAATGTGCCTTCGAACGGCCTTGCGAAGACTCCGCCCATGGGATGGAACAGTTGGAATTTGTTTGAGAGCCGGATCGACGATCAGACGGTTCGCGCGATTGCCGACGCCATGGTTTCCAGCGGGATGCGCGACGCGGGCTACATCTACGTCAACATCGACGACACCTGGGAAGGCGTGCGCGATGCCCAGGGCAACCTGCAGACGAACCACAAGTTTCCCAACATGAAGTCCCTTTCCGATTATGTTCATTCGAAGGGCTTGAAACTGGGGATCTATTCCGGACCGGGCCCGCGCACCTGCGCCGGCTACCCGGCGAGTTATGGACACGAAGATCAGGATGCGAAGTCCTTTGCGGCCTGGGGCATCGACTATCTGAAGTACGACTGGTGCAGTGCCAGAAACATTTACAAAAATGACCAGTTGCAGGCTGTGTATCAAAAGATGGGCGATGCGCTCGTGGCCACAGGCCGCCCGATCGTCTACAGCCTCTGCGAGTACGGCTGGGGCGGCGTGGAGAAATGGGGTCCAGCGGTGGGCGGAAACCTGTGGCGCACCACGGGCGACATCCGCGATTCGTGGTCGAGCATGATCGAAAACGTGGAGAAGCAGGTCCCGACAGCGCCCTACGCGGGCCCCGGCCGCTGGAATGATCCGGACATGCTGGAGATCGGCAACGGGCACATGACGGACGAGGAGTATCGGACCCACATGAGCCTTTGGGCGCTGGTGGCCTCGCCGCTTCTGGCCGGCAATGACGTGCGCAACATGACGGACGCGACCAAGGCGATCCTGCTGAACAGGGAAGTGATCGCCGTTGACCAGGACGCGCTGGGCAAGCAGGCGTCCCCGGTGAAGAACGGCGACCTGCAGACCTGGATCAAGCCTCTGGCTGACGGCGGCGTAGCGGTGGGCGTGGTCAATCTTGGCTCCGCCGCGGCCGAGGCTACGGTCAAGGCCGGCGACCTCAACCTGGGCGGGCCGGTCAAGAAGGCGCGAGACCTGTGGACGCACCAGGATGTGCAATTCAAGAACGGAGCCTATGCGGCCACCGTGCCTTCGCATGGTGTGCTCCTTTTGAGGGTAAGCGCAAAATAGCGCAGGCTGCGCGATGCCGGTAATCGCCGGCATCGCGCATAATCCGTGCACGAAAATCCATATCCCCACACCGCCCAGCCCCGGGTGCAAACGGCTGTCCTCGGCCCTTTTCAAATCCGCTTTGTGCTTGACAGCAATCTTTCCCATTGCCACAATTTGTCACGATCTTTGTCCGTCCCCTTGAAAGCCAGAAGGACATCCCCGCCATCCGCCAAAGGAGGAGTCGTGACTCGAAGGATAGGTTCGTTTCTGTTCGCAATCACCGCGATTGTCTCGGTCGGAAGTCTTGCCGGCCAGGCCCAGTCCCTGTTAACGCGCCATGTGCGTGAAGCTACTTTGAATGGGCAAGCGCAGTCTCTGGGGCGACTTCCCGCCACCCAAATCATGCAGTTGGAAATTGCTTTGCCGCTGCGCGATCAGGCCGGCCTGGATGCATTTCTGAAGGATGTCTACGATCCGGCCAGCCCCTCCTATCGGCAGTTCCTCACGGTGGACGAGTTTACCCAGAGGTTCGGCCCCACTCAGGAGAGTTATGACGCCGTGCTTCGTTTTGCCAGGACCAACGGATTGACGGTGGTCGCCACCTCCCGCAATCGGGTGAACGTCGAGGTCAAAGGAACGGTCGAGAGGATTGAGAATGCCTTCCATGTGAACATGGGTCTCTACCGTCATCCGACTGAAGATCGCACCTTCTATGCCCCGGACCGGGAACCGACAGTCGACTTGCCATTTTCTCTGTGGCATATCGCTGGCCTGGACAACTACTCCATTCCCCACCCCGCCGGCCTGCACAGGAACTCACATCCGGATGTCCGCTCGGGCGCAACTACGGGTTCCGGTCCGTCCAGTTCATTTCTTGGCAGCGACATGAGAGCCGCCTACTACGGTGGAACCGCTCTGAACGGCAGCGGCCAGTCGCTGGGCCTGCTCGAATATTACGGCACCGACTTGAGCGACCTGGATACATATTTCGCAAATATAGGCAAAACCAATAATGTGCCCATTACGCTGCTCTCGACGGATGGAACCAGCACAAGCTGCGTCGATAGCCGGTCCGGCGGCGATTGCGACGACACTGAACAAACGCTCGATATGACCCAGGCAATCGGCATG
>JBEKTB010000052.1:0-25370 GCA_049516495.1 Occallatibacter sp.
TCCGGCGCCTTCTAAACTGCCGGATCAATCTCCTGCCGCAACGTCCCGGCCTGCCTGAAAAGTTGCTGGCCGAGTGTCCAAGAGCCTCTAGCTAGAAGCTAGTAGCTAGAAGCTGAGTGCCGCCTTTACGCAATCGTGCCGGCCCGCAGCAACTGGGTCTTTACCGCAATGCGCTGCTCCAGGCTCAGCCCTGCCAGAGCCGCATCCAGCGTCCGCACGTCCACGGGGCCGTCCCCGATGCCGTGCTTGGCCAGCATTTCGGAGGTGGCAGCGGGCACCGTCCTGCGCAGCGGGTTCAATGCCGCCGGCGCAGCCGCGGCCTTCAACTCGCTCAGTTCCCGCTCGGCCGCGGCCAGCTTCTCCGCCAGTTCCGTCTCCCTCCGGCTCTGTTCCACCGTCGCTGAGATCCTCTCCACTTCGCCGGTCAAGACGCTTTGCCGCTCCTCCAGCCAGCTCAGCGTCCGCTCCAGCAGGGTCGTTGCGGCTTCCAGCCGTTCGCCCATCGCTTTTTCGTCGTTCTCCATGCTGTTCCTTTCTTCGTTTCGTTGAACCCGCTGCTCTAGATGAGCTGCCAATAAAACAGGCCCCGCGCCGCGGAGCCTGTTTGCCAACTCGCTAACTCACTAACTCACTAACTCGCCATGCGAAAACTCGTTGCCCGATAGGCTGCCTTTTCCCTCAGCAGAATTGCCGCCCCGGTAAAAGTTACCCGCGTCAGCTTCCAAACCTCGGCCCGCATGTCTTCCACTCGCGCATCGGCCAACTCGTAGCTCATGCCCATTGCTTCGGGCGACTGCGCCTGGATGGCCCCTGCCACCTCGGGGAAATCCCGCGCGTAGAGATATCCCCGCACCACGAGCCGATGTCCGAGCAGGTCCGCCTCGGTTAACAGGCCGATCTTGCGGCGTGCATCATGCCCGTCCCACCCAGGCCTGTAATCCACCGCCATCCCCAGCAGCGAAGGCAGCGCCTTTTCTGCTGCCTCCCGGGTCAGCATCACCCTGTGTCCGCGTGCGCCTGCCGGCGCCTTGTCGCTGGGTGCATTCACCACCGTTAATACTCCCTCGAACGGAACCCGGTTGGGGTGCCCGTCCACGTGGGGTATCCTTACCGCCATCGCTTCCAATCGCATGCGCTCTCCGCCCATCTGCTTTCGCTTGCCCAACCGTCGCCCCAACGGCAACGCGCCCGAACTCGAAAGCATCAACTCGCCTGCTCCGCCGCCTCGCCCGCCATCTGGACCGCACCATCCTGCACCAGAGGACCCAGCCCTCGCATTGCCCGCACTTCGTTTACCGTCAGCACGCCGGCCTGCAGCAGTTGCACCTGCACCGCCAGCTCCGTCTCCTCATCTCTCGCATTCAGTTCGTTGAAGACAAACTCAAACTCTCGCCACCCAATGCACTTGCCGAAAAGATCACGAGTGATGTGCCCGGCCAGCAGCATCGCCAGGGGAGAGATCGCCCCGCGGAAAGCCTCGTCGGTCATCTCCGCAGCGGTCGACTGGTTCACATCCGCCTCCAGACCCAGCATCAAGGGAGGCAATCCGAAGGCGTTGGCCACCATCCGGATCAGAAACTCCTGCCACGCCAGGCGCAGATCCGCATCCGTCCCTTGCGCAAATCGCAAAACCTCCGGCTTCTGATCGGTCGAAATCAAAGGCACTCGGCCCGTTCCCTCAATCTCGTCCTGCCACCAGCGAATCAGCCGGTCATGCTGCGCCGGAGAAGCTTCATTCAGCCACAGCGCATACTGCGCCACCGAGTTTGCCGCCAGCTTGCCCGCGAAACGGTGCGCGCTCAGGAATTGGTTCACCGTCTCGAAGGCTACCTCCAGCGGCCCCAGCCCGAACGGCGTAAAGCTGCGCGGATTCATGCGCACGTACATCAGTTGGTTGTCGAGCAACTCCACCGCGCTCGATTCCAGTTGACCCGGAAGCGCCTGCGCGTATCTTGGCGTTTCTTCCTGCCCATCCCATCGGGCATTGATTCGAATCGAGGCCCCGTCCACGGGCCACAACATCGCCGGCCGGTCCTCGTCGCCCGTCGGTTCCATCTCAATTGCTCCGAAGCCGCCGGTCAACGCATCCTCGATCACCTGCTCCATCAAAGTCCGGAAGCTGTCCGTCGCATTTGGCTCTTCCAGCATCCGGCGCAATGCCCGCAGCTTCCTTCCCGCGAAGGCCACATCTCCCGACCGCACTCCGCGTCTCACCCGCACCTGCCAGTCCATGGCAGCAATGCGATCCTTGATGACGTTGATCGCCCGCCGCACCACCGGCGTCTCCGCAAACCGGCGCAGGTTCATGGGCGTCGGCTTGGGAAGCAGATGCCCCGGAAACTGGACCGGGCTCAGGATCGAAGGCAGCGCCAGCGTCTTTCTGTCTGCCTCCGCATCGGCTGCCCTGGCCTCCACGTCTACCCTTCGACCGCTTCCAGTAGCCTGCCGCCAGATCTCCCGCAACTGCTCTCCTACCTTCACGCGCACCTTCCTTTTCTTGGCCGCTCCAAAACAAAAAGGCACAGCCCCGGAAAGGGCCATGCCTCGTTTCTTTTCAGCTTCTGGCTGCTAGCCTCTAGCTACTAGCTTTGCCACTACAAAATTCATCCTACCAAAACTACCCAAAACTATATGCAAATCCTGACCATGAATCTCGCCAGCAAATAGCTACGAGCTAAGAGCTGGAAGCCGGTTGTAGTTCCTTCACACGCGCAGCTCCCGCCGCGCCGTTTCCGCCACTCGCTCCAGGTCCGATGTCGTCAGCACCCGGATCTCGTGTTCTTCCATCGTCTCTACGCCAAACCGGTACATCTCCAGCCGCTCCGGCTCTTCGTCCGTAGCTCCCAGGCGGGCCGCTGGCTCGATCACAGCGGTCAGCTCCAGTTGCGCCTTCTCCACACGCTCCACGCCAGCCCTCAGGCCCGCGGCAGAGAAGGCCAGCACCTTGGCCATCTCCACGCCCGGCTCCAGGCTCACCGCGTGGAACATGCGGATCAACGGGGTCCCCGCGGACAGGCCTTTATCCGTGGGGTGTCTCAACCCGTTCGGCCGATACCCCACGTCGACCTTCAGCGGATCGCCCGCTCGCGTGTACTCCGAGGCCGCAATCCGCTTCCTCAGCAGATCCCATACCCCGGCCCTCTCGAATTCTATTCGCATCCTCGCCTGGATGGCCGCGCGTCCGCTCAGCCGTGGCGCGCGTTCTCTGGGAGGTGGCTCCACGTAAAGCCGCATCAGCTCTTCCATGCCCGCCGGAAGGCTTTCCGCCAGGTAAGCTTTGGGCTCGGTCATCTGGACGCTCAGAGAAAGCGACTCGCTGAGCAGGCGCATCAGGTTTCCATCCGGCTCATTCTGGAATCGTCGGCGCAACTCGCTTTCCATGCCTTCCAGCAGCGCCGTGTCGGCCTCGGGGTCAAGGCAGCGCACTCGGCGCCAGTCGCGGGTAAACCGGACCAGAATCGGCTTCGCGCCGGCGTGTCCGGTTCCGCTCTGCTCGCGCAGGATTACCCCGATATGCACATACTCGTTCCTTACCGCATCCGGCACATACCGGAGCAGTTGAAACTCGCATGTCCTCCGCCCGTCTCCGCTGCTCATGCCAGGCGTACGCCCTCCTAGTTCACCCTTCCCGCCATGTTAGTCCCCCACCGCGCATCCTTCCAACCACCTTCCCCCATTTTCCCCGCCATTCCCACCCATTTCGGAAATGGCTTCCTGTCCGACTTCCCGAATTCCTCCACCAGTTCCCGGATCCGGCTTCGCCGCGCCAGCAGCTTCTCCACCAGCGCTTCCATTTCGCTGAGGTCGCCGCCGTACCACTCCGGTGGAATCTCATTGGCGGCCGACCACACCGTCTCGGCCGCCATGGTCTCCAAACGCGTCAGCCAGGGCTCAAACGACTCCCACCCCGTAACCTCCCGGTACACATCGTTGCGATAGTAGACTCCGCGCAGCGGAATATTCTCGAACTTCCATTCCCCGGCATGGAAGCAATAGCCATAGTCGATGAACACTGCCCGGTAGCGCCGTTCCCGCTGCTTGCGCGCAAACACCGCCTGCCGCCCATTGGCGTTCCCCGTCCATTTGTCCAGGGCCAGGATGCCGGCGAACTCATTCAGGTTCCGTACCTCGGCCATCTGTTCTTCGGGCAGATAGTCCACCACCAGGCCCGGCATCAGCCCGCCCACAAATCTGGATCCGAACTGCAATCCCGGCTGGCACCGAATCCGCGTCCGGCCCAGGTCGATCTCCAGCTCCGGCGTATTTTCCACCAGCCAGCTCGACACCTCTACCAACTCCACTTCCGGAGCCGTCAGCCCCGCAGCAGTCGCCAGCCGCGATGCCAGAAACTCGTTGGCCAGCACCCGGATGTGCTGCGGGTTGTTCTGAAACTTCACGACGTACACATGCCCGTCGGCGCCCAGCATCAGCTGGCCCTGCGCACCGCCCCGCATCCGCCGGATATGCTGCACCGCCAGAACCGCCAAGCCCGTTCCCCCGCCTCTTTCAGAACCTTATTCGCATTCTATGCGCGCAGACCCTGAAAAGCAGCCTTGAGCCTTTAGCTTCTAGCCTCTAGTTCCCGTTCCCGGGAAGGTTTGCCTGCAAACAAGCCCTGGCCTCCGCCCGCACCGACTTCACCGGTTCTGTCTCCCTCAATTGCGAGCTAGAAGCTGAAAGCCGGAGGTTATCGGCTGCCTCCTCCCAACAGCTCCGCCCGCGCCGCCAGTCCGATTGCCATCGCCATTACCCTGTCGTCGTGGGTTCCCGGCCGAGCTCCCGACTGGCCATCCTGCATGCGCACAAAACTCCGGCACTCCGCCAGCAGACGCCGGCTTTGGAAGCATTCCGGCTGTTCCACCAGTCCCGCATCCAACCGCCCCAAAGCAGCCGGCCGGCTCACGGATGTAGTCAGCCACCCCATCTGGCCACTTTGCCTGTAAATCCGTCCGTAGCCGCATACCGTGTCGATCAGCGCCAGGACCCCGCTGCCGTGGTTGTTCCGCTCCACCACCAGCCACGCCTGGTTGTACTCGGCGGCCAGTGCCGTCACCAGCCGCGCCAACTCCAACCCTCCCATGTGCCCGGCAAACTCCGCGCATTGCAGCCCCGTTTCCAGGTCCAAAACCTGCGCCGCCGAGTAGTCGCCCTCGCTCCCGCCCCCGGCCGGGTCCACCGCCACCAGGTACTTCTTGCCTTTCACCGGCGGCAGCCACACCTCCAGTTCCCCGTTACGCCGAACCGTCAGCGGCGGCATCATTGTCGCCAGCCGCGCCTCGATCGCTGACAACTCGAAGACCGAATCTCCGCTGGCCAGGAAGCAGCTTTCCTCGTCCTCGGCGTACTCCTGCCGCGCCACCCCGCGAAAATTCGTCCGGATCTGCCGCCGATAGCCAACCTGTCGCAGATCCAGCCCGTGACGACGCATCAATTCCCGCTCTTCCCCCGTCAGGCTCGCCTCGTTCACCGCTTCTGCCCGGTACCGCTCCTCCATCCACCAGGGGAAAAAGTGCCGTACCATTCCCGTTTCACCGGCTTTCTGCCATTCTTCATGGAAGCACCCTCCCACCCCCTCGGGCGTCGACTCCAGAATCAGCTCAGCCCCCGGCGCCAGTCCCGCCCGCAGGCCCGCCAGGGTCTCAGCCGGGTCTCCAGGCCAGCGCGCCAGCTCCGAGCAGTGCAGGTTCTGCACCGTCAATCCCCGTCCCGCATTCCGATCTCCCGCCGACACCACCCGGTACTGCGCATCGATCTCCGGAAACACAATCTGCCGCACATTCACCCGCGAAGTTCGCAAGGGCCCCTCGCGCAGTTCCTCCGGCAGCCAATCCAGAAAGCGATGCACAATGCGGAAAATCTCCTCGGCCGCCTCCTGTGTATGGGCCACTTCCAGGGTCAGTGTCCCCGGCCGGGTAATGGTCTTCAGAAAAAAACGCGCCGCCGCCCAGGTCGTCAGCCCCATCTGACGCGCCTTCAGCACGATGTTCTTCTCGCCCCGCCGCAGTTCGAAGGCCCGCTGCGCGGCATTCGCCACTAGCGGCCGCGTCCACCCCTCGCGGGTTCGCACCCTCAGCAGTTGCTCGGCAAGCGCCATTCCCACCGTCTGCCCCCGCAGGCTCACCGGCCTCTTGTCCAGAATCCTCCCGAATTGCGCCAACTCCTCGGCATCCAGTTTTTCCAGGTACAACGTCGACCCTCCCACCATCGCCGCACCTTCTCCTCCGCTGCGTTGCAGCGATTTCTGGGTTGCAGACAAAGACACACTTACCCAGGAATCGCTCTGGCTACCGGCTCCCCACGCCAACACGGGATGCTGTTTCTCCGGCTGGATGAAGCTGGAATACTGCCGAGAACAATGAGATCCAACGAGGCTACCTTCCGCTTGAGCGGTCCCACATTCTCATTGCTTATGGCCAAACGACGATATCCGCTTGGCTCAGAAAGCAGGTGTCTGTCGAAACGCTGTTGGTGATGAAAATGTTCAGATATTGGGCGCTCGCCATATTCATGGAAGTCGGGTTTGCGGCAGGAGATATGCCTGCGACTGATCCGTTTCCGCCCATGACGACCATTTGGTCGAGTACCTGGGAGGTCATTGAGTTCTGCGCCCGAATGGTCAGTTCGGTGTTCATGGAATCCTTCAGAGGGACGGTAGTCGAAAGGTAATGAACATTTGTCCCGGTGCTGGTCGTGGCGATGTAGGCATTGACCGTACAGGTTCCCGTATTGGCCGCTGTACAGGAAGAGTAGAACCACGCGGCTCCGGCGCAGGCATCCGTCTTGATGGTCACGACCAGTTTGCCAGTGGTATCGAGAGTATTGGCCGGGATCAGCAGCGATGCTACCTGCGTGGACGAGGTGCTTCCGGTATTCGCAACATAGGCGTTAAGTGCCTTGACAGTTGATGGAGCACCTGCGCCGGGAGTGGCGCATCCGCTGGTAGTGAGCGTGCCTCCGGCGCCATTCGGACAAACCGGAGAAGTACTCAGCGTGCCGTTTGTGATCTGCGAGAGACTGAGCTGCCCGGAGGCGTTGGCGCACGGAATTGCCGTCCAGGTCCCCGGCGTACCAGCCGCCACGTTTACCCAGCCGCAAATCCCATTTGCCACCGCCCCTGCATTCTGGAGCATGTCGCCCTGCGACCACGCAAGAGTCGTGGGAGCAGCCGATGACTTCGTGGGCATCTGGATTTCGGGTCCTAGAACCGGAGCAGAAAACGTCAACGCTGTCGGGGTTGAAACAGTGCCGACGTTCCCGGTTACATTGACCAGCACATTTGTCGGACTGGCTGCATCGATAAGCGAGATCTGCTCACGTGCATTTGTGCCGACGGTAATGTACTGCCCGATCGATAGATCGGTCGCGCTGGTACACGCAAACTGGCTTGCCGTTGTGGTCGTCTCGCAAGTTGTGGCTCCTGCGTTGGGAGCTCCAGTCGTACCCGACTGATATACCACGTCCAGAGCATAGCGCTGGCCATTCGCTCCATTCCAGTACGACGGCGGCGCCAGAATCTGGCCGGCATACAGCGTTGTGGCATTGGGCAACGCTGCAAAGGCGGTGTCCGAATACAGGAACTGGGATGCCTTGATCCCGTATTGCCACATCTGCCCGATGTTCACGTCCCCTAGAAGCTGTGTCGGTGCCGCAAACTGCCCCGCAGTTCCTCCAATGCCGATTGAGTTGAGAGATGGCGCATAGGTCAGCAAGGGAATCAGGCCGGAAGCGCCGGCAAGGTTGTATCGCGCAAGCGCCGGAAGCCCTGCAAACGCTGGGTACCCCGTCCCATTGTTCATGCGCTCATTCAGCACGCTCAGGTTGAGCGCGGCATCATTCGCCGGAGTCATGACAATCGATGGAGCATTCGTCGTTCCCGGAGAAGACATGCTGCCGCCCTCAAAATCAAGATAGAATTGGGGCACATTCGTGGTCGCGCAATCCAGAAGCGTGTACACCCCGAATCCCGACGCAAGCGAGCTGTCAATCTCGTGGTCCATGTTGCGAGATGTCACGCGCACTGTTCCGCTGCTGCATGACTGGTTATCCAACATGACCTGAGCGCCGCTCGGCGTAGCCGAGTTCACGCTGATCGTGCCATTCGCAAGGCCGAAGTTATCCCACGCAGTGCCTACTCTCCAATAGATATTGGCGAGCGCCGCCCCGTCATCCGACCTCCAGCCCTTATCGAACTCCGTATTGATTCCGCCGTTGGCGAAGTAAAAATCGGCAGTCGTTCCTCCCTGCGCCCATGCGTTGTTGATGCGCGTGCCCGTGTCAACCCGGGAACCGAAGTACAGCGCCACGCCCATCAGCCGATTCGTAGCCAGGCCGCCCATATTACTGATCGCGATGTCTTTGACCTCTTGCTCGTAGCGCGCGAAGGAGTCGAAGGCTATGCCCACGTTGAGCGTCGTTACTGTCCCGCTGTCGGTGAACGTTCCCAACTGAGATGGAGTGAAAGGAACTACAACAGTGAACGAGCTGCCCGAAGCCAAAGCCACCTGCGCCACGGCATTGTTGATGCCGAACCCCGCTGACGTCGTGTTCCCTTGAATAAGAACCCAGTTCCCGGCGCTCAAGGTGTTTGTTATCGGGAACGTAATAACATAGGGCTGCGCAGGAGCTCTGCCGCCGCTCGGCGAACTCGATGCGTAAAGCGTCGGCGCGACTGTGATCCTGGACGGATCGCTGGTGGCAAGTGTCTCCACGTAGCCGGCTGATTGATAACCGAACACAATCACTCCGGAACTCGGGTTCGTGTAAGTGCTCTTGCTCAGGTTCACGTCGCTGGACGCAGCAAGCATGGTGTAGAGCGCCGTCGCCGTAGCGGCTGCGGTGGTTCCGATATTCACCTGGTTGCCCGTCGCTCCCGAAGTCACAAACTTGACCACGGTGCCGTTGATGGTTATCGTGTCACCATTGACCGGATTTGTTGCGATGGTGATCGAAGAGGTGTTCGCCCGAACAGTGAAGGTGGTCGTGGTGTAGCTGGTTCCTGCAGCCGGACCGTTCCATAAAATATAGGGAGGTTCCTGCGAGGTTATTGCACCCACAATCCCTTCGATCCTGCAGGAATCGTACGCATTGATGGTGCCGCTTATGATGTACGTGTGGTCGCCAGGGAACTCCACGACTCCGCCGTAGGGTTGAATTCCGTTGTTCCAGCAGGCGTTAAACGCCGCCTGTATCGCCGCTGTGTCATCTGAAGTTCCGTTGCCCACGGCTCCGAAAGCTGAGTTCGTAACATCATATCGTGGTCCAATACTTGTATTGTTTGCCACGGAGAACGTTGTCGACGTGCTCAAGGGGCCGGTAAACGCTGCCCCCGCAAGCGCTGCCCCGCCCAGGCTCTGGAGCGCTCCGGAAGCCGTGCTGGATCCCGTTCCTCCTGCAGTAACTGGAACCGTGCTTATGCCCGCCACTGCCGTACCGGTCCCGCTGTAATAAGCTATCTGCCCGGCGGTTCCCGAGTTCACTGTGCCGCTTGACCCAGATGTCCCGCAGGCCGATCCGGTATTGGTGACATATCCCGAATTGTCGATTTGCAGGCAGTTATGACCGCTGCTCGCCTCAAGCCCTGGAAATCTTATCGTGGCCGTTCCCGTAAAGCTGGCATACAAAGGGCTACTGCTGCCTCCGCCGTAAACGTAGAATCCGGCTCCAGAGCCAGGCTCGTAGTTGATGCGCACCGCTCCGGAAGCGTTGGAAGCATCGACGTACGTGTCACCGCTGTTTGTGCTCTGGTAAGCCTTGAAGCTGTCCAGCCCGCCCGTAGCTGAGTTCAATGCCCAGTTGTTGGACTGATCCTTCACCATGTACCACTGGCTGTTCCCGTTCCAGTCTTTGTAGATGAACGACTCTTTCTGGCTCGTCGTCGCTCCCGCCCACAGAAACTGGTCGATCTCCGCGTCCGCCTGGTTCTTTACTGTGGTCGAGCCCACGAACGTTGATTGCCCGCCCACTTGCAACGTGCCGTTAAACTGCGCGTTTCCTGTGCCGCCAATCGTCGCTACGGTCGACTCGACCGCTCCGCCCGATCCGATTACCACACCGCCTGTGCCCGAGTTGTTTGAGCCGTTCAGCACCACCGCTCCTGTCCCCGCCGCATTGATCACTGTCTGATCGTTGGTACTCGACTGCCCGTTGTTGTATTGCCCGATCGACAACCGGTTCACATTGTTCAGCAGATCCTGGACTTGGTAGAACTGCTCGCCGTTTGTTGCGTCCGTGTATCCTTCGATCCAGCGATATCCATAATCCGTCTGGATTTCGTTCAGCAATCCGCGCTCGTTGCCCGCGCCGATCCCAAGGCGGAAATGATTGGTTACAGTGGTGTCCTTCTGGCTGCCGTACCAGTCTCCGTTGATTCCGTTGAAACTCCGATGGTACGTATCCAGGAAGCTGTTGCGCGTGCCGTTGTCCGTCAGTTGCCCGGTGAACATCGTTCCACCGGTCATCCAGTCGTTGTAACTGCTGCCCGCGTCCGCTACCACCTGGTTCGTCGAATTCTCGTTCCGCAGGCCAACAATCGTGTTGTTCTGCGCATTCGCGCCCAAGTGCAGTGCGGTCGAGCAGCCCTCCACGTCGCCGCCCGTGAACGTGTTTCCATCGCCCTGCTGCAAGTTAATCCCATAGGTCCCGCTGATCGGACTTCCGCCGTTCGTCGGGCAGTCGATGTGCAGCCGCACAAATGTGCTCGCGTTCATCCAATCTGTCGTGGCCGGATTTGAAACCTGGTGGCCGACAGCATTCACCGCCGTCTGGAATCCCGTGAACTCGTTGTCCAGGAATGTGCCACCCGTATAGTTCCCGGTTCCATCCAGAGTCATGCCCGTCTGGGTTGAGTTACCCAGCAGATACAAGCTCTCCAGGTCCATCTCCTGCGTCCGATAGGCCGCCAGCCCCTGTGCTGCACCGCTCGAAGCCGCCGTGGTATTGATCACCACATTGTCCAGGTGGAAACCCATCGTATCCGCTGCATACGTCGGGTCTCCCACCTCGACCATCGCGCCGGTCCCGGAGTACAGAAACACCGTGCCGCCCTGGCTTCCGCTGGCTGTGCTCGCTCCCCGCAAAGCACATCCCCGCAGCGCCACATTCCTTGTTCCCGCCGTCACAATCAGTTGACTGGCAGTCGAAATCGTGGCGCAAGGCAGCAGCACCGTCGCATTTGCCGTCGATATCGTCAGGTTCGATCCCATCGACAGACTCCCCGTAAAATCACGCGCGTCGCACGTCCCGCCATAACTTGCACTTACCGTATTTAGGCAAGCCTGCAGTTTGGCCCCAAAGTCCGCACCGGGGAACTGGTCCACCTGGTATGCCGAACCCAGCGGGCTATTCGCCACCAACCCCGCATATGTCCCTCCGCCCGGCAGTGTCCCGCCGCCCCCGTCCACCTGCGTTCCAAAGTTGTCTGAGGCTGTAGCGTTCCAAACCGTGTACCCGCCCTTGCCCTTCAGCAGGTTCCCTGCCTGGAACGTCATGTTCTGCCCGTCAATCAGGTTCACCGGCGCGGATGTATCCCACGTCCCGGGCACATTCACGCTCGCCGTCGTCGTTGCGGAGCAGCCCGCCCCACCCTGCGACACGCTTACGGCTCCAATCGACCCGTTGCTTTGCACGCTCGCCGTGGCCTGTGCTGTGCAGCCCCCGCTGAACGCCAGTGGAACCGTGGTCCCATACGGATCGAATCCCAACCCGTGTTCAGTGCCTACGGTCACTCCGGTCACCGCGCCACCCGCGGCCGTAACTGTCAGTTGCGGTTGCACCGAGCTCCATGTTGGCAACACCACCGCGTTCCGCACCGTCCAGCCCTGCGCTGTTCCTGCCAGATCCAGAACCAGTCCGGTCGGCGCCTCGCCAGTGGCGGCCGAATTCCCCACCATCGCCACCACGTTATCCAGCACGTTGTTTGAGCCTGCAGCCGCCGTCAATCCGTGTGTAGTCTGGATGGTGATGTTCTGCCAGCGGTTCGAGTCCGCATTCAATCCCGCCGGCGCCTGAACCGGCAATGCAGGAATCGCAATGCCCGTATTCAGCCCGCGAATGTCGATATTCCGGAACTCGCTCCATTGCGGCCACTGCGCCAGGTACAATCCGCAGGTGTGCGTCGAATGTGCGCCCGCGTATTGCGCAGCCATCGGGTCCACGCCTGTCGTTGCAATCTCCAGGTTCTCCAGTTCTGCCACGCGCAGGCCGTTTCCACCCGCTCCGGTGGCCGCCGGCATCGCAATCGCGCAGTTGCCCACCGCCCATGCCGTGCCCGTTCCTGCCGTCCCCGTCAGCCCGCTCCCGCCCGGCGAGAAAATCGAGTTGCTCTCCATCGGACGATTCTCGGCGCAGCTTCCCGCCGCGGCCCGTCCCTCGGCTGCCGAACAGGAAACATCCAGACTCTGATCCACATAAATCGTCAGATCGTGAATCCGCGTGTACGCCAACAGGATCGTGCTGTCCGTCGTTGTCAGCAGTACATCCTGCCCCGGAAATCCCATCAATGCCGACACCTGCTTGCCCATGCCGCCAATCGATTCCCCATGCCAGTTCAGGGTCTGCGTCTTGCATGTCCCCTGCGGAATCGTCAGCGCCACTCCATGCGTTTGCGCATAATTCAGCGCCGACTGCAATGCGTTCGTGTCGTCGGTCACCCCATCGCACACCGCGCCGAACTCCTTCACGCTGCGCTCAAACTGTTGCGAACTCTTTTGCCTCAGATCCGCCACGTACACGCCGTTCGGATTCGTGAACCGATCGGTCCCCGCGTAGGTCGGAGGAATCTCCATTGCCCCGCTGGTCCCCGCCGCGGTCATCGCCGACTGCAGTGTCGTCTGCGCCGTTCCGGCCGCCGGCGCCTGCACTCCGTTCACCCCCGGCGTCGTCAGCGGCCCCGTCATCGTCCCGCCCGCCAGCGGAACCGCCTCACTGAAGCTCGAGTCCACATAGTGCTTGTCCGCCGCCTGCAACGGCTGCGTTGGGTCGCCGTTCAGATAAAGCGGCCCGCTCAGCGTGCCGCCAGACGCCGTCAGCAAACTCTCTGTCAGCTCCGCAATGGCCTGGTCCACATAGGCCTTGCTCACCGCCTGCACTGCCTGTGCCGCCGGCATCAGTTGCGCGCGCACCTGTCCCAGACTCGCCTGCGCGGCCGCCGGAACTACCCAGTATTCGGTGCTGGTCGTCCCGTTGCTCATGTTGTAAATCGCCGTGTAGTAAAGACCCGCCGGCGTCGCCCCCTGGTTCGGAGCCAGGTTGATACTCAAGAAACCATCCGGGGCAATCGTCACCGTTGTTCGCCCGGCCGCAACCGCCTGGTTATTCGCCGTTGTAAACGCAGGCCAGCTCACGTTCACAGTTCCCGAGCCCGGCTGGCCATTGGCCAGATACACCGTCCCCTGAACCGTCGTCGTGCTCACTGACTGTGCGCTGGAAAAGCAAACAAACACTGTCCCCAGCAGTCCCATCCCAATCAGGCAAGATCCCATCCATTTGCCGGCGTCGAACCACCCGTGCTTTGTAAGCTTCATCCGTGTCTCTTCTTTCTTCCTGCGAGCGCCGCAAAGAGATCTCTGCCGCTTTCCCCGCAAAGTCTTGTCTTCAGCCCCACCCGGCCGCCGCTTCCACAGCCGCCTCAATCACGCCTATTGTTCCGCTCGTCCATGACATTCCGCCTGAATCGCGCTTTCGAGTCAGGCTGGTCCGAATCCACAAGGACACTGCCCAAAATGTTCCGTGCCCCACCCTTTCCGCCCATTTTGCGGAAAGGGTGGGGCACGGAACGTCTACTTGAGGACCACCTCGTTCATCGGTTCACTCTGCTTCTGCAGCACCGCCGCACTCTCCTCGCTTGGCGGCCCTTCCCACTGCTTCTCCGCTGCCAGTTGCTCGGCCAGGCTGCAAAGTTGCTGCACCGTTCCCTCGTCTGCCAGGTCGATGTGCCCCTCCGCAAGCGCAAACAGCAGCTTTGCACTGTTCGAATTCCCCTTGCGTATGCTCGCCAGCAGCGACTCAGCAATCTTGTTGCAGTTGTCCTGCAGGGCCTTGTCCGCTGCGGCCCGCATCTTGGCTGTCCCGCGGCCCACCGCCTTCTTCTGCTGCGCCCCTGTTCCACGCGATGTTCCAAGCACCGCCTGCCTTGCGCTTCCCACTACCATTGGTCCGCCAATCCCGAACCACCATTCCACGGTCTTCCACTCTCCCGCAGAAAGGAAAAGGGGCAATTCCTTTTTGGGAATCACCCCTCGCATCCTCCGAATTGGTATGTCCTGCGCTATCCTCGCCCGGCCGCTTCATCCGTCTCAGGAAGCCGCCGCGCATGGCTCAGAGCAGTTCCGAAGCAAATCGGAAAACGCTCCTGTACCTCCAGGGCCCAATCTCGCCCGTGCCATTCTGCCTTCAGCCGCCTTCGCCACTGCCATTCACGGCTCCGCAAAGGTCGAAGCGACACGCCCTGGAGATGCCCACAATCTCTCTCCACGTCTGAAAACCTGCAGAATTAGTTCGAATAGAAAATCAGAGGAGCCTCGTCTGCTCCCCTCTGTCTCTCTGTTTTCCGTTGAATGTCCTAAGCTTACCGAATATTCCCGGAATTCCATGCAATCTATGAAATTTCGATTTGTCCCTTCAATGTCAACAACTTAACCGCTGGTCTCCAGCCCTGGTTCTTTGACATCAATTCCAATTGGGAACAAAAAAGAACCCGCCATTCCCAAAATGGACACTTCTCCATCGCCCTCTCTTGCTAACATCTCCAGGTCTCCGCTGCAACAAACCCGCGCCAGCCAGCAAACGCCGGGCGGGATTCTCCGCTTCCCCGCGAAATGCTCTACCATATTTCGGTGACCACCCCCACCACGCACGTCCCCACTCTTCTCGTCCACGGCGGCGCATGGGCCATCCCCGCCGCCGATGCAGCCGCTCACCAAGCCGGTGTCTGCAGCGCCCTTGAAACCGGCTACTCCGTCCTTTGCCTCGGCGGATCGGCCCTCGAAGCCGTCGAAGCCGCCGTCACCGTCCTTGAAGACGACCCCACCTTCGACGCCGGGCGCGGCAGCTTTCTCACCTCCGACGGCCGCGTTCAACTCGACGCCTTGCTCATGGATGGAGGACGAATGAAAGCGGGCGGCGTGGCCTGCGTCGAGCGTCTCCGCAACCCCATCCAGGCCGCCCGCGTGATCCTCGAAAAGAGCCCCCACATTTACCTCGTGGGCCCCGGCGCTGAGCAGTTCGTCCACTCTCACGGCATGAATCTCATCGACAATGCCGACCTGGTTCTCGAACGCGAGCGCCAGCGTCTCGCCCAGGCTCAGGCCCGTCAGGCCGCCGGACTTGCCGACCTCACCTTCTCCGGCCAGATTCTCCACGACGACAAGAGCCCTGAAACCGCGTTTCCGCCCGAACCCGCCCCTCTTGAGGACGAGAGTCCACGCTCTGCATCTCCCGGCGAGACCGCTGTCGGCGATCCCGGCAGGCATTGGTGGAAAGACAAATCTTCGTCGCCGGGCTGGGGCTCCCACGATACCGTCGGCGCCGTCGCCCTCGACGCTCGCGGCAACCTGGCCGCCGCCACCTCAACCGGTGGCACCCTCAACAAGACACCCGGCCGCGTTGGCGATTCCTCCCTCATCGGCTGCGGTTGTTATGCCGACAATCTCTCCGCCGCCGTCTCTCTCACCGGCTGGGGAGAACCCATCATGAAACTTGTCCTCGGCAAGTGGGCTACCGATCGCGTCGCCAACGGCACCGCCCCGGAATTCGCCGCCCGCGAAGCCATCTCCTACCTCTACAACCGTCTTGGCGGCCACGGCGGCATCATCCTTCTCGGCCCCGACGGTCGATTCGGCCTCGCCCACAACACCCCCGCGATGGCTTGGGGCTTAGCCACCCCCGCCGGCCTCCACACCGGCCTAACCGTCTGACCCCCTCCGCGCCACTTCCTCCACGCAACTCCACTTCCATGCTCCGTGCCCCATCCTTTTCGCCTTCGTTGCGAAAAGGATAGGAGCCCTCGACGCAATCGCCGCGAATCCGCTATGCTGACCCGCCTATTTGACGACTCGATACCCCCGGCCCCACCCCCTGCAATAATCTCAATATGCTGATCCTGGCCTCCGCCTCACCCCGCCGCCGCGAACTCCTTATCCAGGCCGGCTTCTCCTTCCAGGTTCATCCCGCCCACATTCCCGAGGACCCCCGCCCCGACGAAGATCCCATCGCCTACGTCACCCGCCTCGCCCGCGAAAAAGCCCAGGCCGTTTTCGCCGAACTCTCGTCCAAAAGCCAGGGTGCCCCAGGTCTCGATTCTGAGACCTGGGAAAGAACAAGCTCGAAGCCGGGAGAAGAACACCTAAAGCTGGACTGCGAGTCTTTAGCCGTAATTGGTGCCGATACCACCGTCACCCTTGACCACCACATCCTTGGCAAGCCCGAAAATCCCGCCGACGCCGCCCGCATGTTGCGCCTGCTCTCCGGCCGCACCCACCGCGTCATCACCGGCGTCGCCCTGGTCACTGCCGAACGCACCGAGGTCGCCGCCGAAGCCACCGCCGTCCGCTTCCTCACTCTCTCCGACCAGGAGATTGCCGACTACATCGCCACCGGCGAGCCCATGGACAAGGCCGGAGCCTACGCCATTCAAGGCCGCGCAGCCCGCTGGATTCCCCGCATTGAAGGCTGTTACTTCAACGTAGTCGGCCTCCCCATCGCCCTCGTCTCCACCCTTCTCGAATCCCTCCAACCTTCCGCCACAACCCGCTAGGTCCCGGACCGCTTGCTCTTATACCAATTGCTGGTTCCCCAACTCTCGATCTTGAGACCTGGGAGAGTACAGATTCCCACCCCCATCCGCATAAGTCCGCTAACTTGCTAACCTGCTATCCCCGCAAAGCGGGGCTAACTTGCTGCTCATTCAAAAACGCGAATCCATCCCGTCTCGTGCAGGATCATTCAGCGGCATGAGTGAATCGACGGGAGTTATTGCAAGCCTGCGCGGGCGGGCGCTCTGGCGATCTCCTGAAATAGCAGTTGCTGTCTCCTGCGTGGCGTCCCTATAATTGCGGCCCTGATCGACTAAAAGGAGATCTTGATGTTCTGGTCAACAGGCTTTTCCCCAGTCCTTCGTGTGGGCCGTTCGTCATTCTTGGCGGTCCTGGTGTTGTCAACCTCTGCAGCCGTTGCGCAGGCTCAGGTCGTGGTGGTTCCAACAGTCCCGCAAATCGGCTCCTCCAACCCAATTACCGCCGCGCCTCTGGTACCCCGGCCGAACACCAAGCCATGCATCGTGCAATTGTTTCAAAATCTTGAATTCGCAGACTACACGCCCAAGTCGTTCAGCTACACTCCTCCGCAGGCCTGCCCCGGTCCCTGGGCCAAAGTCGTCTTCACCGCCGACTTCACCGTCACTGCAGGACGCCAGTATGACCGCACCGCAGCCTTCTACCTCGGGCATGCCAACATCTATTACGGCACCACCTCCGAGCCTCGTTCCGCTCTCAGCCCCTCCTGGCATGTCGAGCGCGACGTGACGGACTTGTCGGCAATCTTCAAGACCGCCGAAACTGGCGAGGCGAACCTGGGGAATTTCGTCGGTGTCTATAACGGCGTCACCTACAACGGCATCATCTACGCCAACGCCGCGCTTGAGTTCTACCCGCCGTCCTGGCAGGATCCGGCGCCCGGCGCACCCGACATCGTTGTCCCGGTCGAAGGTTCCGGCGGCGATGCGGGCACCCTCAACACTACGACGGACCAGATCACCCAGGCCCTCACTCTGCCCACCAATGTCGAGCGCGTCTATCTCGACGTGATCGCGCAGAGCCAGTCGAACGACGAGTTCTGGTACTTCTGCGTCCCCGACAACCAGGCCAGTAACCTCGAGAGTTGCGGCAACACCGCCTTTCGCGAAACTGAGGTCACCATCGACGGCCTTCCGGCCGGTGTCGCGCCCGTCTATCCCTGGATCTACACCGGGGGCATCGACCCCTATCTATGGGAGCCAATACCCGGCGTGCAGACCCTGGATTTCAAGCCCTATCGCGTCGATCTCACCCCCTTTGCGGGGCTACTCGGCAATGGCAGCAGTCATACCGTCGCCGTCAGCGTCTACAACGCCGATAGCTACTTCCTTGCCACTGCCAACTTGCTCGTCTTCACCGACCACGGGTCCAAAAAGGTCACCGGCGGTGTCCTGAGCAACAGCCTCAGTGCAGCCCCTTTGCCGGCGATCACCGAGAACATCACGTTCGATCCCTCGGGAAGGACCTTTGACGGCAATGTGCTCGTAACTTCCACCCGCGCGTTTACCATCAACGGCTACGTCAACACGTCGCATGGTCGCGTGGAGACCACCGTGAAACAGAACGTCAACTTTTCCAGCAACCAGACCTTTGATGTGGGCCCGTTTAAGGACATTCAGGACGCGCAGCAACTCACCACCGTGGATTCGACGACAACCACACGCAACGGTTGGCTCGAGATAGTCTCCACGAAGCACTTCAGCTATCCGCTGACCGTGGACTATACGTTCGTACTTAACGCCGATGGAAGCTATTGGCAGACCACTACGGCGGATCAGAAGGACCAGGTCAACGAAACGCAGAGCCTCTACGGTTTTGACTTCTTTTCAAGCCATCTCGACAACGAGGTCAGTGCCACAGATACGCTGAAATGGGACTCCAGCGGCAACTTCCTCGGGCCATTCGGCGGCAAGACCTGGCAGACCTACACATGGAAAGGTGCGCCGTGGCAATGCTACAGCCGCACTCTCACCGCGATTGAGCAAAAGCTGGCTTCAGTAACGGACGGAGCCGGCTGCCAATAGATCGGTTGCTTTCAAACACAAAAGGCCCGGCTGCCGCGCCGGGCCCCCACCTTGTAACTCACAACCCTTATCGGCTCGCGCCAAAACCCGTTCCTGGCTGCGAGGAGTGTCAGAACATATCTTCAAGCATCTCGTAAACCACCGAAAATGAACGACGGCTCTATAGGCTGCGAAACAACTCCATCTCAACTCCACAACACGACGCCTTCACCGCTGGCTTGTCGAGCCCTCCGATTCAAAGGAGTCGGAGAGTTGGTTCAGAAAGAGGCCCAGATTGCTTCGCAGAACGATATACGGGGCCAGTCGGGTATAGGACCCTGGCTGCACACCATCGACAAGATAGCGAACGAGAGCTTCAAGCGCCAGCTTGCCTTGGGTAAACGGGCGCTGGAACAGTGTCGCCAGTACTCTGCCCGACTCAATCATCACTGCAAGTTCAGGAAACAAATCCGTTGTCACAACCCGGATCTCGTCCAGCGCCCCGTTTTCTTCGAGCGCCTGCAGCACCGGCAGACTGTTTGCGGTGCCGATGTAGATGCCCAAGGGGAGCGGCTTGCGCGCGAGCAGGTCGAGGGTCGCTTTGTATGCGTCCTCAGGAAGTTCGTGCGACTCGATCACCGGCAGCAGGGTAAGATTTGGTGCGAACGTCGCCAGGCTGGCCGCAAATCCACGCAGTTTTTCCGCGTGATCCAGCAGCTTCATATCTCCCATCATCGCCGCCACGCTGCCGTCCTTCTGTATGCATCTTGAAAGCAGCTCGGCAGCGATTCCGCCACTGACTGAGGCGTCTGCGCAGATCGAAGTAAGCTTATGACTGCGGGGCGCATCGCTCGCCACGCAGACGACCGCGGTGCCCTGCTCTACGAAGCGATGCAGGATAGGGTTCATCTTGGCGGTGTTGCCTGGCACCAGAATAACGCCGTCGTAATGCCCCGAAACGTCCCTTTCCAGTAACTCCAGATCACCCTCTCCGACATGGGGATAACTTCTGAAGTCCAGATCGATCGTAGTGCCTGGAGTGGCTTCGGCTGCGGCTCGCACGCCGGCCCTGACAGGATCGAAGAAGGACTGTATCTGGACAGGCAGGTGAACCGCAATCCTCAGATGCCGGTTCAATTTCAGGTTCCTTGCGGCCACATTCGGTTTATAGTTCAACTTCTCAGCCATCTTCAGGACCTTCGCACAGGTCTGAGGGCTTACTCCTGGTCTCGAGTGCAGGGCACGATCAACCGTGCCAATCGAGATGCCGAGAGCTTTTGCGATTTCTTTGATGCCGGCGGAGGTGCCTACTCTGATTTTCATGGGCGACTCACATTGTAGTCCACCGGCGATGTCTCCCCTCTGACCCCTTGTCCTGGCCTCTGCGCTGCGCGACTCAACTGTGTCCGCTGATGTCGGTAACACGGCAGAGAGCTTGGACGGCCAAGCAGGCATTGCCTGGAGCTGTCAGGCGCCTTCACTACGGTCCGCAATCGCCGATGCCGCCGGCTCCTTCCGGCCCACGCGTGCAGCGCGTTTCTGCAACTTCCACCCAGAGATCGTTATGAATCAAAGCACCTGATCCGGCTCCAGCAGTCTATTGACAGGGGACAGGCATCTGCTTAATATGACCTTTACGGTAACGTTCACGTTACCTCGAATCGCCAAACTCTACTCTGCCTCTTCTCAGTGGGTACCTGTCCGCGAGGGGGCGCTCGAACTCTCAAGGGAAGACCATGCTACAACCAACTAACCCGTACTCAGCGAAGAACGTTCCTCAAATCTTGCGCTCCCGCCCGCGCCGCCCGCAGAAGGCGGGGTCGTGAAGGCCTGGGAACAGCCCGTGATCATGCGGTCGTATATGCCCGCGGCGCCCGACCCGAACCCGCTCTTCCTCGAAAAGCGCGTCTACCAGGGGAGCAGCGGGCGCGTCTATCCCTTGCCCGTAATCGATCGCGTCGATACTGAGCCGCAAAATCACAGTTGGCGGGCCGTCCACCTTGAGAACGAGTTCATTCGCCTGATGGTTCTTCCAGAGATTGGCGGCCGCATTCATGTGGGCTATGACAAAATTGGCAAATACGATTTCTTTTACCGCCAGAATGTCATCAAGCCAGCTCTTGTGGGTCTGGCTGGACCGTGGATCTCCGGAGGCGTGGAGTTCAATTGGCCGCAGCATCACCGGCCCGCAACCTTCATGCCTGTTGACGTGTCCATTGAGCGCGATGCTGACGGTTCCATCACCGTCTGGTGCAGCGATCATGACCCGATGTCGCGGCTCAAAGGGATGCACGGCCTGTGTCTGCGTCCGGGCCGGGCATATCTCGAACTGCGTGTGCGCCTCTACAACCGGACCACCGATACGCAGACATTTCTATGGTGGGCGAATGTGGCCACGCATGTTCACGAGCAATACCAATCATTCTTTCCCAAGGACGTGCTCTTCGTTGCGGATCACGCCAAGCGCGCTGTGACTGAGTTTCCGTTTAGCCAGGGAAAGTACTACGGCGTCGACTATGGTGAGCGCGCAACCAGCGGTGTCCCGGAAGAAGAAAAGCCCGCGCATTTCGTCCCCGATGGGTCCTATCCGCCCAACGATCTCAGTTGGTACGCCAACATCCCTGTGCCCACCAGCTACATGATCGTCGGTTCCAAGGGAGACTTCTCCGGCGGCTACGATCACGCCTTGCAGGCAGGAGTCGTGCACGTGGCGAACCACCACGTCGCTCCCGGCAAGAAACAGTGGACGTGGGGAAACCATGAGTTCGGATATGCCTGGGATCGCAGCCTCACAGACTCCGATGGGCCGTATATTGAATTGATGGCCGGAGCCTATACCGACAATCAACCGGACTTCTCCTTTCTCGCGCCCGGCGAGACCAAAACCTTCAGCCAGTTCTGGTATCCCATTCGCAAGATCGGTGTGCCCGACTTCGCCAACACCGATGCCGCGGTCCGTCTCGAAAGGCGCGGCGACTGCGCGCTGCTCCACCTGATGGTCACGCGCGACCTGCCGGGAAGCATCATCCGCCTGAAATCCAATGGGCGCGAGATTGCGGCGCGTCAAGAGGATCTAAAGCCCGAGTCTTCTGTTTGTGTCGAGTTCTCCGTCCCTGCCGCAATTCAGGATATGGAAGTGATTCTCGAGTCCGCTGGCGAAACGGTTCTGCGTTACGCTCCAGCGGAAATCGCTCCCGTCGGCCGACCGGATGTCGCCACCGAACCGCCCTTGCCGGATGAAGTGGAATCGAACGACGAACTCTATCTCATCGGCATCCATCTCGAGCAATACCGTCACGCGACCCGCAGCCCCGAGCCCTATTGGCGCGAGGCTATTCGTCGCGATCCGCAAGACAGCCGCGCCAATTGCGCCCTCGGCCGCTGGCATCTGCGACGCGGCGAATTTGCCGCGGCAGAGCAATTGCTTCGCACTTCCATTGCACGTCTCACTGGCCGCAACCCGAATCCGTACGACGGCGAGCCGCATTACAATCTCGGTCTCGTGTTGCTCATGCAGCAACGCCTCCACGAAGCATATGATGCCTTTTACAAGTCCACATGGAACGCCGCGTGGCGCGGACCTGCTTATCATCGCCTCGCCGAGATTGACTGCGCAAACCAGTCCTGGGAGTGCGCTCTCGATCACATCCAGCGTTCTCTGCGGGCCGATACCGAGAATCTGAATGCCCGCAATCTGCAGACAATGATTCTCAGGAAACTCGGACGAGAAGACGAAGCGGCGCAACTGCTCCAGGCCACACGTGCGCTCGATCCGCTGGATATCTGGAGTATCTATCTCCAGTCCGGTAACCCGCCCCACGATGGACAGCAGCGGCTTGACCTCGCATTCGATCTCCTGCGCGCCGGCCTGCTTGACGATGCGTACCAGGTTCTCTCCGCGCCCTCCGCGAGCGACAGCCAGGCCATGCTCGCCTATGCGCTGGGCACGGTCTGCGCCCGCCTTGGCCGCCAGCAGGAAAGCGTTGCCGCCTATCGCCATGCGGCGGCGGCCGACTCGGCCTATGTATTCCCCAGCCGCCTGGACGAACTGGTGCTGCTCGAAGAGGCCATCCGGGTCAACCCAAAAGATGCCCGTGCGCACTATTATCTGGGCAATCTTCTCTATGACCGGCGTCGCCACGAAGAAGCAATTGTGTCGTGGGAGCGCGCCGCGGATCTCGATCCCGAATTTCCCACCGCCTGGCGAAACCTCGGCTTTGGCTACTACAACATTCGTCACGACGAAATCAAATCGCGCCGGGCTTTTGAAAAGGCCAGAACTCTTTCACCGCGGGACGCGCGCATCCTCTATGAGCAGGACCAGTTGTTGAAGCGCACCGGAGAGTTGCCTGAGACAAGGCTGGCAGCCCTCGAGAGTGCTCGTCCTCTGGTTGAAACCCGCGACGATCTCACCGTGGAACTGGCGACGCTCTATAACCAGATGAGACGCCCCGACGATGCGTTGAAGCTCCTGCTGTCACGCAAGTTTCAGCCCTGGGAAGGCGGAGAGGGACTGGTTCTGGCGCAGTACGTCCGAGCGCACCTCCTTCTCGGACAAGCCGCCCTCGAACAGAAACACGCCGCGCTTGCCATCGACCATTTCAATGCCGCCCTCAATCCTCCGCAAAGCCTCAGCGAAGCCTGGCATCTGCTCGCCAGTCACAGCGTTATCGACTACTGGCTCGGCGTGGCCTACGATGCTCTCGGAAAATTCGACCTGGCCGTCGGGCAGTGGAAACGAGCTGCAACCCAAGAAAGCGACTTTCACCAGATGCAGGTCCACGCCGTCTCCGACACCACTTTCTGGAGCGCCATGGCGCTGCAAAGGCTGGGCAAAGCGGACGAGGCTGCGGCGTTGTTCCGGGAGATTTACGACTACTCGGTCGAACTCGAGCGCGAAACGCCAAAGATCGACTACTTTGCCACCTCGCTGCCCGCCATGCTCCTCTTCGAGGAAGACCTGATGCGGCGTCAGCAAATCCAGGCCGCGTTCTTGCAGGCCCAGGCGCTCGTCGGTCTGGGGCAAACCGAGCGCTCCCTTGCACTGCTCAAGAGGGTGCAGTCCCTTGATCGCAATCACACCGGAGCCGCGGACCTTCTCGCCAGTCTCGCTGAGAGCGTAAGGTAGCCGTGCACGGAGCCAGCAGCGCACCTCCTTCGGAAAGTGTCCTCGTACCCGCCGAGCCCAGCAAGTATGTCTGGGGCATCGCCATCGTCGCCGCAATGGGTGGGCTGCTCTTCGGATACGACTGGGTGGTCATCGGTGGCGCCCGGCAGTTCTATGAGGCGTATTTCGGTCTCACCTCGGAACAACTCATCGGCTGGGCAAACAGTTGTGCGCTGGTCGGTTGTTTCGTCGGTTCCCTGGCGGCGGGCTTCCTCGGCGACCGTCTCGGCCGCAGGCGCATCCTTCTCGCCTCCGGCGTCCTCTTTGCCGTTTCTTCGGTCCTCACCGGATGGGCCCACGACTTTTCAACCTTTATCTCCTGGCGAATCGCCGGCGGCATCGCCATCGGACTCAGCTCCAACATCTCCCCGCTCTACATCGCCGAGATCAGCCCCGCCGCCATTCGCGGAAGACTCGTCAGCCTCAATCAGTTCGCCATCGTGGTCGGCATTCTGCTGGCGCAAGTCGTCAACTGGAGAATCGCCCGCCCTGTTCCCGACGGCATCTCCGCAGCGCTCTTTCTGCATACGTGGAATGTCCAACTCGGTTGGCGCTGGATGTTTTCGGCGGTCGCCATTCCCGCAGCCGTCTTTACTCTCACATCCATCTTCATTCCAGAGAGCCCGCGCTGGCTTATGGCCAAAGGTGCTGAGGCCAAGGCGCGCCATATCCTCCGTCGCATCGGCGGCGCGTCGTATGCAGACAGCGAAGTCCGCGGCATCGCCAAGGCCCTTGCGCGCGAGGCGGGCAATCGCCACAGTTGGCGCGATCTCCTTCGTCCCGGCGTCCGCCGGGTCCTGTTTATCGCCGTCGCGCTGGCCTTTCTGCAGCAATGGACGGGCATCAACATCCTGTTCAACTACGCAGCCGAAATCTATCGCAGCGCAGGCTACGGCGCCAACGACATCTTCCTCAACATCGTCATCACCGGAACCATCAATCTTGTATTCACCGTGCTCGCAATGGCTATCGTCGATCGCATCGGCCGCCGCTTCATGATGATCCTCGGCTGCGCCGGCATCGGCCTCTCGCATCTCTTCTCCGGCCTCGCCTATCGCGCCGGCTGGCATGGCGCACCCATCCTCATCCTCACCCTCTGCGCCATCGCCTGCTATGCCATGACCCTCGCGCCCGTCACCTGGGTGCTGATCGCCGAAATCTTTCCCAATCGAATACGCTCGCTCGGCGTTTCTCTCGCCGTCAGTGGCCTGTGGATCGCCTCCTTCCTCCTTACGTATACGTTCCCGCTGCTCAACCGGGCGCTGGGCAGCTCCGGCATCTTCTTCGCCTATGCAGCCATCTGCCTGCTCGGCGGCCTCTTCGTCCTCACCAGCGTCTCAGAAACCAAGGGACAATCCCTCGAAGAGATCGAACAAGGCGTCATCGATCGCGCTCTGCGGCATGGCGGCAGGT
>JBEKTB010000053.1:0-20531 GCA_049516495.1 Occallatibacter sp.
CTGGGCATGGTTCGCATCGACGAAATCTTTTATGGCAAGGCTACCGGCGCCGGCAATCCCGTCATATATGTAGGCGCCAAGACCGGCCGCGACGGCATCCACGGCGCAACCATGGCCAGCGAGGAATTCAGCGAAGGCTCCGAGGCCAAACGCCCCAACGTACAGTGCGGCGATCCGTTCATGGAGAAACTGCTCCTCGAAGCCTGCCTTGAAGCCATGAAAACCGGCGCAATCGTCGGCATTCAGGACATGGGAGCGGCCGGCCTCACCTGTTCCACCTGCGAAATGGGAGCCCGCGGGGGTGTCGGCCTCGATGTCGAACTCGACCTCGTCCCCCAGCGCGAAACCGGCATGACCTCCTATGAAATCATGCTCTCCGAGAGCCAGGAGCGCATGCTGCTGGTCGCCACCAAGGGCCGCGAAAACGAAGTCCTCCGCGTCTTTGAGAAGTGGGGCCTCGACGGCGTCATCGTCGGTACGGTCGAGCCGAACCCGCGCCTCCGCATCCGCCACCACGGCGTCCTCGTCGCCGACATTCCCAACCAGTCCCTCACAGACGACGCCCCGCTCTACCACCGTCCCGTCGGCGTCTGGAAGACCCCCATCCCGCTCGAGCCTTCCGAGGAAATCCTCGCCTCCCTCGCAGAAGACCGCGACTTTACCGCTGACCTCGTCCGGCTCCTCGCCAGCCCCAATGTCTGTTCCAAGCGCTGGGTCCACGAGCAGTACGACACCATGGTCCAGACCAACACCGTTCAGGCTCCAGGCGGCGAAGCCGGCGTCATGCGCATCAAGGGTACCGGCACGCCCGGCCACGAGCGCGGTCTCGCCATGGCTCTCGACGGCAACGCCCTCTGGGCCTACCTCAATCCCAAACTCGGAGCAATGCACGCCGTCGCTGAAGCCGCCCGCAAGGTAGCTTCCACCGGCGCGACTCCCGTCGCCGCCACCAACTGCCTCAACTTCGGCAATCCGGAAAAGCCTGAAATCATGGCCCAGCTCTCCTCGGCCATCGACGGCATCAGCGAAGCCTGCACCGCTCTCGGCACGCCCATCACCGGCGGCAACGTCTCTCTTTATAACGAGACCAAGGGCGAAGGCATCTATCCCACCCCCGTTTTGGGTATCGTCGGCATTCTGGACGATGTCACCCTGGCCGTTCCGTCGCATTTCCAGGCTGGCGGCGACGCCATCCTGCTCCTCTGGCCCATCCCCGCCGGACAGGAGCCCGACCCCGACCTCCACGTCCCCTTCCATCCGGAGCAGGTGGAAAGCAGCCCCGACCCCCTTGCAGCGGCGCTCAGCGATTCGGCCGTCCTCCATCCTGAGGAAACCGGCGAGACTGAAGCCACAGCCACGGCCGAACTGGTCACATTTGGCTCCTCCGAGTACGCCAAAGTGGTTCTCGGCGGCATCTGGGGCCAGCCGCCCCCGCTCGATCTCGACGCCGAGGCCGACCTTCACACCCTGCTGGCCGTCCTCGCCGAGCGCTCTCTGCTGCGCTCTGCCCGCGACATCTCCGACGGCGGCATCGCCGTCGCCCTCGCCCAGGCTGCGTTCCCCAACCAGATCGGCGCAACCGTCGAGCAGGAGCAGTCCCTCATGGCTCATCCCCTCTTCGGCCTTTTCGCCGAGCCGGCTTCCACCATGCTCGTCACCACCGACCCCAGCCAGGTCTCGGCTATTGAAGAGCTGGCCGAGGAGTACGGCTACTTCGTCGCCCGCATCGGCACCACCGGCGGCGACCGCCTGGAGATTTCCGTCTACCACGAGCCCTTCATTTCCTCCCCGCTCTCGACCCTCCGAAAGCCTTGGTCCATGGCTCTCGAATCCATCCTCCACGGCGAGGCAACCGCATGACCCGGCTGCTTTTTCAGGGCGTCGAAGGCGAGTTTGACGCTAGCATTCAGGGTGCCCCAGGTCTCGCTTCTGAGACCTGGGAAGCAACTCACAAAGTTTGCCGGCCCCCCGCTAACTCGCTAACCAGCAATCCCCGCGAAGCGGTGCTAACTCGCTGCCTTTATCCAGAAACTCCGGGTACCCCAGCTTTCGCCTCTGAGCCCAGCAATCCGACCAATCAACCCCGCGCGGGTTCTGTCGCGTCCTCCCTGTCCCCTGACCCCTGTCCCCTAACCCCTGTCTTCGACAAGCTTCGCGAAGAATGCGGCGTAGTCGCCATCCACGGCCATCCCGACGCTGCCCGTCAGGTCTATCTCGGCCTCTACGCCCTCCAGCATCGCGGCCAGGAATCCGCCGGCATCGCCACCGCCGACGGTCAGCGTCTCGCCAACATCAAGGGCATGGGCCTGGTCTCTGAAATCTTCACCGACGACGTCCTCGCCAAGCTCCCCGGCTCCATGGCCATCGGCCACACCCGCTACTCCACCACCGGCGACTCCGCGCTGCTCAACGCCCAGCCCATCCGCGTCGACTCCACCAAGGGCCTCATCGCTATCGCCCACAACGGCAACCTGGTCAATCTGGGCAACATCCGCGCCCGCCTGGAACGCGACGGAGCCTACTTCCAAACCACCTCCGACTCGGAAATCATCGTCCAGCTCATCGCCCACTCCCGCGCTGGAACCCTCGTCGACGCCATCGCCGACTCGCTCTCACAGGTCGACGGCGCTTTCTCCATCGTCATGATGACCCGCGATCGCGTCTTCGCCGCCCGCGACCCCCGCGGCTTCCGTCCGCTTTCCATGGGCCGCATCAGGAACTCCGCTGGCCCGGACACCATCGTCTTCGCCAGCGAGACCTGTGCCTTCGACCTGCTCCGCGCCGAATACATCCGCGACGTCCTCCCCGGCGAGCTCGTCATGGTCACTGAAGACGGCGTCACCAGCCGCCAGTACGCCACCGGCTACCCGCAGTCCAGTTGCATCTTCGAGCACGTCTACTTCGCCCGTCCCGACAGCCGCATTTTCGGCCGCTGGGTCCAGGAGAGCCGCGACCAGATGGGCCGCCAGCTCGCGCGTGAATCCGGCGTTCCCGCCGACGTCATCGTCCCCGTCCCCGACTCCGGTGTAACCGCGGCCCTCGGCTACGCTGAAGAGGCGCACATCCCTTTCCGCCTCGGCCTCATCCGCAATCACTATGTCGGCCGCACCTTCATTGAGCCCGAGCAGCGCGTCCGCGACTTCGGTGTTCGCCTCAAGCTCAACCCCGTCCGCAACCTTCTCGAAGGCAAGCGCGTCGTCCTGATCGACGACTCCATCATCCGCGGAACAACCAGCCGCAAGATCGTCCGCATGGTCCGCGGCGCAGGCGCAAAAGAAGTCCATCTCCGCATCAGTTGTCCGCCCACCATCTCCCCTTGTTTTTATGGCGTAGACACCCCCAGCAAGCGCGACCTGATCGCCGCCAACAAGTCCGTCGAGGAGATCCGCCGCTTCATCGAAGCCGACTCCCTGGCCTACTTGTCCCTCGACGGCCTCTTGAACAGCTGCCAGGGCGACCACCCAACCGGCTACTGCACCGCCTGCTACACCGGCAAATACCCCACCCAGTGGGTCGACGCCGAAGACATCCTCCCCGCCACAGTCAGCCTCTAGCGTCCTATCCATCAACAAGATCGGGTGCCCCAGGTCTCGATCTTGAGACCTGGGTGAGCATAAACCGGGTGCCCCACCTTCGGCGCAGCTCCATCGCGCCTAAGGTGGGATAGAGCGTTTTCGATTCAAGTCTTAACAAAACCTTGGGGGTGCCCCATCCACTCGCGCACTTTGCGAATGGGTGGGAGAGCATAGACGATCGCTTCGGTTGTGAACAGTAGAGCCGAAAACGCTCTAGCTTCACCTATTTATTGTCTCTATTTGTTACTTCGGGTGCCCCTGAGCCTGTCGGAATGTCGCGCTTTTGAAGCCCGGGAAAGCCCGAACCTCGCCATCGGCTTGGTCTGCAAAAGCCCGGTCCGCCTTCAGCTGAACTCGCCCCCCAGCAAGGTCTGCGCGGGTCAAAACCGTCGCCTTCCCGCCCGAAATCGCCCCCCGCCCCGTTCCCCCCGCCTTGTGCCCTTAGTCACAGGACGTTCACACTCCGCGTGTGATAGCATCCGCTTCTTAGCGATAGACGCCTGGCAGATTTGCCTTCTATTTTCTTGCCGGCGCCGGCCCGAGACCCTCTCAAATGGATGAGGTAGACGGCAGACCGGGACCTGTGGCCCTCCAATTCGGCCACCATGACGCCCCTCGGGACGTCCCAAGGCTTCCCTGCGCCTCCCTCCTTCCGTCCCTCCAAATTCAAGCAGTAACCAGCAAGTTCACAGGAGAACACCATGAAAACGTACCAGGGAAGTGAGATCCGCAACGTAGCTGTAGTGGGGCATGCGCACAGCGGCAAAACCACCTTGATCGCCGCGCTGCTGCATGCCGCAAAGATGACCCCTGCCCAGGGCCGCGTCGAAGACGGAACCGCCGTCACCGCTTATGACGAAGAAGAAGTTGCCCGCGGCGCAACCATGCAGAACGCGGTCGCCTTTGCCGAGTGGCAGGGCGCGAAAATCAACCTTGTCGATACCCCGGGCTTCCACATGTTCACCCACGAAGCCCGCGCCGCGCTCCTGCCTGTTGAAGCCGCCGTGGTCGTGGTCAACGCGCAAAATGGCGTCGAAGCCGTCACTGAGCGGGTGTGGAGATATGCCGAAGAAGCCAACGTCCCCCGTATCGTTCTGGTCAACCAGATGGACCACCCCAAGGCCGGTGGCGGAGGCGGACTCAGCGCCCTCATTGACGACCTGGTCGATCGCTGGGGCCGCAACTGTGTTCCCGTCCAGTTGCCCATCTCCGGCCCCGAAGGCTTTCGCGGCGTGGTCGACCTGGTCACCATGCAGGCCTACTATTACACCCCCGGCGGCGATGGCCGCGGCAAGGCCACCGGCGAAATTCCCGCCAGCCTGACCGCCGACGCCAAAACCCGCCACGAGGCCTTGGTCGAGCTGGTCGCCGAAGGCAAAGACGAGCTGATGGAGGAGTACTTCGAGAAGGGAACCATCCCCGAAGAGCACCTCATCACCGCACTGCACGAGGCCATTCGCGAGGACCGCATCTTCCCTGTGCTGTTTTCCAGCGGCCTGGCAAACATCGCTCTCGATCACCTGCTGGATTTCATCAAGGACTACGTCCCCGCGCCCACCGAGCGCGCCCCCATAGCCGTCCGCACGCCCACGTTTGAGGCCGTCGCCGCCATCGCAGCCGGTGCCGACCCGGCCGAATCCGGACTCACCTTCCGCAAGGTTGCCGACAGCGAGCCGCTGGCCCTCATGGTCTTCAAGACCATGACCGATCCCTTCGCCGGCCGCATCACCTTCTTCAAGGTCGTCAGCGGCGTCCTCAAAAGCGATGCCACCGTCGAGAACTACACCCGCCGCTCCCAGGAACGCATGTCGCACTTGAGCATCATGCAGGGACGCAAGGCCGTCGAGGTGCCCGAGCTCCACGCCGGCGATCTGGGCGCAGTGGCCAAGCTCCGCGAAACCCTCACCGGCGACACGCTCGGCCAAAAGGGCGCAGAAATCCAGATCGACCTCTTCCCGCTGCCCGAGCCGGCCATGACCTACGCCATCGAGCCCAAGACCCGCGCCGACGAGGACAAGCTGGCCCCCGCCATCCACAAACTCATGGAAGAAGACCTGCTCATCCGCTTCTTCCGCGACCCGCAGACCAACGAGTTCCTCATCGCCGGCGCTGGCCAGCCGCACATCGAGGCCATCGTCAGCCGCCTCAAGAAGCGCTACCACGCTGAAGTCACGCTCAAGGCGCCCAAGGTCCCCTATCGCGAGACCATCCGCGCCAAGGCTGAGGCCCAGGGACGCCACAAGAAGCAGACCGGCGGTCACGGCCAGTTCGGCGACTGCAAAATCCGCATGGAGCCTTTGCCCCGCGGTGGCGGCTTCGAGTTCGGCAACGAAGTCTTCGGCGGCGCAGTCCCGCGCAACTTCATCCCGGCCATTGAGAAGGGAATCGTCGAGTCGGCCGCCCGCGGCTATCTCGCCGGCTTCCCGGTGGTTGACTTCAAAGCCACCGTCTACGACGGCAGTTACCACGACGTCGACTCCAACGAAATGTCCTTCAAGATGGCCGGCCGCCTGGCCTTCCGCAAGGCCATGGAATCCTGCAAGCCCTGCCTGCTCGAGCCCGTCATGAAGGTAGAAATCGAGGCTCCCGACGAGTTTGCCGGAACCCTGATGGGCGACCTCAGCAGCCGCCGCGGCCGCGTGCAGGGCACTAACTCCAAGGGCCGGACGACCATCATCAACGCCCAGGTCCCCATGGCCGAAATGCTGACCTATGGAACCCTTCTAACTTCCATGACTCAGGGCAAGGGCAGTTACCGCATGGAGATGGACCACTACGACATCGTCCCGCAGCTAGTGGCCGACAAAATCCTGGCCAACGCCAAACGCCCCGTGGAGGAGGAAGAAGAATAGGCATTGCATGCAGCAGCCGCGGCCCGCGCCGCAGTCACAAAACCCGGGTGCCCCACCTTCGGCACGTCTTTTTCGTTGTGCCTAAGGTGGGATACCTATAATTCGGGCATCTTATCGATTTATAGCTCTGTCATCCCGAGCGCAGGCAGGTGGCCCACTCATGAGGGGATCGGGACTGTGCCCCGTTGATCGCAGTCTCACCGCGATGAGCGGGTCTTCGGACAAGGTCGTGAGCGGAACCGGATGACACGACGGGTTCCCACATCTGACCGGCTATAACTCTGGGTGCCCCAGGTCTGGATTTTCAGACCTGGGAGACCGCGAACCCCGACCGCCCATCTTCCCTTTTTCCAACCCGCCTGTTTTCCGAGCTTGCGAGCGATAGTTATTTGCTATGAGCGTATCGCCGGATCACTTCACTTACATTCACAGGTCCGCACTCCCCGGTGCAGGTAACTTCGCTCCGGCATCATCGATGACCAACACCCAGTCGCTTGGGTCTGGCGGAGTAAACGTCCTGGTTCCGGAATTGGGATAGTTTCCTATCACTGTCACGGCGCCCGACGACGGGTCGAACCACCAGCATTTCGCCACGTGGGTGAGGCTCGCAATTTTTCGCATATCCACGGTCAGAGTGGTCGCATTGCCATTCGGTATATAGGCGACGATGGTCTGGCCATCTTCCGTTCGCGCCGTCTCCGTGATCGTGTCTCCCGATCCATACCCTGCGATAACGACTGTATGGCCGGTGTCGGGCGCCATCCGCCAATGCTCACGGCTGCGCATCAACCGGCCCAGGATTTGCCTTCCAATCGAGCCCGTGGAATGGAGACGATTCTTCCAGGTTTGATTGGGCTGTGGATGGCAATACGGATAAACCGCTCCGAAGGGCCAAATAACGCAGTTGCCAAAAACAGAGCCCAGGCGGGCGCCGCCCAGCACTCCTTGATACGCTTCCTTCCTCTCCGTCAGATCATTTGCACTTTCGTTTTCCAGGGTGTCTTCCCCAATAAACATTGGCAGGAAGTCTCTGCGCAGGTAGTTCGCGTTTGCCTTGGCCGCCATTCCCGAGTCGCCTTGATAGAGAAAGTTGAGATCGATCCACGACGACCCGCGCATATTGTCTTGTGAAGCTCCATTGGGTGGTTCAGTTTCGATCGTCATCAAGTGAACGGAGTCGACCGATCGAATGCCATGAGCAATGTCGTCCATCTTGCTTTTGAAGACCGGATAGTCCGTCAGATCGCAATCCCCGCCCATCATCCAGATAATGTTCGGATAAGACCTGTAACGGTCACCAAGATAGACTCCAAACGCGACAAGGTCTGCATCCGAAGCAGTCTGCAACTCTCGGCACCACCCGGTGTCGTCAGCGCACCAGGTTGGCCCGCTGCCGACAAAGGCCGCGTTCAATAGCACCGTAATGCCATGTGCCGCGGCTCGCTGAATGACATAATCCAGGTGAGCAAAATAGGCCTCATTCATATGGGTGAAGGCCTTTCCGCCTCCGTCTGGATATCCGTCGAAGGGCGCCTGGCCGAGAGCATTGCCGGGCGGATCCACGAGATATGCCTGGTCCACCGCCCCAACCCAGATCAGGTTGAAACCCATCGACTGGCGAGTCGAGAGATAGTACTCAATGTCCTGGTTGCTGGAGAGATTTGTCGCGAGGTTATAGGCCTGCTCTCCGGTAATAAATACGGGCTTATTCGTAGACGTATTGACCAGATAGGATTTGTCTTTGCTGAGCGCCATGAACTGGCCTTCGCCTGTCCGTACAAATGGCGGATTGACCACCGGCGCATCGACAGCGCTTCGCATGTGTAACTGGCGTCGCAGCGTCCGCCGAAGAATGGATTGAATCCGTCTGGCTCCGTTCGGGTGGGTAGCACGCAATAGAGAGGCTAGACCGGCAATAATCGCAAGTCCAAGAACGATCAGCAGCCACCGCGCACAGCTCGAACGGTTGATACGCATTTCTTCCTCGCGCAACCCAAAGTGCTGCCGGTTGTCTCGCCATTGGCTTGGCCAGAATTTGAGGGTGCCCCATCCTTCGCGTTTTCGAGCGAAGGGTGGGCCGGCAAGCCGCTCCGCCGAGACCCTGTCCCGCTCGATCTCGAAGGGAGCGGAGCCTCACTACAGTACGTTGCCGAAAATTACTTTCATGTGGAGCACACTCGCAGATAGCAGGGAAGCTGCGAATCCGCTCATCGGCCGGTGCGGCCCTGCCGAATCCACCCTCCCCCCTCCTACCCCCCCCCGGGGGGTATCGATCGCCGTTTGTTCGCTTTTCCGGCGAATGACAATAGGCGCGAAACCCCACTCCGCGCCCAGAGTTTTTCTCTGAGTTTGCCGGAGGCCCGCTTACGATCGCCGGCATTTACGCCGGGCTACGTTTGAATGCGCGTCGGAATCGCAATTCAAGAGGCTTTGCCGCCGCAATCAGGGTGCCTGCACCCGCAGACAATCTCCATCTTGTTCCCGATGCCTTCGCAGTGGTCGCTGCAATACTTCTTCTTTTCGGGGGCAGGGCAGGTACAAGCCGCATTGGCGCATTTTTTTGGGGTAGTTGCCATAATTCTCCTTTGCCGGTCCGCCCGGAGCCGATCCCATCCGGGCGACACGTCGTAGGATGCTGAAATCGACGCAAACGATAGTAGCGCAATCTCATCAGCCCGCACGAGCAAAAAATTGCTTCGGCGACATCTGAGAGGCGCGTCAAAATCGGGCCTCTCTGCCGGCAGTTCTCCGCTGGTCCGGACGGAATTCCAGCTTTTCAACTTCAACGCAACCATGCGCGTACGGCGCGCAAAACCACGAACTCTCGTCCCCGCAGCATTTTCCCGCCCGTTCCCGGCATCCTTCCGCCGCCTCGCTCATCTGAAATAATGATGGCAGTGAATCGAACGCAACATCTTGTCTCCGGCCTCCAGGCAGCGCCGGTCTTGCTGGCAATCCTGTCCCTGACGGGCGCGTCGGCGTTCCTCCGCGCCCAGTCGGCGAACCCGTCCTCCGCAACCAACGCCTTCTATGGCAGCGTGACCAGCCGCCCGGCCACCGATGAGGTTCTGAAACTGTCTCTTGACGACGCCATCGCCCTCGGCTTCAAGAACAACCTCGGCCTGCGCGAGGCCCAGAGCGCCGAAAAGAACATCCAGGGGCAAAAGAACGAGGCGCTGCAGGAGTTCCTGCCCACCATTACCCTCACCGGCGACACCGGAACCCACCAGCAAAACCTGGCGGCGCTCGGTTTTGGCCCCAGCACCATCGCCAAGTTCAGTTCTCTGTTTCCGGGCGGTGTGGTGCCCGCCGGGCTCTCCTTAATCACCCGCGACGAGCTGACCGAGGGGCAGATCCAATTCAAGCAGACGCTCTTTTCCGGCCCGGTGATCGCCGGTTGGAAGGCGGCCGGCGCGGCGCAGAAGGCCACGTATTTCGCCAAAATGTCGGCCCGCGGCGAGGTTGTTCAGCAGGTGGCCACAGCCTATCTGCACGCCATTGCCGCCTCCAGCGAGGTGGACAACGCCCAGGCCCTGGAGCAGGAAGATCGCGTCCTGTTTGACCAAGCGCACGCCGCCCACGAGGCCGGCACTGCGGCAAATCTCGACGAACTGCGGGCGCGGGTCGAACTCCAGGCCCAGCAGCAGGCCTTGATCGCCGCCCAGAACACCTATGAAAAGGATCTGATCCTGCTGAAGCGCGAGATCGGCCTGGACCCGGGACAGAAGGTCCAGCTCACCGATCCGGCGCCCTACAACGAGTTGGCCACGCAGACCCCGGAAGAGGTGCGGGCCATCGCGTACAAGAACCGCCAGGACTACCAGAACCTGCAGAACCAGGCGGTGGAATACAAGGCGATCCATTCGGCCTACAAGAGCCAGCGCCTGCCCACCCTCAGCTTCAACGGCTACTACGGCGTCAGTCAGGTCAACGACGTCGGCGCTCACGGCAACTTCATCGCTCAAGGCACGCTCAGCGTCCCGCTCTTCCGCGAGGCCAAGCTGCGTGGCGATATCGATGCGGCGCAGGCGAGCATGGACGCGGTGAATGCGCAGCTCGACGACCTCCGCGGCCACATCGACCAGCAGGTGCGGTCGGCGCTGTTGGACGTGGACGCAACCGGCAAGCTGGTTGAAGTGGCCCGCTCCAACGTCGAACTGGCCACCCGCGCCCTGAGCGACGAAACCGACCGCGTCAATGCTGGTGTGGACGACAACCTGCCCCTGGTCACCGCGCAAGCCACGCTTGCCTCGGCGCAGAGCAATCTTGTCGAGAGCCTCTATCAGTACAACCTTTCCAAGCTCCTGCTTGCTCGCGCCGCCGGAATCCTGGAGACACAGTATCGGGTGTATCTGGGCAGGTAGAAGCGGGCCCAAAGAGCGCCCGGATGGCAGGGCCATCCAAGCTGAGTGGCGGAGTTCGCGTTTTCGAAGAGACTGAGTTAGGTTTTCGGGTCTTCTGAACCGCCCAGTGATTACGACCGGCTAAACTGATCCCATGTTCGGCCTCCGTCCCAAACTGCCCGTCAGCGATGAAGAGCGCCTGTGGGTTGACGAGGGATTCCGCCGCCTGAGCCGTATGCTGGGCTGGAGCCGGATGCAGAACGCGATTGTCGTGCTGCCCACCGACGAGCACTTTCCCGACCCCTGGAGCCCCACCGAAGCAGGGCTCAATTCTCTTTTCCGCCGCGTCTGCGGATTCATGCGGGTGAATCCGTTCCAGGTTGAGTTGGCGCTCATCCCCGACTCCAGCGAGTTGCTGGAGATGCTGCCCAGCTACAACCAGTTATCGGACGAGCCGGCAGGCCTGCACTTTGGCAGCGGTGACCAGGACGAGCGCCCGTTGATCGCGGTGCGCCAATCGCTGCTCCGGGATCCGCTGGCCGTGGTGGCCACGCTGGCCCACGAACTGGGTCACGTGATCCTGCTGGACGACGGGCACCTGGTCTGCGACGCCAAGGATATGGAGCCCATGACTGACTTGGTTACCGTCTATTTGGGGCTGGGCGTTTTCACTGCCAACGCCGCTCGCCGCTTCCAACAGTACCAGGAAGACAGCCGGCAAGGCTGGTCGATGGAGCGGCTCGGCTACCTGTCGGAGCCGGTCTACGCCTATGCGCTGGCCCGCTTCGCCAAAGACCGCGGAGAGGACTCGCCGATGTGGGCCGGATATCTTTCCACCAACCTCAAAGCATGGTTTCGCCAGTCGGCAGCCTGGCTCAAGATGGATTCCCGGCCCATCGAGTAACTCTGGCATCCTGCTACGTCAGGGTGAGTTTTTACGTGACATTGGGATTTTTCGAGTAACTTAGAAGGGAGAGGCAAACCATGCGCGCGGGCAAACTGCTCAGAATCAAGTACTACGTGGAGCCGGATGCAACGGCCCTGGCTAATCGGGCGGCTCAGTATTTTGTCGAGATGGCCGGCGAAGCAGTGGCTGGCCGCGGCCGCGCCCGCATCGCCATCAGCGGCGGCTCTACGCCCAAAGCGGCCTTTCAGGCGTTGGGCGATCCTGATTTGCCCTGGCGCAGCCGAATGCCCTGGGACAGGCTCGAGTTGTATTGGGTAGACGAGCGTTCGGTTCCTCCCAGCGATCCGGAAAGCAACTTCCGCATGACGCGTGAGGCGCTGCTGGACCACGTGCCACTCAAGCCCAATCAGATTCACCGCATCGAAGGCGAACTTGATCCCCAGAAGGCCGCCTCCCGGTACGAGTCCGAATTGCGCAACAGTTTCCGCCTGGAGGGCGCCGAAAGTCCGCGCTTCGATCTCGTCTCGCTGGGGCTCGGCGACGACGGCCACACTGCATCCATCTTCCCCCACACCGAGGCGATTCACGAGATGAGCAGGCTGGCGACTGCCAACCGCGTTCCCCAGATGGATACCTGGCGCATCACGCTCACCTGGCCGGTGATCAACCGCGCCAGTTCGGTCTTCTTCCTGATCTCAGGGCAGGAGAAGGCCTCCATTTTGAACGAAGTACTGACCGGGCCGAGCGACGTGGAGAGGCTGCCCAGCCAGTTGATTTGGCCCTCAAGCGGTATACTCACTCTGATCCTGGATAAGGCTGCAGCCGCGCTTTTACCCGCGACAGATGGGGAAGGCTGCGGAGTTTTGGAGAGAGAACGATGATTTTGGCGGGCGATGTAGGCGGCACCAAGGTTCACCTGGCGCTGTATGACTTTATTAATGGAAAACTTCAGCATGCCCGCGACGAGCGGTACCCGGCCAAGGACTACTCTGGCCTGGAAGAGATCGTAAAAGAGTTTCTTGGAGCGAACAAGGTAACCGCGGCATGCTTTGGCGTGCCCGGACCCGTGCGCAACGGCCGCCTGCGCCTCACCAACCTGCCCTGGACGCTGGACAGCCATGAGTTGTCCACTGGCCTCGGCATCACCCACGTCTTCCTGATCAACGATCTTGAGGCCAACGGCTACGGCGTGGCTGAGCTCTCCGCCGACCAGATCTACACGCTCTCAGAAGGCGATGCCAGCCAGATGGGCAACCGCGCCCTGATCGCTGCCGGAACCGGTCTGGGCGAGGGCTTCCTGGTGTGGAATGGCCACAGCCACACTCCCTACCCCTCCGAGGGCGGCCACACAGACTACGCACCGCGCAACGAAGACGAGATCGACCTGCTGCGCTTCCTCAAGCAGAAATACAACGGGCGCATTAGCTTTGAGCGGGTGGTCAGCGGCATGGGCCTGACCAACATTTATGAGTTTCTCCGCGAGGTTCGCGGCATCGACGAGCCGGCCTGGCTGGCCGAGCGCATCGCGGCCGAAGACCCTAATGCCGTGATCACCGAATTGGCCCTGGCCGCGCGCAGTGAAATCTGCGAGAAGGCGATGGACATGTTCGTCTCCGCCTATGGCGCCGAAGCGGCCAACCTGGCGCTGAAGGTTCTGTCGGTGGGCGGCGTCTACGTGGGCGGCGGCATTGCGCCCCGCATTCTGGAAAAGCTGAAGGACGGCGCCTTCATGAAGTCCTTCACCGACAAGGGCCGGCTGAGCCAGTTGCTGATCCACATGCCGGTGCGCATCATCCTGGAAAGCCGCGCCGCGCTGATGGGTGCCGCAGCCTACGCCGAAGCCCGCGCCGCCGAACTCAGCGGCATCTCTGCCCGCGCCGCCTCGGTGAAGAGCTAACTCGCAATTCGTTTCGGGAATTGAAGAGGGCCAGCCGGATTCGGCTGGTCCTCTTCGTTTTTTCCAACCCACAGGCGGGGCGCTACCGCTCAAGCGCAAAGATGACGTTGATTGTCGTTTCCACGTCGACCGGCTTGCCATTCAACAGGTAGGGCCTGTACTCCCAGTGAGAGACCGCCCATAAGGCCGAGGCCGCCAGGGACGGCCAGGGGGCCAAAACTATGCGCAGATCGTGAATTCCCCCATCCACGCCAATCGTGGCCTTGAGAACCACTGTGCCGGAAACGTGAGCGATCTTGGCGTCCTGAGGATAGATGGGAATCTGTTTCTTGATCAGATTTCCAACCGCGATGCCTGCGCTGATTTGCACTTTCTCCATCCCAACCACAGTTGCTTCCGGTGCGGGGGTCAACGCGGGGTCGGACGGCGCCAAGCCGGTGATCGTGTCCACCTCGGCGGAAAGAATCTTGCGTTTTCCCTCGAAAAGCAGAATTTCACGAGGCAAATACGAGTTCTGCACCTTGACGATCTTGTTGAATTCCATGGCCACTGTGCCAAAGGAATAGTTGACCCGCAGGATTGGCTTTTGCGGATCGAAGCAGTAAGTGGAAAACAAGCCCAACGGAACGGTCTGCAACAGTTCATGCTCTGGCATGAGAGGAATGACCATGATGCATGGGAGCTTGATGCTGCCGAACGACACCGTTTGTCTTTCCATGCGGGCCATGGCCGGATCCACATCCAGGGAATCCGGCAATGGCGACAAAAGAGCGCCTTGCAGCTTGTATTCAAAAAACCTGAGGGGTCCTCCCGTAACCAGGTATGCATGCTTCCCATCGGCTGTGTGCCAATCGGTGTGGGTTGCGCCTGGGCGGGTCCAGGTACTGCGATACACGTGTGGCGAGACCCACCAGTATTCGTAAGTTCCCTGCTCGGAGGGCTCGCCCTTTTCGTCGTAAAGCTGGTACGTGGCCTTCAGGCGCCAGGGCTTGAGCGCCGCGTCGCTGAAGTTATAGAGCGACGTCGCGGCCGCGAAGATTTCGCGAGGCTCCCTGGGCAGGCCCGGCTCAGTGCCTGTCGCCGTCTGTCCAAGGATCGGCACCGCCATTGTCAAGAAGAGCGCAAGAAACGAGAGAACACGCATGGTGCCGACAGGGTAACATGGCTGCCATCGGCGGGCTCTTGAAGAGCGATTCCTCAAGACCTTACCGCCGCACCGCCACGCTTACTGTCGCAATCGTTCCCTCGTAGAAATACTGACCAAGGCCCACGGTAAACAGAAAGCATCCGTAGAGCGCGTGCTCAAAGCTCGAAGTCGCCAGCGATCCCGTTTCCGCATAGCGCGCGGCGAACAGCAGTCCACCCGCGAAAGTGAGCGCCACGGCCAGCGAGTTGCGAAAGACGATGTGCAGAAATGCGAAGGCCGCCGCGCTGGCCACGACCATCGTCCATTTGCCGGGAAACAGCCCGGCGTAGCGCTCGAAAAAGAAAGCCCGGTAGAGCAGGCCCTGCGGATAGACCGACAGCACCGGGTAAACCATCATCACAAGCGCCCAGAGCCACGGATGCTGGCGCACGAGGCTCCATTCCAGTTGGGGTGCATAGCGTCGCACTCCCAGCCAGATCACCAGGGCGGCAACCGCAAACACGGCCAGGATCGCGGCCAGTTGGCCCGGCAGCCGATTCGCGCACCACAGCTGAGCCCGGTCGAACCGCGGGTCGCGCAGCAACTGCCAACCCGCATAGCACGCCACCATCCACAACAGCGGCAGCGCCGGCACGCGCAGCGGCGAAAACCGGTACGCCAGCGGCAAGACCACAAACAGCAACAGAAATTCCAGAATGAGTGCGGAGCGGGGCATCGGGGATCGTCCTGGCCTTCAGCATATCGCAGCAATCACGGCAAAAGGCGAGCGCTCTCGCTCTAAGTCGAGTGTTCCCCAGCCGGATTTCATCCCGCTGCTCGCGGAGTTCTGGAATCGCCCCGGCAAGAGAGAACAAGGTCAGAACGCAGTCGCAGGAGTCGCTCCAGCCTGCCAAATGATGCACGATCTGTGCCGGAGGTGATAGCGCGTTCTTCGTCTGCCGATAGAGTTGATGGTGCGTTCGGTGTCGAGCGGCGGCTAGGGCATTTTCGATCCAGATCTTTAAAGAGACCACGTGATTCAGCGGCTTTTCTCCTCGACAGGACGGAACTGCCGTCAAGGGCGCCGAAACGGCGACATGTGAATCGCAATTGCTCTGGCCGCCCGGGATGGCGCGTCGTTTTGAGAATTGAAGCCTCATTTAGAGCTGGAAAGAGCGAAACCCGGCACGAACGGGTGATCGACGCGACCCGTGACTGCAGGGAGAAGCGCGCGCAGGTTAGTTTCCAGCCGGCTTGGATTTCCAGAACCGATGCTGCCCTGTTCGTCCTCTTTGTGGCCCTTCTCTTCCCCTGCGGCGGTCGAGCGGCGCAGGCAGCAGGTGCATCCACCGAAAGGGAGTCGGCAGCCAGTCTGCCCACGCTCACCACGGCACGCCAGGTGCACAGTCTCAGCAGCGCGGAAGCGGCGCGCCGTTATCCCATCCATCTACGGGTGGTAGTCACCTTTTTCGATCCAGAGGTCGGCGCCAAGCGCACCGGATTGTTCGTTCACGATTCGACAGGATGCATTTTTGTCGACCTTCCCCAGGGTCAGTATGGATCGCTGCAGGCTGGATCGCTGATTGACCTCAGCGGCGTCAGCAATCCCGGAGAGTTTGCTCCCATCGTCAGTCAGCCCCAAATCAAGGTGATTGGATACTCAGGGCTCCCGGAAAACCCTGACAGGCCGGGCCTGGCTCGGCTTTTGTCCGGCGCAGAAGACGGGCAGTGGGTGGAGGTCGAGGGCATTATTCATTCGGTCCGGCTGGACGACCGTCACGTCAGTTTGCAACTGGCGATGGCGGAAGGGGCCATTGCGGTTGTGATCGTGAGGGAGGCGGGGGGCAGCTACTCCAGCCTGGTCGACGCAAAGGTCCATATCCGCGCCAATGTAGGCCCTTTGTTCGACGTCAGCCGCCGGCAGTTGATCGGCGTTCGCCTGCAATGTCCCAATCTTTCCGCGGTGAAAGTGGTGGAGGCTCCTCCGGACGATCCGTTCAAGCTCCCGATCTTTCCTGTCTACAAATTGCTGCGGTGGGACGAGGCGCCCCTGTTGGCTCACCGGGTACACATTCAAGGAAGAGTAACCCTTCAGTGGCCGGGCTCGTCGGTTTGCATACGGGATTCTGTGCAGGGGATATGCGCGCAAACGGATCAGACCACGCAACTGCACGTCGGCGAACTCATCGACCTTGCGGGCTTCGTCAAGGCGGAGGAAAGCGCGCCCGTGATGAGGGATGCGGTGTTCGAAACAGCAGTGTCTGCAGTTGCCATACCCATTGCGGCTGTGCCCGTCACTGCGGAACAAGCACTGCGTGGCGGGTATGAATCCCAACTCATCCAGATCGATGGCCAACTGGTTTCCCGCGACCTGGTCTCGTCGGACACCGCGCTGCTTCTCGTCTCAGGAAAGTCCATATTCACCGCGATACTTCCCCAGGGACTGGCCGGACCCGCAATCAACGGATGGAAAAACGGGAGCATTCTCCGCGTAACAGGAATCTGTTCGGTCCAACTCGATGAGCAAAGAAGCGGATCGGGAATAGGAACGGCCGTACCGAGGGCGCTTCGGATCCTCATGCGCTCACCTGCGGATGCGGTCGTCGTTCAGAAACCATCCTGGTGGACGGCGGCTCATGCTCTTGTGGTGATGGCCTTGGCACTGACTGCTACGCTTTTTGTACTTGGCTGGGTGATTGTGCTCAGAAGGCGCGTCGAGCACCAGACAATTCTTCTTCGCGAAAGTGAGCAGCAATTTCGCCACCTGGCTCTCCACGACGCCCTGACCGGACTGGCGACCCGTCTGCTTCTGAACGATCGGCTGAATGCCGCCGTTGAGACCGCCAAACGCCATCAAAAGGGCCTTGCGCTTCTCATGGTGGATATCGACAACTTCAAGATCATCAACGATACATTTGGCCACCTTGCCGGCGACGACGTATTGCGTGTTACCGCCGGGCGACTCCTGGAGGCTGTGCGCAAGAGCGATACTGTCGCCAGAATGGGTGGAGATGAGTTTGTCGTGCTTCTCCCCGATTTAGGCGATTTGAAGGCCGCGGAGAAGATTGCCGCGACCATGGTGGAAACTCTGGCATCTCCCATTTCTTTTGCGGGCAGCGAAGTGCCGGTCTCTGTCAGCATTGGGCTCTGCGTTGCCTCTGAGGGAGATTTCGATTCCGAAAGACTGCTGAAGTATGCGGACGCGGCCCTTTACCGTGCCAAGGCGCAAGGTCGAAACTGCTTCCGGGTCTTCGCGCCCCTCGAGGTCTTCTCAGAGACCGCGTAGCGATCTGGCCGTTCCCGCGCGGAGCTCAATACTTTTTTGAGATTGCGACTGAGCCCGGTTTGATGCGCTGGCCCACAGGCCGGGCCTCGGATAGTCTAATCTCAACCGCATGATGTTCGCCCACACCGTCGGCAGCACCCGCTACACGTTCGCCAATCTGCGCGAATTGCTGGCCAAGGCCACGCCCCTGCGCAGCGGCGATGTGCTGGCGGGCGTGGCTGCGAACTCGGCCGAGGAGCGGATAGCGGCGCAGTTTGCCCTGGCCGATCTGCCGCTGGCTCATTTTCTCAACGAGCAGGTGGTTCCTTACGAGGCGGACGAGGTTACGCGACTGATCGTCGATACCCACGACACCCGGGCCTTTGCGCCGGTGCGGTCGCTCACCGTGGGCGAGTTGCGCAACTGGCTGCTCTCCGACGAAGCGACCGGCGACCGCCTAGCGGCTCTGGCAACGGGACTCACGCCCGAGATGGCCGCGGCCGTGAGCAAACTCATGCGCGTGCAGGACCTGATTGCCGCCGCGTCCAAAATCCGCGTGGTCACGCGCTTTCGCACGACCGTCGGTCTGGCCGGGCGGCTGAGCGCGCGCCTGCAGCCCAACCACCCCACCGACGATCCTGCCGGTATCGCGGCGTCAATTCTCGACGGCCTTCTGCTTGGCTCCGGCGACGCCGTCATAGGGATCAACCCGGCTGGCGACAACGTGGCCGTCACCACCAAACTGCTGCGGCTCGTCGACGCGCTGCGCCAGCGGTTCCAGATTCCCGTGCAGAGCTGCGTGCTGGCCCACATCACCACCCAGATGGCCGCGCTTGAGACTGGAGCGCCTGTTGACTTGCTGTTTCAGTCCATCGCCGGGACCGAGGCGGCCAACCGCAGCTTCGGCGTCAGCCTGGCGCTGCTCGAAGAAGCTCACCAGGCCGGCCAGTCACTTCACCGCGGCGCAGCGTGTGCCGACGGCCGCACTGGCGACAACGTGATGTATTTCGAGACCGGCCAGGGCTCGGCGCTCTCGGCCAACGCCCACCATGGCGTTGACCAGCAGACCCTGGAAGCGCGCGCCTACGCGGTGGCGCGCCGCTTCCAGCCCATGCTGGTGAACACCGTGGTCGGCTTTATCGGGCCGGAATATCTGTTTGATGGCAAGCAGATCTCCCGCGCCGGACTTGAAGACCATTTCTGCGGCAAGCTGCTGGGCCTGCCCATGGGTTGCGACGTCTGTTACACAAACCACGCTGAGGCCGACCAGGACGATATGGACTCCCTGCTCACCCTGTTGGGCGCGGCCGGTGTCAATTACATCATGGGTGTGCCGGGCGCCGACGACGTGATGCTCAACTACCAGAGCACCAGCTTCCACGACGCGCTTTACCTGCGCCGGGTCTTCGGTCTCCGGCCTGCGCCGGAGTTTGAGGCTTGGCTCGCGGGCGACAGCTTCAATCGCCTGGCTCTCGAGGCCAACCACCCGGAGAGGCTGTTGCCTGCATGAGCGAAACCATCAAGTCAGCCCCAGCCCTGTCCTCCCGGTTGCGGTCGCTTACCCCGGCCCGTGTCGGATTGGGCCGCACGGGAGTCAGCCTTGAGACTCGCGACCTGCTCAGCTTCCAGCGTGCCCACGCCCAAGCCCGCGACGCCGTTCATGCTCGGCTTGAGGCTGCTGCGCTGGCGACCGACATCGCCAAAATCTCCGGCGGCTCGGTTCTGCGGCTGCATTCGGCGGCCATGGACCGCGCAACCTATCTGCAGCGCCCGGATCTGGGCCGACGGCTCGACGAGACCAGCCGTGCGGCCCTGCACCCGGGCAACTGGGACGTGGCGATTATTGTGGCCGACGGCCTCTCGGCCCTGGCCGTCGAGCGGCACGCGCCTCCGCTGCTCCAGGAATTGCTCCCGCAGATCGAAGGCTGGAGTCTCGCGCCCATCGCCGTGGTCGAACAGGGCCGCGTGGCCATCGGGGATGAGATCGGCGCGGTGTTAGGCGCGCAACTGTCTGTGGTGCTCATCGGCGAACGCCCCGGCCTCAGTTCGCCGGACTCGCTCGGCGCCTACATTACCTGGGCGCCGCGCCCGGGCCGCACCGACGCCGAACGCAACTGCATTTCAAACATCCGCGCGGAGGGCCTCAGCTACGCCCAGGCAGCCGCCCAACTGGCTTTCTTCCTCGCTGAAGCGCGACGCCGCCAGCTTACCGGCATCGCACTCAAGGAAGATTCCCATCTGTTCAAAGAGAGTTGAGTCCGCATGATGCGTTGGTTGATTGTCTGGCTGCAGCGATTGATCGTGGTGCTTGTGGCCGCCTTTGTCGCCACCTACGGAGGCGACTGGGTGGTGTTCAAGCTGCGCGGCTCGCCCAGGGGCAAGGTTACTGTGAACCGCTATGTCACCATCCCGCTCAAGGGCAACAAGCAGGAGTTCGATTATCTCGGCTCCGTCGATGTGCCTTGCTCGGTCTCGCTCTTTCCGCAGGCGGGCCAAAATCCCTGCTGGCAACTGCGCCGCAATCCCAACCAGGGAGCGACCCTCTAGCAGGTTTCCGGATTCTCGT
>JBEKTB010000054.1:0-20955 GCA_049516495.1 Occallatibacter sp.
CATTCCGTAAGTCCTTACTTGGCCGCCGGGGCCGGTTTGGTTGCGGGAATCTTGATCGCCGGATCGGCCGGATTGGCCGGAGCCAGCGCCGGCGTGCCCTGGCTGGCGTCATGCGCCCGCGCTTGCACGGCCGAATCCGGCAGCGTCCAGGGCTGGGCATATTCCGCGTGCCCCAGGTCCGTGGCAATGTCTTGCAAGCTTCTGACTTCTACGCCCGAGGGTACGTCGGCCACCTTGGCCGCCTGGCTCAACTGCAGCGCGCGGATGTAAGCCGCCACCGCCCAGCGGTCCACCGGGGTCAGTTGCGCAGCGTAGTCCGGCATGGCCCCATAACCGTGGGTCATCACGTAGAAGTAGTGCGAAATGGGTTGCGACAGCCGCACCTGGTCGTGCAGGTTGGCGGCCGGCTTGTAACCGCGCTCCACAATCTCGCCCAGCCCGTTGCCCACGCGCGAGTGGCACGGCGTGCAATAGATGTTGAACCGCTCCTGCCCGCGCTTCAGCACGTCCAGAGTGACCGGAAACGGCATCAGCTCTTTCTCTTCGCGATAGCCGTTCGCGCCCTGCACCACGCCGGTATAGAAATAGCTGTCCTCGCGCAACTGGCCGCGGGCCACGGTGTTCACCACCTGCGGACGCGCGCCGCGCTGGTCCTGCATGTCCTGCCTGCAGCCCGAGATGAACAGGAGAGCCGCGAGCGCGAAGAGTGCGCTTGCCCGGGTCGCTCTCTGTTCCCTGTTCCCTGTTCCCTGTTCCCTGTTCGGCATCAGTACTCCACCTCCACCACTGAAACCGGCTGAAAGCCTTCCAGATATTTCTTCGCTTCCACCAGGTCGAACTTGGGGTCCAGCGCTTCAAGGCACAGGAAGAACTTGTCCGTGGTGGCGCCGTCGCGGAAGTTGGGCGCGTTGAACAGCGGGTGATAAAGTGCCGGCAGCCCGTTCAAGGCGAACATGCCAAAGCCCGCTGAAAGTCCCGCGAACAAGATGGTCCATTCATAGGCGGGCACAATGAAGGCCGGCCAGGAGTAGAGCGGACGCCCGCCAATGTTCAACGGATAGGCCAGCACCGAGATCCATGTCTCAAGCAGAAACATGGCCACCAGGCCCATCAGCCCGCCCACAAGAGTAATCAACGGCACCTTGTTGCGATGGAAGCCGATGGCTTCGGCGGCTTCTTCCACCGGGTAGGGCGTGTAGCAATCCATGCGGCGCCAGCCGTCCTGCCGCGCCTGGCGCGCGGCGCGAACCAGATCGCTCGGCGTATCGAATTCGGCCAGCAGGCCGTACGTTCCTTCGCGTGGGGGCATCAGTCACCAGCCTTCGCTGCGGTCTTGGGAGTGATCTTGGCCGCGGGCAGCAACATGCGGATTTCATTCATGGGAATCATGGGCAGGAAGCGCACGAATAACAGGAACAGTGAGGTGAACAGGCCCAGCGTGCCCACAAAGGTCATGTAGTCCCACTTGGTGGCGCGGTAGGTTCCCCACGCCGAGGGCAGAAAATCGCGGTAGAGGCTGGTCACGATAATCACAAAGCGCTCAAACCACATGCCGGTGTTGACCACGATGGAGATGAAGAACATGAACGCAATCGAGGTGCGCAGCTTGCGCGACCACAGCGTCGTCAACGGAATCGCGAGGTTGCAGACAATCAGAACCCAATAAGCCCAGCCCATGGGCCCGAACATGCGGTTCCACATCATGAAGGCTTCCCAGTGCGAGGCCGAGTACCAGGCCATGAACACTTCCATGCCGTACCCATAGGCCACGATGAAGCCGGTGGCCAGCATCACCTTGCCCATGTTATCGATGTGGCGCTCGGTAACCAGGCCTTCAAGGTGATAGAACTTGCGCAGCGGAATGGCCAGCGTAAGCACCATGGCGAAGCCGGAGTAAATTGCGCCGGCCACAAAGTAAGGCGGGAAGATGGTAGTGTGCCATCCCGGCAGCACGGCCACGGCAAAATCAAAACTGATGACCGTGTGCACCGAGAGCACCAGCGGCGTAGCCAAACCGGACAAAAGCAGCGAGGCGGTCTCGTAGCGCATCCAGTGGCGCACCGACCCCCGCCAGCCCAGCGACAGGATGCCGTAAATATATTGTGCGATTTTGGACTGCGACCGGTCGCGGAAGGTGCCGAAGTCGGGAACCATGCCCACGTACCAGAACACCACCGAGATGGTGGCATAAGTGGATACCGCGAAGACGTCCCACAACAGCGGCGAGCGGAACTGCGGCCAGACTTCCATAGTGGCAGGATAGGGCAGCATCCAGTACCCCAGCCACGGGCGGCCAATGTGGATCAGCGGAAACATGCCGGCGCAGACCACGGCAAAGATGGTCATGGCCTCGGCAAAGCGGCTGATGGAGTTGCGCCAGCCCTGCTTGAACAAGAGCAGAATGGCGGAGATCAGCGTGCCCGCGTGGCCGATGCCGATCCACCACACAAAGTTGATGATGGCGAATCCCCAGGCCACCGGCTGGGTGATGGCCCAGATGCCCACGCCCTTGAGGAACAGCCAGGTGACGGCCACCAACAGCATGGTCGCCCCGGCGCCCGCCACGCCGAAAAAGGCGAACCAGCCCAGCGGCGTCTGCGGCGTAAGCACAATGCGCGAGATCTTCTCGGTGACCGACCGGAAGGTCTGGCCGGGCGCGATGACGCGAAATTCTCCAGTCGCCGGATCAATCGCGTGGTCGTGTTTCACTTCGCTGGTTGCCATCGTGGCTTCGAGCCTCGTAAGAAATATCCGATCAAGTTCGCATTTTGAAGGGTACGGGCTTTAACCCGTACATTCAATTCAGCAAAGACAAACGGGGGCTTTAGCCCCTGAGGGAATGTCGGCGCCATCGCAAGAGACCATTCATATTCCTCAACCCTTCGCCGGCGTGTGCTCCACCGGCGCATCTTGAAGTTCGGAGTTCGGATTCAGAACCGCGGCCACATACTTCGTCCGCGGACGGGTATTCAGATCGGCGAGCACCTGGTAGCTGCGCTCGTCGGCTTGCAGTTTGGCCACCCGGCTGCCCTTGTCGTTCAGGTTGCCGAAAGTAATTGCCGAAGCCGGGCAGGCCTGTTGGCAGGCGGTCTGGATCTCGCCGTCGCGCACCGCGCGGTTCCCCTTGTCGGCTTCGATCTTGGCCGCCGAGATGCGCTGCACGCAGTAGCTGCACTTCTCCATCACGCCGCGCGAGCGCACTGAGACATCCGGATTGCGCAACAGCTTCAGGCTCTCCGTTTCAAAATCGGAGAACAGCAGGAAGTTATAGCGCCTCACCTTGTAGGGGCAGTTGTTGGAGCAGTAGCGGGTGCCTACGCAGCGGTTGTAGACCATCGCGTTCAGCCCCTCGGGCGTGTGCACCGTGGCGCCCACCGGGCAAACCTGCTCGCAGGGAGCGTTCTCGCAGTGCTGGCAGGCCATGGGCTGGAAGTGAGCGCGGGGCGCGGCCAGATCGCCTTCAAAGTATGTGTCAATCCGCAGCCATTGCATGTTGCGTCCGATGCGCACCTGCTGCTTGCCCACCACCGCGATATTGTTCTCGGCATAACAGCTCACGATGCAGGCGTTGCAGCCCGTGCAACTCGCCATGTCGATCGACATGCCCCAGGCATTGGCCTCGTTGTACTCCCAGTTGGGAAACAGCGTGTTGCTCTTGTCGGTCTTCTCGTGGCCCTCGCCCTCGTTGGCAAAACCGGGGTTGGCCTTGTACTCATCAAGCGTTGCGTAGCGGATGATGCCGCGTTCGTTAATGGCCTCATCGGCTTCAAGCGAGTTATTATCGTGGCCCTTGGGCTGGCCAAACCGCTCGCCGCGGTGGTCCTGGTAGTGGCTCTTGGTAATCGCCACGCCCCATTTGCCTTCCACCTTCTTCATCGAGCCCACGGCGTAAAACGGGGAAGCCGCAGTCCGAATCAGGTAGGCGTTGAAGCCGGCGGGCGAGCCCACGCGCCCGGCAAACTCGCGGCCATAGCCCAGGTGCACCGTGACCGAGTTATCCGGATGGCCCGGCGCAACAATCACCGGTGCCTTGACCTTGCGGCCCTGCACCGTCAGTTCGACAATGTCGTCTTCTTCGAGGCCGTACTTGGTTAGCGTCGCCCCGGAAACAATCGCCGCATTGTCCCAGCTCAGGTTGGTCACCGGCTTGGGCAACTCCTGCAGCCAGCCCACATTCGACCACCGCCCGTCGTAAATATTCGGGTCGGGGCGATAGATGATTTCGATGGAGTCTTTGGGAGCAGGCGCGGGGACCGGGCCCAGGTCGTGCCCACCCATGGCTTTGAACTCGCCCGCAGCCATGCTCATGCGGAACGCAGAGCCGTCAACCCATCCCGCGTGCAGAGACTTGCGCCAGACCTCCTCGAAGTCGCCTTGAAGTGAGGTTTTCCAGGTCTCGCGCACAGCATCATATGGGCTCAATCCCGGCTCATCAAGCAGCGCCTGGAAGATGTGGTGCGCCGTCCTGCCGCCATAGAGCGGATCGATCATCGGCTGCACAATCGAAACGGTGCCGTCATACGCGCGCGCATCCGACCACGATTCCAGAAAGTGTGCCGCCGGAATGTGCCAGTGCGCCTCGTGTCCGGTCTCGTCGTAATGCGAGCCCAGGTGCGCAACTATTTTCGCCTTGTCAAAAGCCGCGGCAAATTCAAGATCGGCAGGCGCATCGTAGATTGGATTCGCGTTCAGAATGACTAGCCATTCCACTTTGCCTGCGTTCAGATCCGCGACCAACATCTTGAAATCATCGAATTGATTGCTCGGCAAGGGGTTCACCGGCGAGGAAACAATGACAGTCTTTTCCACATTGCCAAGCGACAAATTGAGAGCCAGGGCGAGTGCCCAGACTGAAGAGTCCTGATACAGTCCCGGAATCACCACACACCGACCAGCGTGTGCCTTCAGATCTTTTGCCAGCACGGCCAGGAATTTTTTTTGCTCATCGGTCCACGAATATTCTGAAGTTTCAACCGCATCGCCGGCAGGGAAACCAACCGCCTTGGCCAGCTCCGCCGCAAAAGCCGGTATTTCGCTAGCTCGCAACCCCAGCCGATGATCGGCCTTCATTCCCGTTGTCGTGGGCGTCGACTCGATTGCATAAAGGCGATTCAGCTTGTTGGGGTCTTTGCGCCGCTCTGCATAATCGCGCGTCAGCTTGTGGAAGCCCGGATAGCTCGCTCCTGAAAGGAAATCAGCGTCCAGCGAAACAATCAGATCAGCTTCAGCGAGGTTGTACTGAACCCCACCATTGGTTCTCTCAAGCGAAGTCCCGGCCACCGCCGGGTCATACTGCACAAGCTTCGCTTTGGGAAACTTCTTCTGGACCTCAGACCACTGCCGCGCCAGCGTGGGCGAGGTAATCGTCGAACTCAGGAAATAAATCCCCGTCCCGTCCTTTGTCGACGCCACCTTGATCCGCAGTTCCTCGGCAAACTCCGCCCACTCGCGATTCTCCCCGCGATAGGTTACATGCTGCGAGCGGTCCGGATCATAGAGGTCCAGCAGCGTCGCCTGCGTGAACGGATCCGACGAGCCCTGGTTGTACGAGTGCTCTGGATTGCCATCGATCTTGATGGGCCGGAACTGGTCGCTCTTCACCAGCAGCGGCACCGCGCCGGTGACGAACGGATGCGCCGTCGCAAAATACATCGGCTTGCCGAGAATCAAATCTTCCGGCGCTTTGACGTAGGGATAGATCGGCTCGTCGGGCTGCTTGGTGCAACCGGCCAGACCGGCCAGCGCCAGCGACGCGCCCATCAGCTTCATGAAGCCGCGCCGAGAAACCGGATCGACCCACTCCTGCGCCGCCGAGGGAAACTCGCGCTCCACCGCGGCCTGAAACTCCGCCGTGTCGGCCAGCTCATCCACCGACCGCCAGTATTTTTTCCCCCTCGCGCCCTTCAACTCTTCGCGCACCTGGGCCAGGGTCATCGGTTCGCTCGCGGGCTTTAAATCGGGGCTCGACTTTGGTCGCGCCGCAGCGGCGGAAAAATCGCCGCGGGCTTCAGCCCCTGAGCGGTAGGCCGGGGCTTCAGCCCCGGTGTCGATGCCAGCAGGATGATCGTGGGCTTTAGCCCCTGAGGCATGCTCTTCGTGGATCTGGCCCAAGCTTCTACCCATTTCCGAAGCCTCTTTGCCCGTCATATTTGTCGTTCCCTTCACCTTTTGTCTGCTCATCGGTGGCAGACCTCGCAACTGGCCAGATCCTTGGGAGTGCGAATCTTGTAGTGATCCACCAGGAAATGTCCCAACTCGTCCTGGCTGGTGAACTTCTTGTACTGGGTAACGCCGATTGCGTCGTTGCCTGCGTACGGCGCAACGCCATGAGCGCCGAGCGACGGCATCTGCAGCGACGCCACTTGAACGCCGGATTGCGCCGGGTCCCTGGTCACGCAGCTCACGCTCTGGGCTGTCGGCGTCCCTGCCTGCTCGCCGCCCACCGCGCACCACACCGGGCGATCCTCGGCCGGCGCTTCCCAGGCCATGTTGTAAATCTCGCTCGTCGGCCGCAGATTTTTGGCCGGGTTGCGATGGCAGTCCAGGCACCACTCCATCTGCAGCGTGTTCTGCGCATACATCAGCGGCATCTGGTCCACGCGGCCGTGGCATGTCGAGCAGCCCAGACCCTTGTTCACGTGAATCTCATGGCTGAAATAGACGTAGTCGGGCAGGTCGTGCACCTTGGTCCACACCAGCGACTGGCCGCTAGCCCAGCTCTGCCGCACCGGCTCCAGCAGTTGCGCGTTGGTCCAGATCTGCGCGTGGCAGTTCATGCAGGTCTTGGTCGGCGGGATTCCGGCGTAGCTCGATTTCTCCACCGTCACATGACAGTACTGGCACTGGATGCCCAACCCCTGCACGTGGTGCTTGTGACTGAAGGGCACCGGCTGGTCGGGGCGCTGGCCCTGCCGCGTCACCCAGGGCGAACGCTGCAACTGGTCCAGCGTAACCCCCAGGGCAATCACGATCAGCCCTGTCAAAACCAGGCTAGCGCGAGCCAAAGCATTGGAGCTGCGATCAAAAATCTGCGCCATGAATGCTTCCCTGCTTGATTTTCATTGGTGGATGCGTGCGCTGTGCTGGCGGTCACACATGTTGTGTACAATCTTCGTTCTTGGGCAAAACTCACCCGAGAGGTGGAGAACCCCGAAAAATCAATATAGCAGCCTGCGCTCCCCCTATAGCAATGTTCGACTGCAAAATCTGTGAAAAAGTTGCTTCGTCGCAGATTTTGTAATCTCTTGAAAAGAAAACTGGTTGTGATAAGGGCAATCGCCGGGAAAACCACCACGCACCCCTGGCCGCAGGCGTACCAGAAGATGGAATAGTGCGACTAAAATAACACGTCAATTCCGGACTGCGCCAGTCCACAAATAACTTGCCCGGAAAATGCAGCGCTCACTCCTTTCGGAAAGCCATCGTCTTCGCACTTGTGAACGCGGCAGCGAGTGCTTGATTTACGGTGTTCACCGTCGTTGGTCGTGCTAAAACTTTTCCTCGCTCGGCGGATCGGCGCAGGTCTCGGCAAACGACTCGTCCACGGATGCCGCCGGCCAGCCGGCCATGACCAGAAAGACATCAAGGACGAAGAGCGCGATGGCCACGTCGTTGAAGAGTGTCGCCTGGCGCAGGTCCGGCCAGAACTGGTTCGCCGCCCAGAAGAGAAACGCGACGGCCAGCATGATCGCCTTGGCGAATTCCATCCGCGCAGGCCGGTGCGCAACCTGGTAGACGAGATATGCAAAAGCGATCATGGCCAGCGGAAAGGCCGCCAGAACGTCATGACTTCTGGCAGGGAAAAGCCGCGGGAAGCCGTCCCAGACGAACAAAACTCCCACGCCCGCAAGAGTGACGATGCCGAGGAGAACAGGAAGGACCCTGTGGGCCCGGTCAAGACGAATGTACATGGGACATTATTGGCCGCCTGCCGAAAAGAAATCGTAAGGGCGTCGACGCGCGTTGCAGAAAACCCGCCCGCCGGCTGAGCGCCAAGAACCACGGCTTGCGGCGATCCCCACAAACCCATGCATTAGAATTCATAAAAGCGTTTCCGTCAGACGCCTTCAGCGACAAACCATCCTGCAATGCGGACTTCAAGTCCGGTGGGCGGGCGTCCATCGAGTGAATGCCTGAAAGGGAAGAGCCATGAAGTACGCCGGACTGCTGGTGATGCCAGCCGGATTCTTTCTCTCCTTAGCCGCACTCATTTTGTTTCCCGCGCCGGGGCCGCGGACTGCGTTTGTCCTCTGCGGATTGGCGGTCGAAGGAATGGGACTGGCCGTTGCGGTGCGCGGACACATGGAAGCTCGCGAGGATCGCCGTCCATGACCCCAGCACCGGCTCCCGCCCTCTCCGATGTCACATTTGTCTTCACCCTCGCGCTTCTTCTGCTGGCTCCGCTGGCCATAGCTGGCGTGGCGCTCATCAACACCGGCCTGGGACGAACGCGTTCGGCGGCACAGGCCCTGTTGGGCAGCGTGGCGATTGTGGCCGCGGCGGTGATCGTGTTTGCCGTGGTCGGATCCGCCTGGGTGGGCACCGCAGGTGCGGCGGGCCACTCGTTTCAGTTGGCCGGCAAGACTTGGAACTGGCTGGGCGCGTCGCCCTTCTTTCTGAGCGGACTGGCCGCGGCTCTGCCCCATGCGCAGCTCGGCCTCCTCTTCGAACTTCTCGCGGTCGCCATGGCGGCTCTCATCCCCTGGGGTTCGGGAATGGACCGCTGGCGCTTGACGGCTGGATGCGCAGCCGCCGCTGTGTTGGCCGCCATCGTCTTTCCGCTCGCGGCGCATTGGATCTGGGGCGGCGGATGGCTGTCGCAGTTGGGCGTCAACTTCGGCCTCGGCGCGGGCTTTCTGGATGGCGGCGGCGCGGCCACTGTGCACGTGCTGGGCGGCTTGAGCGCTCTGGCCGTGGTGTGGATCGCCGGCTCCCGCAAAGGCAAGTTTCCCAAGGATGGCCTGGCCACCGCAATGCCCGGCCACAACGCTGTCTACGTGGTCTTCGGCTGCCTGCTGGCGCTGGTGGGCTGGCAGGCGTGGAACGTGGCCGGAGCAATCCTCTGGCTGCACGCGGCTCCGGGAGTGCTGGCGGTCGCGGCGGTGAACACGCTTCTCTCCGCCGCGGCAGCTCTCGCGGCCACATTCATCGTAACCAGCATTCGTTTCGGCAAGCCCGACGCCAGCCTCTGCGCCAACGGCTGGCTCGCCGGCCTGGTTGCTTCAAGCGCCTGCGCGGGCCTGGTGACGCCGGTTGAGGCTCTGTTCGTCGGATTGGTCGCGGGCATCGTCACCCCGCTCATGGTCGAACTGCTGGAGCTTGCTCTCTCCATCGACGACCCCTCGGGCGCAATTACCGTGCACGCCGCCGGCGGCTTGTGGGGATTGCTGGCCGCGGGCTTCTTTGCCCCTCAGTCGGGACAACTGCTGGCCCAACTGGTGGGCATCGCCACCCTGCTCGGTTTCCTGCTGCCGCTGGTCTACCTGCTTTTCTGGCTGCTCAACCGCGTGGTTCCTTTCCGCGTGGACCCCGACGGCGAGCGCATCGGCATGGACCTGCACGAACTGGGCGGAGGCGCCTATCCGGAGTTCGTGATTCATCGCGACGAGTCGTACCGGTGAGGCAGGGAATAGGGATTAGGGATTAGGGATTAGGGATTAGGACCCGCCGGGTGCCCAGGCCTCAAAGCTCGGGTGCCCCAGGTTCGGCGCAGCCTCATCGCGCCTAACCTGGGATATCCATATCTATCGCTCTTTATAGTCTTTCGGATATTGAAGGCTCGTGAAAGCTCGGGTGCCCCAGGTCTCGCCTTTGAGACCTGGGAACGAAGCTTCACCGCCCCGCCAGCATCACCATCAGCCCGAAGATCAGAATCGGCACCAGCGCCAGGCCGGCATAGAGCAGCAGCTTCCGCTGCCCGCGAAAACCCTTCATGCGCAATGGCTGCCGTCGCTCGCCCTCTTCCACGCCTACCTGCTCCTGGTGCTCCAGGTCCCAGGCCATCTCGGCGGCGGTCGAGTAGCGGTGGCGCGGGTCGCGTTCGAGGGCTCGATAGAGAATCTCCTGCAATTCAGGCGAAATCTCCGGGTTCAGCCTGCGCGCCGGCTTGGGGTCGTTCAGCACCCGCTCGTTCATCACCGCCAGCGGGTTCGGCCCGCTGAAAGGCACATGCCCGGTGAGCATCTCGTAGAACATGATGGCCAGCGAATAGATATCGCTGCGCTGGTCGCCGCGCTGCCCCTTCACCTGCTCGGGAGAGATATAGTCCGGCGTGCCCAGGGTGGGCGAGAGATTGGCAAACGTCAACCGGCGCGCATCTTCCTTCATGGCGATGCCGAAATCGATCAGCTTGATGCGGTCTTCGCCGTCCACCATGATGTTCTCCGGCTTCAGGTCGCGGTGCACCACGCCACGCTTGTGCATGTAGTCCAGCGCCTCGCAGATGCCCAGGGTGATGCGCACCGCGCGGTCGATGGGAAGCCCGTGTTTCCCGTTCACGCGCTGCTGGTTCAAAATCGACCGCAGCAGTGTCCCCTCCACCCACTCGATCACCATGTAGGGGCGGCTGCGCTGCTCGCCGTCATAGGTCTTTACAATGCCGGGGTGGTCCAGCTCCTCGCCGATCTCCTGCTCGCGCTTGAAGCGTTCGACGAGCACCGGGTCGGCCTCCATCTCCGGGTGGGGTACCTTGATGGCAACCTGCTGGCCGCTGCTCAGGTCGGTGGCCTTGAACAGCGTCGACATGCCGCTGCGCGCAACCGTCGCGTCCAGGCGATAGTGGTCCAGCATGTCTCCGGCTTCGAGTGTCGTCATCAGCGCATACCGCATCACACTTTAATTCTTTCATGCGGATCGTAAGAAAACCCTCAAGGAAATCGAAAGGTTTTTGGGGTCGCAGAGGGTTGCGGGTTTGGGTGCATCGAATAAACCTGACCCGGCAGCCAATCCTGGCCCGGGAAGCGCGACCCACCCGGATATAGTGGGATTGGATTCCTTTATGCGCCGTATTCTGACATTCCTGGCTGCCGTCCTGTGCCTCGCTTGCGGGTTCGCGCCGGGGCATGCCTTTGCCTCGCGCAACGCCAAAGAACACAAGGCGCTCGAACCGCAGCAAGAGACCGGGTTTCTGAATCGCACGCTGGTGCTGAACGGCGCCACCTACCGCTACCAGGTCTACCTGCCCGAGGAATGGCGCCGGGACGACCACAAACAGTGGCCCATGATTCTTTTCCTGCACGGCCGCGGCGAGCGGGGCTCGGAAGGCATGTGGCAGACGCAGATCGGACTGCCGCAGGCGGTGCGCGATCACCCGGATCGCTGGCCCTTCGTGATCGTGATGCCGCAGTGTCCGCTGGCCAACTACTGGACCGACAAGGAGATGCTGTCCATGGCCATGGCTACCCTGGACCGGGAAACGGAGGAGTTCCACGGCGACCCGGAGCGCACCTACCTGTCCGCGCTTTCGCTGGGCGGCTATGGCGCATGGGAACTGGCGCGGCTGCATCCCCACCGCTGGGCAGCGCTGGCCATTGCGTCCAGCGGCGTGTTCTGGAGTTACGCCCCGGAGCGCTGGCAGGAGGCCTCCACCTTGCCTGCGGAGTACGCCCGCGCGCTGGGTCACACCGCGGTCTGGCTCTTTCACGGGGCCGACGACACGGTGGTTCCGATGCGCGAGAGCGAGTTGATGTACGAGGCCTTCAAGGCCTCTGGCGGCCGCGTGCGCCTGTGGATCTACCAGGGACTCAAACACGACTGCTGGACCCGCGCCTACGGCGAGCCGGAGCTGCCGCGCTGGCTGCTTGCGCACCATACCAAGGCTCAAACAAAGCCGGAGTTGGCGGCCTTCTCCGAGCGCCTCATCATCCCCCTGCACCCGCCGGCCATCAAGCTGGCGCCGGCCGCGCTTGACTCGCTGGCCGGGGACTATCGCGACCTGAGCGGCCACACCATTGCAACCATCTTCCGCCAGGGCGACCAGCTCTATGAGAAGAACCCGCAAGGGGACATTGTTGAACTGGCTCCCGAGTCGCAGACCGTCTTCTTTTACCCCAACGGTTCCAGTCTGCCCCGTCTGATCTTTGAGCGCGACGCGCAGGGCCGCGTAACCGGAGCTGTCTACCGCGACGACCGGCATGAGGAGCGGTGGGAAAAGCGGAATGCAACTCACTAGCTACTAGCAGCTTGAATGACCATGGAACGCCACGCACCCTGCTTTCGTAGTACTCTCAGGACGGATTTTGAGGAGGCGGGCATGTTTTGCAGTGGATGTGGTCAGGCTTTGGCCCCGGGGCAGGGAATCTGCACACAATGCGGCCGTCCGGTCGCGATGCCCATTCCTTCTGTGCCCGGCCTTGAGTTCCAACTGCGGGAATATGCGGGCAAGGTGAAGGCGCTTAGTATTCTCTGGTTTGCCTACGGAGGGCTGTCCCTGGCCCTGGGAATCGCGGGCATGGCCTTTGCGAACGCATTTCTCTCCGGCCATTTCGGCCCCTGGATGAACGGCCCCTGGGCGCACGGATCGCTGCCTCCGGAATGGCTTGGACCGGCGCTCATGCGCTTTGCGTGGATCGTCGTCGTGGTGCGCTCCGGTCTGGCTCTGGTAGCCGGTTGGGGCCTGCTCGAACGCGCCGAGTGGGGCCGCATTCTGGCCATCGTCGTAGCCTTCCTCAGCCTGCTGAAGTTCCCCTTCGGAACCGTCCTGGGCATCTGGACTCTGGTGGTGCTGATGGGCTATCGGAATACGACGCTGTATGAGCAACTCTGAAAGCAGCTTCTAGCCTCTAGCTCCTGGCTTTTAGCTGCCGGTTGCCGGGTGCCTCTCTGGATTCCCAACGACAGGTCCTCGTCGCTGGGGTGAGGATTCGATTTTGAGACCTGGGAGTCGCGGCGTTTACGCGGTCCCGGCCCTCAAGCTGGAAGCTGGAGGCTAGCAGCTAGAAGCTGCTCTCCCCGTCTTTCGGCTACAATTTCAACCATGAGCTTCCCTGTAACGCGGATGCGCCGGCTCAGGCGCAGCGAGTCTCTGCGGGCGCTGGTGCGCGAAACCAGCGTCGCGCCCGGCGACCTGATTTACCCCCTGTTCCTGTGCCCCGGCGAAGGCGTACGCCGCCCCGTCGGCTCCATGCCCGGCGTCTTCAACCTCTCCGTGGACGAGGCTGTCCGCGAGGCGGAAGAGGCTGCAAGCCTGGGCATTGGAGGCCTGTTGGTCTTCGGCCTGCCTGAATCCAAGGATCCGGAAGGCACCGGCGCCTGGGATGAAGACGGCATTACGCAAAAGGGATTGCGCGCACTCAAGGAATCGGCCGCGTCCAAAAAACTGGTCCTGATCGCCGATGTCTGCCTGTGCGAGTACACCAGCCATGGCCATTGCGGCATGGTGGTCGAAACCACCGACGGCTTCGAGGTGGATAACGATACCTCGCTCGATCTGCTGGGCCGCACAGCCGCCAGCCTGGCCCGCGCCGGGGCCGACGTCGTGGCTCCCAGCGACATGATGGACGGGCGCGTTGCGGCCATCCGGCGGGCGCTCGACGAGGACGGTTGCGAGCAAACGCCCATCCTCAGCTACGCATCGAAGTTCGCCTCCGCATTTTACGGCCCCTTCCGCGAGGCCGCCGACTCCGCCCCCCAGTTCGGCGACCGCAAGACCTACCAGATGGACGGCGCCAACCTGCGCGAGGCCATGCGCGAGATTGATCTCGATCTTGGCGAGGGTGCCGACATGATCCTGATGAAGCCCGCCATGCCCTACCTGGACGTGGTGCGGGCGGCGCGCGAGCGGGTGGATGTGCCCATCGGCGCCTACCAGGTCTCGGGCGAGTACTCCATGCTCCAGGCCGCCTTTGAAAAGGGCTGGCTGGACCGGGATCGCGCCATTCTCGAGTCGCTGGTCGGCATTCGCCGCGCCGGCGCCGACTTCATTGTCACCTACTTCGCCAAGGAAGCCGCCAAGCTGCTCGGATAAGGCGCGGCTCCTTCTGTAATTCAAGGCAAGCTTCTGTGTTTAAAAGAGATGCTTGCCTGGATGCCGAGCGCTTCATGCAGTTTCTATAATGTTTATCTAGTTATATCTTTATTGTCATATACATTGATAATTTTCCTATATGCCCCAAACTTCCAGTCAATTCGATGGACGTCCAGCGAGGCATTTATCGTCTTATAGCGAATACTTCATATATTTCGATAATCTCGCAATAGGCGTTCCAGCCAGAGATGGGATGCCAAGGTGGCGTGACCCGCAGGCAGTGTCCACTCAAGGCTCAGCTCACTTCCCGCTTATAAAAAGTTTTCGAGGTTATAAGCTTCTACCACAAAACTGGGCTAAACTTCCGATATGGATCCCCGGACCAACCCGTTCGCACCGGGCGCGGGCTCGCCTCCGCCGGAGTTGGCCGGCCGCATGCCGATTCTTGACCATGCCGGGATCGCATTGGATCGCCTGCGCAATGGGCTCCACGCCAAGAGCATCATCCTGGTTGGCCTGCGCGGCGTGGGTAAAACCGTGGTGCTCAACAGGATACACGTGCTCGCCGAGGAAGCCGGCTATCAGGCGGCATTCATCGAAGCGCACGAAGGAAAGACCCTCGCGGAACTGCTTCTGCCCGCGCTCCGGCATATTCTTTATTCCCTCAATCTCAAGCAAAATGTGAGCGAAAAGACCCGCCGGGCGCTGCGGGCGCTGCGCAGTTTTCTCGGCAGCCTGGGCCTGAAGGCCAAGGCCGGCCTGGGAGACCTGGAACTGGAGCTTGCCATCGATCCGGAAACAGGACTGGCCGACAGCGGCGACTTCGAAGCCGACCTTTCCGAGCTCTTGCAGGCGGTGGGCGAGGCTGCGGCGGAGCGCAAGCGGGCCATCGCCCTGTGCATCGACGAGATCCAGTACCTGCACGAGAAGGAGTTTGGCGCGCTGATCATGGCCCTGCACCGGGTTTCGCAGCGCCGTCTGCCCCTGGCGCTGGTCGGGGCTGGACTTCCCCAGGTGCGCGGCCTGGCCGGGCGCTCCAAATCGTACGCGGAACGGCTCTTCGAGTATCCCGAGATCGGCGCGCTCCAACCCTCGGAAGTCACCGAGGCTCTGCAGATTCCTGTCCGCAACCAGGGGGCGGAATTCACCCCTGAGGCTCTCAACGCGGTCATCGAAGTCACCCGCGGCTACCCTTATTTCCTGCAGCAGTGGGGCTATGAAGCCTGGAACCTCGCCGAAGGGCCAACAATCGGTCTCGCCGACATTCACCGGGCCACCAAGCGCGCCATCCGCCGCCTGGATGAGAGTTTTTTCCGGGTGCGCTTCGACCGCCTGACGCCCAAGGAAAAGGATTACCTGCGCGCCCTGGCCGAAATGGGCCCGGCGCCCCACCGCTCCGGCGAGATTGCCGCCCGCCTCGGCGTCAAGATTCAATCGGTGGCGCCGGTGCGCGACGCCCTCATCCGCAAAGGCATGATCTACAGCCCGGTCTACGGCGAAACCGCCTTCACCGTGCCCCTGTTTGACGAGTTCATGCGCCGGGCCATGCCTTCGGCCACGTAGACGCGCTGCAGCGTCACCTGTTGCCCACGTTCTCTGGCCGCGGATTTTGCTGCTGTGACACTTCTCCATGCGGGATCAAGGGGCACAATCCACTTTGCGATGCGGCCTGTGTGTGGTCTTCTAGTAGTACCCGCCTATGCTTAAGCGACTCGAACGCTACTTTGAATTCACACGCCTGGGGACTAACTGGCGCACCGAGATTCTTGCCGGTGTCACCACGTTCCTGACCATGGCCTACATCGTGCTGGTGAACCCGGCCATCCTGGCCGCTGCCGGCATGCCCTTGGCAGCGGTCACCGCGGCCACCTGCCTGTCGGCCGCATTCGGCTCGATCCTGATGGGCGTGGTGGCGCGCTATCCCATCGCGCTGGCTCCCGGCATGGGACTGAACGCCTATTTCGCTTACGCCGTGTGCATCAAGATGCATGTGCCCTGGCAGACGGCCCTGGGCGCGGTCTTTCTTTCCGGCATCATCTTCCTCGCGCTGACCGCGGCCGGCATCCGGCAGATGATCCTGCACGCCATTCCGCACGAACTGTACGCCGCCGTGGCCAGCGGCATCGGCCTGTTTATCGCCCTCATCGGCTTTCGCAACGCGGGACTCGTGGTTGCCGATCCCAACACCCTGGTCAGCCTGGGCAACGTCCGCAACCCCACCACGGCGCTGGCCCTGCTCGGCCTGATCCTGATGGTGGCCCTGGAAGTGAAAAAGGTGCGCGGCGCCATTCTGATCGGCGTGCTCTCCATTACCGCCATCGCCTGGGCCGCGGGGCTGGTGCACTGGACGCCCGCAGCCGGCGGCTTCTCCAGCCTTGGAGCCACCGCCTTTCAACTCGATATTCGCGGCGCCCTCAACAAGGGCCTGCTCGAAATTATCTTCGTTTTCTTCTTCGTGGACCTGTTCGACAATCTGGGAACCCTGGTGGCCGTCACCAAAAGGGCCGGCCTCCTGGCGGCCGATCACTCCATTCCCCGCCTCAACAAGATTCTGTTCACCGATGCCGTGGCCACCGTCTTCGGTTCCATGACCGGAACCTCGACCGTGACCAGCTACGTGGAGTCCACGGCGGGCGTGGCCGCCGGCGGCCGTTCGGGCGTAACCGCCATCGTCACCGGGTTGCTCTTTCTGTGCGCCATCGGAGCCGCGCCTTTTGTCGGCATCGTGCCCCCGGCCGCCACCGCGCCGGCGCTGATTCTGGTGGGGTCGCTCATGCTCTCCACCATCACTGAGATTCGCTGGCACGATCCGCTGGTTGCGGTTCCCGCATTTCTCACCCTGGTGCTGATCCCCTTTACTTACTCCATCGCCAACGGCCTCGGGTTCGGCGTCATCGCCTGGGCCGTGCTTCACCTGGCCACTGGCAAATTTCGCAAACAGGACTGGCTGCTCTACGTCCTGGCCGCGTTGTTCCTGGCCCGCTTCATCTACCTCGGAGCGAGTTGACGCGCCCAGCCGCGCAGCGACGCCGGCTCCGCGCTTCTACCGCGTTTCCAGGTTGAGTCCTCCCGTGCCGCGATGGCCCAAAAGTCGTAAACTCATCGCGTCGCACCCCTGTACTATGAGTGGTAGGCTCGCGCGAAAATCTCGATAGCGCGTCCAACAAGCAGAATTCGTCGCTGAAACGAGTCCGGAAGGTTGCCTGGATCGCCGTCATGCGAGCGAATCGACTTGTGTGCTGTTCCGGGCCCCGTCGTGAAGGACTTGAGCCCTGCCGGAGAAGTGGATGAAGACGACCTCAAAACTGTGCAAGGGCGAAGCAGGGCGATTGACGTTGCGCCGGCTGGCCGTGACGGCCGCAGCCTCTCTGGCGCTGGCCCTCGGGCTCTCGGCCTGCGAGAACGTGGCAGGCTTCACGCAGCCCAGCCTGGTGCGCGTCATTGACGCGTCCTACATTGCGCCGGCCGTCAATGTCTACGTTGAAAGTGAACTTCTGGCTGAAAACATCGGCCAGGGAAGCATCACAGCCTATGGCACGCTGCCGGCTTCGAACGACGCCGTCATCAAGGTAACGGCCGCCACTGGCGGCGCAACGCTGGTTTCAGCGAACGGCACGCTGCTCGGCGGCCACCAGCACTCGGTCTTTCTCACCGACAACGGCGCCGCGCCCACCAGCTACACGGTCACCGTGCTCGAAGACCAGCAGGTCCCGGCGGCCGGCGGCCACTCCGCTTTCCGCTTCCTCAACCAGGCTCCCAAGACCGGCGCCGTCGATGTCTACATGATTCCCAGCGGCACCACCCTGGCCAACACCATCCCGATCGTCACCGCGCTGCCCGTAGGCTCCACCGCCGGTTATATCAGCTTCACTTCGCAGACCGTCACCATGGTCATTACCCCCACCGGCACTGTCACGCCCAAGTACACTTCCACTCCCCTGGCCCTGACCGGCGGCGAGGTGCGCACGGTGCTGATCGTGGATACGCAGTTGACCTCGAATCCGCCCGTCGAAATCTTCATGGCCAACGACGTAGACTAGGTCGCTGACCGCTTGTTGCCTCACCAAAGTGGGTGCCCCATCCTTGCCGCGTATCTGTTTCTGCGGCAAGGGTGGGAAAGCAGGAAGTCACGCTGTCGGAGTCCTGGAAACCAATTCCACCAGCAAGATTCAGTGTCAATTTGGAACCGCGGCACTTCGCTCACGGGCCATGCCCCCAGCAGCAATCGCCGGTGCGCGTATACTCGTCGGCAAGGCAAGACCACATCATGGACCCCGAATCGCTTTTTCTCCCGAACTCCCTGCAAAGTGCGGCCATCCTCACCATCGTGCTGGCGTTCGCCGGCTACCTGGTCACGTTCCTCAGCACCCGCATGATGGCCCGGCGTGCCGACAGGCTGCGGCTGGTCAACGAGCGGCTGAATGAGTTCTACGGCCCGCTCTACGTCGCTTCCCAGGCCGGAAACATCGCCTACCGGTCGCTGCTCCAGAAGCAGGGCAAGACGCAGAGCTTTCCCATTCTCGACTCGGAGATGAAGGAGTGGGTGCTGTGGATGACCACCATTTTCATGCCCCTCAACGACATTCGCGAAAAGATCATCATCGAGAAGGCCTACCTCATCGTCGAGGAGCAGATGCCGCATTGCCTGCTGGACTTTGTGACCCACGTGGTGGGCTACAAGGCGGTGCTTTCCAAGTGGTCGGAGGGCGACTACTCCGAGCGCCGCTCCACCATCGGCTGGCCCCCGGAGTTCGATGCCTACGTGGAACGCTCGTATGCGGCGCTCAAGGCCGAGCAGACTCGCCTGCTGCATAGCTTCACGTGGCGGCTCGTTCAGCGCCTGATCCGTCGCAAGCGGAGCTGAAGACGGGGAAAGAGAACAGCGGTCAGGGAACAGGGAACAGGGGAAAAAAGCGGGTGCCCCAGCTTCGGCGCAGCCTTATCGCGCCTAAGCTGGGATATCTATCACTACAGTCCTTTTATTGTTCCCGCTCTTTTTCTCAATCCCAGCCAACCGCACGCTCCAACCAGGTGCCACGCGTACCGCACCAGGAATCGTCAGTTGGATTTCGCGTCAGCGGTGGAATTCGAGCATTTTTGGAATTGGTGTAGACCGGATTTGTGTTTCGTATCCCACCCTTTCCGCGGAAAAAACGGAAGGGACTGGGCACGGAAGTTCATAGCAAAAGCCAAACCGCTCTAGCCCTCCGTTTGCTGAGGATTATCTTGCCCCGGCGCATAATGTCAATTGAAGGTCGAAGAGGCAAGGATGGCGAGCAGAGGTCCAGCATCGAAAGAGGCTGGCAGGGAACGGGAAGGATCTGTCAGGCGCCTGCCCGGTTTATACCCCCACCTGAGCCCCCCTCCCCCCGGGGGTCCATTCACCGTTTGTTCGCCTTCTTGAACCGCGAGGACGAAGACTTTTCCCGGCCGGTGTCGCTCTCCATGCGCATACAGAAACGCTGAAAATGCCCCGAACTTGGCGCTCATCCTTGCGATAGCCTTTCAAGAGGAAAATACCGTAGGACGCCAAACCTCCTGAGAAGAGCGCACTCCTCTTCATTCGGCGGTTTCCCTCACACCGCCACCCGCAGCGCCAGGTTCTGCCACAGGCGCAGGGCCGGGGCGGCCTGGTTGATGGTGTAGAAGTGCAGTCCGGGCGCACCGTTGCGCAACAGGGTTTCACACAGGCGGGTGACCACGTCGAGGCCGAAGTCGAGCAGCGCGGCGGTGTCGTCCTCAAGTTGCTCCAGGCGCAGGCGCACCCAGCGCGGCAGGTCGGCGCCGCAACCGGTACAAAAGCGCAGGGTGTTGGCGTAGCTGGTGATGGGCATGATGCCGGGCACCACCGGAATGCCGATGCCTGCCTTGCTACATCGGTCCATGAAGTCGAAGTAGGCGTCGGCGTTATAGAAGAGCTGCGTCAGCGCTCCGTCCGCGCCCGCTTCCACCTTCATGCGAAAGTTGTCGAAATCCGCGCCGGGGCAGGTTGCCTGGGGATGCATCTCTGGGTACGCGGCCACCTCGATCTTGAAGGCGTCTCCGTGCGTCTCGCGGATGAACCGGACCAGTTCGTTGGCGTAGTGAAACTCCCCCGGCGCGGCGGGGCTCATGGCGGTAGCCGGCAGGTCGCCGCGCAGGGCGACAATGCGCTTCACGCCCGCGGTACGGTAGCGGTCGAGCTGGGCGGCGATGTGCTCGCGCGTCGAACCCACGCAGGTCAGGTGCGGCACAGCCTCCACGCCGGCGTGTTCGACCACCGTGATCAGCGTTTCGTAGGTGCCGTCCTGATCGGAGCCGCAGGCGCCATGGGTGATGGAAAAATAGTCCGGCTCCACTGCGGCGAGCTGCCGGATCACACCGGGCAGCTTCGCCGCACCTGCCGGGGTGCGCGGAGGGAAAAGCTCGAAAGAAAAGCTCAGCGGCAAAGCCATGCGTGAATCCCTCCAGGAGTAACCAGAATCGCGGGTGCCCCAGGGTTCCGGGCCCCAGCGACAGGTCTTCGTCGCTGGGGTGAGGATTCGATTTTGAGACCCGGGAAGCGAAACCCGCAGAATCCGAGAAGCGGCTACTGACACCTGTTCCCTGATCCCTGTTCCCTGCTTTTAGTACCGGTAATTCTCCGCCTTGTACGGACCTTCGACCGGCACGCCCAGATAGTCGGCCTGCTTGGGCGTCAGCGTGGTCAGCTTGACACCGATTTTTTCGAGATGCAGCCTGGCGACCTCTTCGTCCAGCTTCTTGGGCAACACATAAACGCCCACCTTGTAGCTGTCGCGCTTCTCCCACAGGTCCAACTGCGCCAGCGTCTGGTTGGCGAAGCTGTTGCTCATTACGAAGCTCGGGTGCCCGGTGGCGCAGCCCAGGTTTACCAGCCGTCCCTCGGCCAGCACAAAGATGCCGTGCCCGTCGGGGAAGGTGTAGAAGTCTACCTGTGGCTTGATGTTCAGCTTGACTACGCCCGGCTCCTCATTCAGCCGGTCCATCTGGAT
>JBEKTB010000055.1:0-20299 GCA_049516495.1 Occallatibacter sp.
CAAAACATAGAGGAAACCATCGAGGAGACCCGCAAGCGCCTCGTGCCGGGTCATCTTGAGGTGGTCTATCACCTGTATTCGGTGGCCAGGAGGCACGGGCCGGTGGTCCTGCGGATGAGCACGGTCAACCGCACCGACCAGGTGGAACTGCCCTCGCTGACGCCGCTATGGCGGTCGGCGGAGTTCCAGGAGCGGGAAGTCTTCGATCTTTACGGAGTCGTGTTTACCGGACATCCGGACCTGCGGCGTTTGCTGATGTGGGATGCGTTCAAGGACTACCCCATGCGCCGGGATTACGTGGAGCCGGACGATTTTGAGTACGAACCGACGGCGCACGACGAAGTGATGAAACGGGCGCAGGCCCACCAGATTGCGGCTGGGACCGGGCCGGCGGAACAGGCTCCGGTTGCCGGACGCGAGGGATCGGGGGCCGGCCAATGAGCGGTACAGAAGTCGTCCGCGAGGAGCATGCGGAGGGCTGGAACCGGCCTGGGCGGATTGAGCCCGACGGCGAAGGCGAACTGCTGGAAGTGTCCATGGGGCCGCACCACCCGTCGACGCACGGGGTGTTCCGCATGGACGTGGCGCTGGATGCGGAGCGGGTGATCCGCCTCAAACCCGTCTTCGGCTACCTGCACCGCAACCACGAGAAGATTGCCGAGGGGATCAGCTACCTGGCGTCGATGCCCTACACCGACCGCCTGGATTACATTTGCCCGATCACCAACAACTGGGCCTACGCGCTGGCGGTGGAGAAGCTCGTCGGCCAGGATGTTCCCGAGCGCGCCGAGTACCTGCGCGTGATCCTGGGCGAACTGACGCGCATTCAGAACCACGCCTCTTCGATCGGATTTCTGATCCAGGAGATGGGCGCCAGCGGTACGCCGCTGATGTACGCCTTCCGCGAGCGGGAAAAGATTCTGGACCTGTTCGAGGAACTGACCGGCGCGCGCATGATGGTGAACTACATGCGCTTCGGCGGCTGCCGCGTGGATGCGTCGCCGGCCTGGCTGGACAAGGCGCGCAAAGTGGTTCAGGGGCTTCCAGAGTTTGTCGACGAATTTGAGGCGCTACTGACGGGTAATGAAATCCTGATGGCGCGCACCCAGGGAGTGGGTCTCCTGAAGGCGGATCTGGCGGTCAATGCCGGCGTAACGGGCCCGATGTTGCGGGCCTCGGGCGTAGACTACGACATTCGCAAGGTGGACGGCTACGGGATCTACAACCGCTTCAAGTTCCGGGTGCCGCTGGGCGATCACGGGGACGTGTACGACCGCTTCATGATCCGCTTCCTGGAGATACGGGAGTCGATCGCGATTCTGGAACAGGCGTTGAAAGACATTCCCGGCGGCCTGGTGATGGACCCCAAGGCGAAGATTCGCGGCTTCCGGCCCAAGCCGGGCGAGGCCTACGGCCGGATCGAAGCGCCGAAGGGCGAGTTGGGCTTTTATCTGATCAGCGACGGCGGACCGAATCCGTACAGGTATCGTGTGCGTCCGCCCAGCCTGATCAACCTGACGGTTCTCGAGGATATGTGCCTGGGTCACGACATCGCCGACGTGGTGCTGATCTTTGGAAGCGTGGATATTGTGCTGGGAGAAGTGGATCGGTAAGGCAGCTATTAGCTTCTAGCCGCTAGCTTCTAGCTGCGTTTGGTTGTAGACGCCGTTTTGGTTGAGCGTGAAGCGGGTATTAACAGTTCATAGCTAGAGGCTAGAAGCTAGCAGCTGTACTTGGAGGTTTCATTGCTGGGTGAGGGAATACTGAAGGGGCTGGCGGAGACGGCAAGGAATTTTGCCGGCAGCTTTGTCTCGGCGGAACGGCTGACGACGGTCGAGTATCCGGAGCAGCGGATTGCGCCGTACGAGGCTGCGCGTGCGTTTCCCTTCCTGGTCTACGACGGGGGAAACTGGGAGGCGGGGCTGCGCTGCGTGGCCTGCCAGATTTGCGAGAAGGAGTGCCCGCCCAAGTGCATTTATATCGAGAAGTCCAAGGACAAGAAGCCCGATGCGCTGGGCAAGCCGCAGAACTATCCTGCCCGCTTCGATATCGACATTTCGGTGTGCATGAGCTGCCAGATCTGCGTCGAGGTTTGCCCGTTTGAAGCCATCAAGATGGATACGGAGTTTGAGCTGAGCACCAGCGACCGGTTTGGCGGGCTGCTCCTGGACCGTCAGCAACTGGCAAAATCGAATGAGTACTTCCACCAGATTCATTCGACCGAAGCGGCCAAGGTGGATGCGCACCTGGCGGCGGAAAAAGCCAAGTCCGACGCCAAGGCCAGGGCGGCCGCGGAAGCTGCCGTAGCCAAGGCGGCTGCAGCGCCTGCACCAAAGCCGGAAGGAGCGGGAGACTAGCCCATGCAAGAAACGTTGGACCAGATCTTCGTACTTCTCAAGCATTGGCTGGTGGGATTTCTGCCCGCGGCCTGGCAACCGGCGGCCGGCGTGGTGCTGAGCGTAGTGGTGATCGTCTGCCTGTTTCCAGCTCTGTTTGCGTTGACCACGGTGTTTGAGCGCAAGGGGCTGGCCCGGATTCAGAACCGGCTGGGGCCGAACCGCGTGGGGCCGTTCGGTTTTCTGCAGCCGATTGCCGACGGCATTAAATCGCTGACCAAGGAAGATATTGTTCCCGTGCGGGCCGATGCGGTGGTTCACTTTCTTGCGCCAGTGGTGCTGGTGGTGGCCGTGTTCATGGGCTTTGCGGTGCTGCCCATGGGACGCAACATGGTGCTGGCGGATATGGACGCCGGGCTCCTGTTCTACTTTGCGGTCGGCGCGTCCACGGAACTTTCGGTGTTCATGGCCGGATGGTCGAGCCGCAACAAGTATTCGCTGCTGGGCGCCATGCGCGCCGTGGCGCAGATGATCAGCTACGAAGTGGTTCTTCTCATGTCGAGCGTGGCCGTGGTCATGATTACCGGCTCGCTCTCGCTGACCAAGATCGTCGAAGCGCAGAACCACTACACCTGGGGGCTTCCGCACTGGTACATCTTCACGCCGTGGGGATTTGCGGGCTTTGTGATGTACGCCATCGCGTCGACGGCGGAGACCAATCGGTCGCCATTCGATCTGCCCGAGGGCGAATCGGAACTGGTCGCCGGCTACCATACGGAATATTCGGGCTTCAAGTTTGCGCTGTTCTTCCTGGGCGAGTACCTGGCCATGTTTTCCATCTCCGGGCTCGGGACAACGCTGTTTCTGGGCGGATGGTCGGCGCCGTTTTCGTTCCTGGTATGGATTCCGTCGTGGATCTGGTTCTTCTCCAAGCTCATGCTCTCCATCTTCGTCTTTATCTGGATGCGGGGAACGCTGCCGCGGCTCCGCCAGGATCAACTGATGAACTTTGCCTGGAAGTTTATCCTGCCCCTCTGCCTGCTGAACCTGATGGTGGCCGCGTTGTGGCGCTTCCTGGGTGACGGCTGGGAGCGGTGGGTGTTCTGTTCGGCGATCCTGCTGGCGGCTTACGTCGGCATGGGCTGGAAGGGGATGCATAGAAAGCACCTCGGGGCGAGGAGTTATCGCTATGCGGAGTGAACTCTGCGGGACCGGTAATGAGTTCCCGGGTCTCAACTGCGAAGCCCGGGGCACACGGCGCTTTGCCCGGGAGGGTTGCCGATGAACTTTATCTTTTACGTACTGGCAGCGCTCACCGTGGCCGGGGGGCTGGCAGCGATTCTGCTCAAGAACACGGTGCATTGCGCGCTGGCGCTGACCGTGGCTTTTGCCGGGCTGGCGCTGCTGTTTCTTGATCTCGATGCACAGTTTGCAGGCTTTGCGCAGATTCTGGTCTACATCGGCGCGGTGGCCATCCTGGTGGTGTTTGCCATTCTGCTGACCAAGGGGTCGGAAACTCCGAAGGATGGAGTTTTCAGCAAGACCTGGCTCGCTGGACTCGCTGTGGCCGCGGCGGTCTTTGCCGTGCTGGGTTGGGCTGTGCTGCAGACCGCGCCCATGCTGTCCAGGGCCACGCCTGTGCCCACCGTGACGGTGCAGGAGATTGGTATCGCGCTCATTGGCCGGTACGTCTTGCCGCTGGAGATTGTGGCGGTGCTGCTGACAGCGGCATTGATTGGCGCGGTGATTGTGGCCATGCATGACAAAGAGGGGGCGAAATGACGCCGCTTGCAGGATTTCTTCTGGTGGCCGCGCTGGTGTTTTCGATCGGCCTGGCCGGGGCGCTGACGCGGCGCAACGCCATCCTGGTGCTGATCGGGATTGAGTTGATGCTGAATGCGGCCAATCTGAACCTGATCGCATTCTGGCGCTACGGGCCTCATCCGGAGGCGCTGACGGGAATGATGTTCGCCATCTTCTCGATTGCCGTGGCGGCGGCCGAAGCGGCGGTGGGATTGGGGCTGGTGATTTCGATTCACCGCCACGCGCACTCGACCGACCTGGACCAGATGAACAGGATGAAGGGGTGAGGAGTTGATGCAAGAGACAATTTCATTCACTCCGCAGTTGGCCGCTTCTCCCATTGCGGAGATTCTGTGGCTGATTCCCGCCCTGCCGATTGTGGCCGCGGGCGTCACGGCGCTGTTCAAGCAGTCGAGACGCGGAGCCGCGGCTACGCTGGCCATCGGGTCGATGTGCATTTCACTGCTGCTGTCACTAGTCGCCTTCGGGCATGTTATAAGCGGGTGGGCGCATGGCGCGGCCGTGCGCGAGACCGTCAACTTCACCTGGCTGCAATTCGGCTCAACCAGCGTGGACCTCGGCTGGGTGCTCGATCCGCTGTCCGCGGTCATGCTGGTGATGGTCAGCTTCGTGGGCCTGCTGATCTTCATCTACTCCATCGGTTACATGGAGCACGACGGGAACTTCACGCGCTTCTTCTGTTTTCTGTCGCTGTTTGCCGGGGCCATGCTGGGCGTCGTGATTGCGAACAGCCTGCTGCTGCTGTTCATGGCCTGGGAACTCGTTGGACTTACATCCTACTTACTGATCGGATTCTGGTATCAGAAGCCTGCGGCGGCTGCGGCGGCGAAGAAAGCCTTCATCACCACGCGCGTCGGCGATGTTTTCTTTCTGCTGGGAATCGTCTGGTTGTTCGCGCAGACCGGCACGCTGCTCTTTTACAACCACGGCGCGGGCTCCATTGAGCCGCTGGCGCTGGCCGTATTGCTGACCCAGCCGGCGGCGTGGGGACTGACGGCGGCGGGCGCGATTGGATTGCTGATCTTTGCCGGGGCTGCGGGCAAGAGCGGCCAGTTTCCGCTGCACGTGTGGCTGCCGGACGCAATGGAGGGCCCCACGCCGGTTTCCGCGCTGATTCATGCTGCGACCATGGTGGCCGCCGGCGTTTACCTCATTGCACGGGTTTATCCGCTGATGGCCGCGGGAGGGCTGACCGGCGGGACGACGACCGCGCTGACGGTGGTCACCTGGGTGGGCGCATTCACGGCGGTGTTTGCCGCGCTGATCGCCGTGGCGCAGAACGACATCAAGCGGATTCTGGCCTACTCCACGGTTTCGCAGTTGGGCTACATGATGGCCGGCCTGGGCATGGGCGGCGTGGCCGTGGGCATGTTCCACCTGATCACGCACGCCTTCTTCAAGGCGCTGCTTTTCATGGGCGCGGGCTCGGTGATTCACGGCTGTCACGATGAGCAGGATGTGCGGCGCATGGGCGGCCTGAAGGCCGACATGCCGCTGACCTTCATCACCTACACGATCGGCATGCTGGCGTTGTGCGGGTTTCCACTGCTGTTTTCAGGTTTCTGGAGCAAGGATGGGATTCTGGAGGCGGCGCGGCACTGGAGCGTGGCTCGGGCGCCGTTCTACATGCTGGTGTTCGGCGCGCTGCTGACGGCCTTCTACATGACGCGCCAGGTGGCCTACGTCTTCTTCGACCACTGGAGAGGTGGGAAACCGGCGCATGAGAGCCCTGCTGTAATGACCGTACCGCTGGCGATCCTGGCCTTCTTTGCAGTTGCTTTGGGTGCGATTGGAACTCCGGCGTGGCCGTGGTTCCGGGCGTTCCTCGATGGCCATGCAGCGGGCTTCGGCTGGAATGGCTTCAGGGAACCGGGGCTGATGGCGCTGATGGGGACCTCGACGGTGGTGGTGTTTCTGGGCCTCGGCTTGGGCTGGCGGCTCTATGGCGGGGATGCGCCCGCGCCGGAGGAACCCGATGTAGTGGAAGGTTCAGTGCCGCTGCTTTGGGGCTGGCTGCGCGACCGACTGTATGTGGATGAGTTGTACGGGGTGACGGTGATCGCTTTCTACCATGGGTGGGCGCGGGTTTCCGATTGGCTCGACCGCCGGATTTGGGGCGGCCTGGTGGGCGGGGTTGCGTGGGCCTTCGGCCTGTGGGCGCAGTTGAACCGCTTCCTCGATACGAACGTGGTAGACGGCAGCTTCGACAAGGGCTGTGAGGAGTTGGGCGTGAGCGGCGGCCTGCTGGCGCGGATACAAAGTGGCCGCGTGCAGTCCTACCTGCGATTGCTGGCGCTGGCGGTTGTGGTGCTGGTCGCCATTTTGATCTGGAGCAGCCGCGCATGAACGGAATTCCTGTATTGACGGTGTTGACCGTGCTTCCTCTAGCCGGCGCGGCGATCGCGCTTGTGACAGGCAGGCACGCGCGCGCCGTGGCTTTGGTGACGACTTTACTGAGCCTGGCGCTGGCCCTGGTGGTCTGGTCGCAGCTTCCTCCGGATGGATCGATGGGGCTGGTGGAGCGGGCCGCGTGGGCGCCGTCGCTGGGCATCGAATACCACCTGGGCGTGGACGGGCTGGGCGCGCTGATGCTGGTGCTGGCGGCCATCGTGACGCTCATGTCAGTGGATGCGGCGCATCGCGTGCACCATCAGCCGGGGCTTTATTTCGGGCTCGTTTTAGTCCTCGAAGCGGGCCTCTTCGGGTCCTTCACGGCGCTGAATTTCTTCCATTGGTTCTTGTTCTGGGAACTGAGCCTGATTCCGGCGTTCTTCCTGATCAAGCTGTGGGGCGGGGCGCGCCGCGGACCGGCGGCAACGCAGTTCTTCGTCTACACAATGGCTGGCTCGGCGGCGCTGCTGGTGGCGTTTCTGGCCGTGTTTCTCTCCACCGGCAGCATGGACTTCCCGCACCTGACACTGCTTGCATCTACGGGTGAACTGGAGCAGATGGTGGCGGCGCATCTGGGCGCAGGCGCGCTGGGCTGGCCGGTGATGCTGTGGCTGGCGGTGGGCGTGCTGGCGGGGTTTGCGGTGAAGGTGCCGATCATTCCGTTCCACACCTGGCTGCCCGCGGCGTACGCTGAAGCTCCTTCGCCGGTGACCATGCTGCTGACCGGCGCAATGTCCAAGATGGGCGTCTATGGCCTGCTGCGGATTGCGATTCCGCTGTTCGGGCACCAGATTGCGCAGATTCGTACCCCGCTGCTGGTTCTGGCCGTGGCGACGGTGGTGATGGGCGCATGGGCGGCTGCGGCACAGAAGGATTTGAAGCGCATCTTCGCGTACTCGTCGGTGAACCACCTGGGCTATTGTCTGCTGGCGATCTTTGCGCTGGCGGTTCCGGCTGTGGGAGCTGCAGCGCAGACCAGCCAGGCGGCGGCACTGAATGGCGTCATTCTGCAAATGTTCAACCACGGCATTACGGCGGCCTCGCTCTTCTGGTTTGTCGCCATGATCCAGGCGCGCAGCGGCGGCGAGCGCGGCATCGACCAATTTGGCGGATTGCGCAAACCTGCCCCGGTACTGGCCGGGCTCATGGGAATTGCGCTGTTCTCTTCGCTGGGCCTGCCGGGGCTGAACGGATTTGTGGGCGAGTTCCTGATCTTCCGCGGTGTGTTTTCGCTGGCGTGGGTGGCGGCGACGGTTTCGCTCTTGGGCCTGCTGGTAACGGCAGTGGTGATCCTGACCGTGATTCAGAAGGTATTCTCGGGACCCACGCCGGAGCATTGGGCCAGCTTCCCTGACTTGCACCACGGCGAGCGGCTGGCGCTGGCCCCGGTGATCGGCCTGATGTTTCTCGTGGGCCTGCTGCCGCAGTTGATTTTGGACAGCGTGAATCCAACGGTCGTGAACCTGCTGGCTCACTGGAGATTTTAATTGTTGGCTTGGACGATCTATATCTCGTTTGCCGGGGCGTTGCTGCTGGCGTTGTTGCCCAAGGGGCTGCCCGCGTTGGCGCGCTGGCTGGCGCTGGCGGTGGCCGTGGCCGGGTTGGCCCTGGCGGTGCAGGGGTTTGTTGCAGGCATGGGACAGGGACGCGTGACTCTGGTCGATCTGCCCTGGGTGCCGTCCATGGGAATTCACTTCCTGCTGGCGGCCGACGGCATCAGCCGCGTGCTGGTTCTGCTCACCGGCCTTGCCGCCGTGGCCGGGGTTCTGTTCAGTTGGAACATCGAACTGCGAACCAATGAGTTTTTTGCATTTTTCCTGGCGCTGATCGGCGGAGTTTACGGAGTTTTTCTCAGCTTCGACCTGTTCCTGCTTTTCGTGTTTTATGAAATTGCGATTGTGCCCAAGTATTTCCTGATCGCCATCTGGGGTTCGACGCGGCGGGAGTACGCGGCGATGAAGCTGGCGCTCTATTCGTTCGTTGGTTCAGCGATGGTGCTCATCGGCTTGCTTGCGGCCTACACCACGGCGGGCAGCCACTCCACGGGGCTGGTTGCGTTGGCGCACGCGGGCCTGCCGGTGAGCTTCCAGATGTGGTGCTTCCCGCTGGTGTTCACAGGGTTCGCGATTCTGGCCGGCATGTGGCCGTTCCACACCTGGGCGCCCACCGGACACGTGGCGGCGCCGACCGCCGCTTCCATGTTGCTGGCCGGCGTGGTGATGAAGCTGGGCGCGTATGGCTGCCTGCGCGTGGGCATTTCGCTGTTCCCGCACGGCCTTGATCCGTGGGGATTTTCGTTCATCGGCATCGGATCGTGGCGAGACGTTTTCGCCGTGCTGGCGGTGGTGGGTATTGTGTACGGCGCGCTGGTGGCGCTGGCGCAGGCCGACTTCAAATTCGTGATCGGCTACTCGAGCGTCAGTCACATGGGCTTTGTGCTGCTGGGCCTGGTGACGCTGAACCAGATCGGCCTAACCGGCGCGGTGTTGCAGATGTTCTCGCACGGCATCATCGCCGGCCTGCTGTTCGCCATTGTTGGCCGCATCGTCTACGAGCGCACGCACACGCGCCAGTTGGCGGAACTGGAGACGATGCATCTGTCCAGGCGGCTGCCGTTCGCAGCGTGGGCCTTTGTGATTGCCGGAATGGCGTCGATGGGGCTGCCCGGCTTCTCCGGATTTGTGGCCGAGTTGCAGGTTCTCGTGGGTGCGTGGAAGGTTGCTCCCTGGTGGACCATGGCCGCGGGCGTGGGCATCGTGGTGGGCGTCGCGTACACCTGGAGAGCGCTGCAGAAGGCGTTTTTCAGCGATGTGCGGCCCAGCCCGCATGCGCTTGAGCAGGAACGCGGACATGAGTTCGCCGCAATTACCTGGCCTGAAGTTACCGGCGTAGCGATGCTGGTCGGAGTGAGTTTGTTCGTCGGACTTTATCCGCGCATTCTGCTGGATACGATTGAACCGGCCGTGAAAGCGCTGCTTGCGGGAGGGGGACAATGAACTACGCAGACCTTTTCCGCGTAACGCTGCCGGAGACGGCGCTGGAGATTGCCGCGCTGCTGGTGTTGGTGGTCGATCTGGGGTTGTTGCGCAAAGCCGTGCTCAGGGTGCGTGTGGCTGTGGCGGCGCTTCTGGGTGTGGCCGGATGCGTCGCGGCGCTATGGACATTGCAGTTTCAGGGTTCTGGAGGGTTGGCGCTTGAGGGCAGCAAGGACTTGCTGCTGGCTACGGGCGGATTCGTTCAGGTAGCGCAATCCGGAATCCTGGTTTTGACGGCGTTGACGCTCCTGTTGCTGATCGATTCAGTTTTCACCAGGCATGTGGGCGAATATGTGGCCGTGGTGCTGATGGCGGCCGCGGGCGGGTTGCTGATCGCCGGCGCGCAGGATTTGCTGGTGATCTTTGTCGGTCTGGAATTATTGAGTCTTGGGCTTTATATTCTGACGGCCTTTGCCAAGAGCTCCGGCAAAAGCGCGGAAGCAGCGCTGAAATACTACCTGTTCGGTGGCATGTCTGCGGCGTTTCTGCTCTTCGGATTCAGTTATCTCTATGGGATCACCGGATCGACGAACCTGCACCAGATCATGCTTACTTCCTTTTTTGCGAGTGGCTCCGGCGCGGCTCCTTTGCTGTACGTTGCCCTGGTCATGGTCGGGGCAGGGCTGGCCTTCAAAGTCGCTGCGGTTCCTTTCCATCTGTGGGCGCCGGATACCTACGAGGGGGCGCCAACCCCCGCGGCCGCGTTTATCGCCTCTGTCTCGAAGGTGGCCAGTTTCGCGCTGCTGATTTCCATCGCCACGGCAATCGCACATATCTTCGGTGACACCCGGACTGTGCGATTGGTCATGGTTGCAACAGGTCCGGTTCCCAAGTTTCTCGGCGCCCAGATCCCGTGGTCGATCATATTGACGGTGTTCTCTGTCGCCTCAATGGTGCTGGGAAACCTGGCCGCGCTGGCGCAGGTCAGCGTGCGCAGGCTGCTTGCTTACTCCGCCATCGCTCACGCCGGCTATATGTTGCTGGCTCTTGCCTTCTTTTCGCACACCAGCTCCAGCGCCAGCGCCGTGCTCTATTACATCCTCACCTACGGCCTGACCACCATCGGAGCATTCGGCGCGGTGGACGTGGTTCAGCGGGCTACCGGCAGCGACCGGATGGATGCTTTCCTGGGGCTGCACAAGCGCAACCCGTTACTCGCCGCAGTGCTGTTGGTGCTGTTTCTTTCGCTGGCAGGCATTCCGCCGCTGGTGGGATTCTGGGCCAAGTTCAACTTGTTTGCAGCGGTGCTTGGAACGCAGGCCGGGGTGATTCCCTTTGCGCTGGTGGCGTTGGCCGTGGCGTTCAGCGCGGTTTCACTCTACTACTATTTGCAGGTGCTCAAGCGTGCTTACGTAATGTCCGCGGTCGACGAGACGCCGATCAAGGCGCATCCGGTCACGCTGCTGGTTCTGGTGCTGATTGCAGCGGCCGTGGTGGCGTTGGGCTGCTTCCCGGATCTGCTGCAGGGCTGGATCAGTGCATTCTCTTCGGTTGTCTAAGCGGGCTGATTGATGAGCTGACTCGCACAAAGGGCGCTTCTCGCGTGAGAAGCGCCCTTTTGTGCGTTGAAGGTGAGTGGGATGGGTAAGCACTCGCCAGGATCTCCACCTCCTCATTACCTCAATGAATTCGTCTCCATTTCACCTCGCCGGTTACTGTGGCTCCTGTGGTGGGCGTGGGAACGGTGTACGTGAGTTCATCGCCCGAAAGGGTGAAGGGCCGCTTCTGGTCTGTGCCCTCCCAGTTGGGAAAGGAAGCGTGCTCGATATGAAAGACGATCGCGCGGCCGTCGTCACTGATGGAATACTTGCCGAAGTGGGCGTTGGTCCCCTGCACGGCTGCCTCATACTCCTGGGGCGTGCCTTTGCTCTTGTCGTTGGCGGCAAATCTGGGTCGGTCCTCGCGCATGATCTGTAGGGCGTAGTTGCCGCTGGCATCGAAAGTGAGAATGCCCTGGGGGTTGGGTCCGTAAAGCTGGACTCGGGAACCGTCGGGGAGGACGTTATCGACGAGTACGACCCTCCAGGTGCCAACGAGCGAGGCCGCGCTGGTGGGCGTTTGCGCGCGAGTCGAGGGTACAAACGCAATGGCTGCGAATACAAAAAGGACGATTCGTAGCATGCGAAGCCCGGCTCCAGTCATTTCGATTGCACCTCTGTCACGGCATCGGGAATACTAACTCCGCAAAAAGTCCTTGGCTTTCTGGATCAGGACGTCGCGGCTTACGTCCGAGATGGCGTTGGTTAACGGGATCTGCTTGGGGCAGACTTCGACGCAGTTCTGCGCAAAGCCGCACTCTTGAATGCCGCCGTCGCCGGCCAGAGCGCGGAGACGGTCTTCCTTGAAGACCTTTCCGGTGGGGTGGTCGTTGAAGAGCTTGACCTGGGCGATGGTGGCCGCGCCGACGAAACCCGTGTCCTCGTTGAACTGCGGGCATACCTCCATGCAGCAGGTGCAACTGATGCAATTCGAGAGCGGGTAGCTGGCTTCCTGCTGCTGGGGGAAGACGCGCGGGCCTGAACCAAGATCATAGGTGCCGTCGACCGGAACCCAGGCCTTGACCCTCATCAGGTTCTCGAAAAGCACGGAGCGGTCAACCTGGAGGTCGCGGACCAGCGGAAACTTGCTCAGCGGCTCGACGCGGATGGGCTGTTCCAGATTGTCGACCAGCGCGGAGCACGCCATCCGCGCCTTGCCGTTGATGCGCATGGCGCAGGAACCGCAAATCTCCTCAAGACAGTTGGAGTCGTAGGTGATTGGTGTGGTTGCGCGGCCGTCGGCGGTCACCGGGTTGGCGGCAATCTCCATCATCGCGGAGACGACATTCATGCCGGGACGCCATTCGAGCTCGAAGTTCTCCCACACAGCGGGCGCATCGGGGCTGGCCTGGCGCTTGATTTCGAATTGCACGGTTTTCGTTGCCATCGTCAGTCTCCCTTTGCTTATTTGGTTGCGTCGTAGCGGCGCGGGCGCGGCTTGATGTACTGCGTATCGACCTCTTCGTACTCGAAGCGCGGACCTTCCGGCGTGCCGGTGAAGCTGGCCTTGGTGGTTTTGAGGAACCGCTCGTCGTTGCGATCGGGGAAGTCGGGCTTGTAATGAGCGCCGCGGGACTCGTCGCGCAACAGCGCTCCCTGGACTACTGTGCGCGAGAGTTCGAGCATGTTCTTCAACTGGCGTGCAAAAGCAAAACTGGTGTTGGCCCACTGGCTCTTGTCGCTCAGGTTCACCTTCTTGTAGCGGTCCAGCAGTTCGACGATCTTCTCGTCGGCCTGTTTGAGGCCCTTGTTGTAGCGGATGACGGTGGCGTGCTTGGTCATCGCTTCGCCCAGCTCGCGCCACAGCTTGAACGGATTTTCAGTGCCTGCATTGTTGAGCAATTTGCTATTGATTTCAGCCTGGCGCGTCAACTCCGCGGCGTGACCGCCGTCGCCTTCCTGCGCGGGAAGATTGCGCGCATAGTTCAGCGCAATGGGGCCTGAACGGAAGCCGCCGAAGATGCAACTGACCAGCGAATTCGCGCCCAGGCGGTTAGCGCCGTGGTACTGGTATTCGCACTCGCCGGCGGCAAAGATGCCGGGAATATTGGTCATCTGGTTGAAGTCCACCCACAGGCCGCCCATGGTGTAGTGCATGCCGGGAAAGATCTTCATGGGCACGTCGCGCGGGTCGTCCCCAACGAATTTCTCATAGATTTCGAGAATTCCTTCCAGCTTCCGGTTCAGCGTGGCGCGGTCGATGTGCGTCAGGTCGAGGTAGACCATGGGCTGCCCGTCGATGCCCAGGCCCTCCTCGTAGACCACCTTGTGAATGGCGCGCGTGGCCACGTCGCGGGGCACGAGGTTGCCGTACTTGGGGTACCACTCCTCCAGGAAGTAGAAGCGCTCGGACTCGGGAATCTCCTTGATGGGCCTGGGGTCGCCGGGCTTGCGCGGAACCCACACGCGGCCGCCCTCGCCGCGCGCCGACTCCGACATCAGGCGCAGCTTGTCTTCGCCGGGAATGGCGGTGGGATGCACCTGCACGAACTCGCCATTGGCGTAATAGGCGCCCTGCTGGAAGATGGCCGACTGTGCCGATCCGGTGCAGACCACGGAATTGGTACTCTTGCCGAAAATGGCCCCGATACCACCGGTGGCCAGGATCAGGGCGTCTGCCGGGAAGCTGCGCAGCTCCATCGTCCGCAGGTTGAGGGCGGTGATGCCGCGGGCCTGGCCCTTGGAGTCGAGGACGGCGGAGAGAAACTCCCAGCCCTCGTATTTCTTGACCTTGCCGTCCGATTCATGGCGGCGAACCTGTTCGTCGAGAGCGTAGAGGAGCTGCTGCCCGGTGGTGGCGCCAGCAAACGCCGTGCGGTTGTAGAGCGTGCCGCCGAAGCGGCGGAAATCCAACAAACCTTCCGGCGTGCGGTTGAAGGGCACGCCCATGCGGTCCAGCAAGTCGATGATAGCCGGGGCGGCCTCGCACATGGCCTTCACGGGAGTCTGATTGGCCAGGAAGTCGCCGCCGTAGATGGTGTCGTCGAAGTGCTTGTCGGTGGTGTCGCCTTCGCCCTTCAAGTTCTTTGCGGCGTTGATGCCGCCCTGTGCGCAGACCGAGTGAGAACGCTTGACCGGGACAATCGAGAACAGGTCAACGGTTCCGCCGGCCTCGGCGATCTTGATGACCGCGGCCAGTCCGGCCAATCCTCCGCCAACCACGATGATTCTGGGTGATGCCATGAACGAACTTCCTTTCCGATAGCTACCAGTTTCTGGCCTTTAGCTCTCTCACCGCTTGTTCCTGCTCCAATTATGGGTGCCCCAGGTCTCAATTTTGAGACCTGGGAATCACGCACTCAACTTATGAGATCACGCGGTCAAAGCTTCTAACTTCTAGCCAAAAAGCTGTGAACTCGACGGCATGCTACCGTTTCAAAGCAGGACCGCGAAAGTTGAAACATATCTTTCTTTGCACAAACAGGCTAGCGGCTAGAAGCTAGAGGCTAGCGGCTGACTGACAAACGCCCAGATGCTGGCCAGGCCCATCACTGCCAGCACAATGCCCAGCAGTGCGCACACATAGCCAAAGCGCCTGCGTGCCGTGGTTCCCGGAGTGATGCCCCACTTGGCCGCGAATAGCCACACGCCGTAAGCAAAATGCCAGCAGATGGCGATCATGGCGACGATGTAAACAGCCAGCATCCAGGGGTTGGCCAACTCCTGCTGCACCTTGGCGAAGGCCGCCATGGGATGCTCGGGAAGGCTGACGCCCATGAAGCGCTGACGAACAACATGCTGGCCGATGTAAAGAATGGCGACGAGGCCGGTATAGCGCTGGGCGGTATACATCCAGTTGCCGGCCCACGGGTAGTAGACGATGTTGGACTTGCCTTGCAGCCAGATGTAGACGCCGTAGAGGCCGTGATAGAGGATGGGCAGAAAGATGAAGACCCACTCCAGCACGCGGACCAGGGGAAGGCTGTTGAGGAAGCGGACCTGCTCGCCATAGGCAACGGGGCCTTTGAGCGCCTCGAAGTTCGAGAGCAGATGTTCGAGCAGGAATGCGCCAATGGGGATGATGCCGAGCAGCGAGTGCAGCTTGCGCCAGAGAAAAGTTGTGCCCTGTCCGGCGCGCAGCGGCTGGACACCGCGGCGAAGGGTGGGCGCGGCGGAGTTTTGAGCAGTTGCCATGACGGTGTTGGCTCCTGAAACGGCTGCGGGTTCGAGGTCCCTGGGGTGGGAAGGTTCCAGTTAATGGACTAAAGCGGTCTGCTTTGTTACCCATGCATTATTGGTGGCCCGTGTACCCCTCGTCAAGGTGGCGCTCCGCACCTCTGGCCTCTCGGACGAGAGATGCGGAACGTCAGCCCTGGAGCATGGGCAGCAGGGCGGCAAAGGCGCGTCCGCGATGGCTGAGCGTGTGCTTGGTTTCAAGATCCAGTTCGGCCATGGTCAGATCGAGGGCGGGCAGGTAAAAGAGCGGATCATAGCCGAATCCCCCCGTCCCGCGCGGCGCTTCAAGGATCAGCCCATCGACCGAACCCTCGGCTGTCGAGAGAGCTACGCCGTCGCGCGCCGCCACCAGTACGCAGCGGTAGCGCCCGGTGCGTTTTGCAGTTGGCACGCCGGTGAGCCGCTGCAGCAGGACGATGTTGTTCCAAACGTCGGTGTTGTCGTTGGCGTCCGGCGAGTCCACCATGCCGGAGTCGGCGGCAAAGCGGGCCGAGCGGACGCCTGGCGCGCCGTTGAGCGCGTCCACCTCCAGGCCCGAGTCGTCCGCGACCACCAGTTCTCCGGGGGCAAAGCGCGAGTAATAGATGGCCTTGAGCGTAGCGTTGTCGGCGAAGGTGGCTCCGCTTTCTTCCGGCGCCGGGATGGTCGAGAGCGCGGGCAGGGGATCGATGCAGAGCGAATGGGCTTGGGCAGCGGTGCGAAAATCGCGCAGCTTGCCCTGGTTGGATGTGGCGGCGTACAGGCGAAGGGCCATGGGGAGAGTGTAATGCGGCGAGGTGGGTTCGGGCGGATTCGGCAAGTCAGCGGGTCTGCACGCCAGCAAGTCCGCGAGTCAACGAAGCCGCGAGCAGTGGGGTTAGCTGGAATTCATTCGGCGGGCGGTCTTGAACGGGTCTCCACCAGACTCGGATGGCAAATTGACCTTTGACAAGGGAATGCCGATTTGTTTACGGTTCTTCCGTTGAGGAATTATTTCATTTGAGAAAATCGGCGCCCGGTTTCGGCGGCGGAACCGGGCCTTTTCAAGCCAGGCGCACAGGCTGCACAATGGTCAGGTTTTGTTTTTTGAGGGCGAGCGAGGCGATGTCGATGAGAGCGATGCACTGGATGGCGATAGGGGTGATTCTAGGCGCGGCTGGCTGGGCGATGGCGTCGCGGGCGGAGTCGGAGCCGCAGGCCGGGCCGGTGGAGTTGCGGGTGGACGAGTTGAAGACGCCGCTCGGCATCGACGACCCTGCGCCACGGTTTTCGTGGCAACTGGCTGACCCGGCGCGGGGGGCAAAGCAAACGGCCTACCAGTTGGAGGTCGCCTCGCAGGCTGAGTTGCTCGGCAAAGGCAAGGCGGACGTGTGGGACAGCGGGCGGATCGAGTCGGGCGCATCCCTGAATGTGCGCTACGGCGGGCCGGCGCTTGAGGCGAGCAGGCGTTACTTCTGGCGGGTGAAGGCGTGGGGAGCAGATGGGAAGGCCTATCCCGCGAGTCCGGCCAGCTGGTGGGAGACGGGCCTGTTGAAACAGGACGGATGGCGCGCCGGATGGATTGGCTACGAGACCGCCGAGGAAGCAGCCGTGCGCCACGCGCCTGCGGAGTGGATCACGAGTCCCGATGCGAAGATTCTGAACGAGGAGAAAGCTGCCGAGCAGCACATTGCATACCGGCTCACGGTGACGCTGGCCAAGCCGGTCCGACGCGCGTCGCTTTATGCTACCGGCCGGGATACGGTTGCGGCCTGGGTGAATGGGGCCGAGGTGCTTGAGGCATCGCCGTTTCCGGCCTGGAGACAGATGCCGTGGAGGAAGTTTGTGCGCGCGGATGCGACGGGCAAGCTGACCACGGGCGACAATTCGATCGCCATCGAGTCTGTGCATTACGTCGAACACCCCGGCGGAATGGCGGCGGGCGATGAGCCCCCGATGATCGCCACGCTGGTGGTCGAGTATGCGGACCGAACCACGGCGGTTTTTGCCAGCGGAACGAATTGGAAAACCGCGGTGCACGCCGCGCAGGGCTGGCAGCGGAAGAATTTTGACGACTCGGGTTGGAAGACCGCGATTGCCTCGGCGCAGCAGTTGGGGCATCCTTGGATTCCGGATTCGGTGAAGGCTCTGCGTCACACCTTCGAGGTGAGCGGGCCTGTGAAGTCGGCTCGGCTCTATGCGACATCGCTGGGCGCTTACGAAATGTTTTTGAACGGCAAGCGCGTGGGCGACGATGTGCTGGCGCCGGGCTGGACCGACTATCGCGAACTGGTGAAGTACCAGGCATACGATGTGACCGCGCAATTGACGGGCGGGAAGAATGCGCTGGGCGCACTGCTTGCGCCAGGATGGTACGCGGCGCCGCTGCAATGGTTCCAGCAGCCCAACAACTACGGCGACACGCCGCCTGCACTGCGTGCCCAGTTGCGCATCGAGCATACGGACGGCAACGTGGAATGGGTCGCGACGGACCCGAATTGGCAGGCAGGCACGTCCTACATTCTGCACTCAGAGATTTACGACGGAGAGAGCCAGGATGAGCGATTGAACCAGCCGGGATGGGATACGGCCGCGTTCAATGCCTCTAATTGGAAGACAGCGCAGGCGATCGAGCCCAAGCTGATTTCGATCGAAGCTGAGGATTATCCGCCGATTCGCGCGGAGCGGACGGTCGAGGCGAAGTCGGTAACGGAGCCGCGTCCGGGCGTCTGGGTCTACGACTTCGGCCAGAACCTGGCCGGAGTGGAGCGGGTGCGGATCGCGGGTCCGGCGGGCACGGATGTGCGGCTGCGTTTTGCGGAGATTTTGAACGACGATGGAACGCTCTACACCGACAACCTGCGCACGGCCAAGGCGACGGACCACTTCATTCTCGGCGGCCATGGGGTGGAAGAACTCGTGCCGCAGTTCACCTTTCACGGCTTCCGCTATGCGGAGTTGACCGGCCTTCCCACGGCGCCGGCCAGGGACGCGGTGACGGCAGTGGTGCTGCACACCGATGCGCCGTTTACGGTCCAGCTCAAGACGGGCAGCCCCATGATCAACCAACTCTGGAGCAACGTCCTGTGGGGGCAGCGCTCGAACTTCGTAGGCGTGCCGACGGATTGTCCCCAGCGGGACGAGCGGCTGGGCTGGACGGGCGATGCCGAGGTATTCTGGCGCGCGGCCAGTTACAACATGGACCTGGCGGCCTTCTCGCGGAAGTTTGCCGGGGATTTGCGGGCGACGCAGGCCGGCACGCCCTACTATGGAATCTATTCTCCGGGAACCGTGTCGCCGAATGCGGGCCACGCCGCTGGTTGGAGCGACGCGGGCATCATCGTTCCCTGGACCTCGTGGCTCGAGACGGGCGACACGAGCGTGATCGAGCAGAACTGGTCGGCGATGGAGAAGTACCTCGATGCCATTGCGGCCGACAATCCCGACGGGCTGTGGACGCACGACGCGGGGATTCCGTTCGGTGATTGGCTTTCGCCGGAGGGCAAAACCGATTACGCGCTGATCGCCACCGCGTACTGGGCGTACGACGCGACGCTGATGCGGGAGATGGCGCACGCAACGGGCCGCGCAGTCAGCGAGGAGAAGTACGCGCGGCTGTTCGAAAAGATTCGCGCGGCATTCGAGACGAAGTTTGTGCACGAGGACGGCTTTGTGGCCGGGGCGGATAACAGCCCCTCACAATTTGGGGAACGAACGCACCCAAGTGCGGAAGGGCAAGGCGACACGCAAGCGGGCTACGTGCTCGCGCTGCACATGAACCTGTTGCCCGACGAACTGCGCGCCAAGGCCGCAAAGAAACTGGTGGACAAGATCGAGGCCAATCATGGTCTCCTGGGCACGGGTTTTCTGGGCACGCCTTATCTGCTGGAGGAGTTGACCAAGGCTGGCTATGCGGAGGAAGCCTACAAGCTGCTGCTGAACACCGAGTATCCCTCGTGGGGCTACCAGTTGGAGCACGGCGCAACGACCATCTGGGAGCGCTGGAACGGCGACCGGATGAAGGCCGATCCCAGCATGAACTCCTTCAACCACTACGCATATGGCGCGGTGGCCGACTGGATCTATCGCTATGCGGCGGGCGTGGATGCAACGGCTCTCGACGCGGGCTTTCACACCGTCGTGCTGCACCCCGTATTCGATGCGCGGCTGAGCCCGGTTGCCTTCAGTTATGCGTCTGCTTACGGAGAACTTCACTCCGACTGGACAGTGGAAGGAACAACTGCCGAGTGGCGCGTCACGATTCCGGCCAACACCACGGGATGGTTGAGTCTGAGCAATGCCGAGGGCGCAAAGTACAAGCTGGACGGTGCGCCGCTGGCTGAGAGCAAGCTGGCCAAGTCGGCAACCCGCGAGGGGCAGGGCGGTTATGAGTTAGCAGCCGGGAGTTACAGTTTTCAAGTGGAGTTGAAATAGCAATTCATGCAGAACAGACGGCTTGAGGTTTTTTCTTTTCCACCTTAGGTCTTTGACCGCTCGTTCTTGTACCAATAGTGGGTGCCCCAGGTCTCGATTTTGAGACCTGGGAAATCACGGACTCAACATACGAAATCATGCGGTCAGAGCCCTGGCTGCAAAAAACGCAGCAAGAATGGGGCACGGAAACGTTGTTGCGAGATTTGTATTTTTGCCGGTGGCCGGGATTCGGCCGGCGGAGTGAAGAAGGGAAGAAAGCATGCCGGCAATCCTGGTCGGGATCGGATGGCACATGGTGGGCGCTGCATCGGCGGCGTCGTTCTATGCGCCCATTGGCAAGGTAAAGAAATGGTCGTGGGAAACAACCTGGGCTGTGGCCGGCATCTTTTCCTGGATCCTGCTGCCGATCACGGTGAGCCTCATCCTGCTGCCGGAGTTTCGCGCCTTCTATGCATCGACGGACGCGCATGTGCTGTGGAAGGTCGCGCTGTTCGGCGCCATGTGGGGTGTGGGCAACGTGAACTACGGGCTGGCGATGCGCCATCTCGGCATGTCGCTGGGCATCGGCGTGGCCATCGGCGTGACGCTGGTGGTGGGCACGCTGATG
>JBEKTB010000056.1:0-20203 GCA_049516495.1 Occallatibacter sp.
GCGGCTTTGGGCGCGGTGGACATGAGCGCGACGACGGGCGAGGGTGCGCCCTCGTAGACGTCCGGCGTCCAGACGTGGAATGGAGCGGCGGAAACCTTGAACAGAATGCCGACCAGCATCAGGCCCAAGCCAGCCACGATGAGCCCATGATTCTCAGCAGTGGGCGCGAGGTGTGCGATCTCGTAAATCTGCGTGGTGCCGGTGGCGCCGAAGATGAGGGCTACGCCGTAGAGCAGGAAAGCGGTGGCAAAGGAGCCAAGGAGAAAGTACTTGATGGCGGCTTCTGGGCCGCGAACGGTGTCCTTGCGATAACCGGCCAGCACGTAGGTGGCGATGGAAGAGATTTCGAGAGCGATGAAGACCACCAGCAACTCGACAGCGCTGGTGAGCAGACACATTCCGACCGCGCCGAAGACGATCAGTGCGTAGTACTCGCCCTGATGATGGCTGTCCTCGGGCAGGGTGTCGAGCGAGAGAAGCAGTGCTACAAGCACGATGCCGCAGATAAGCACGTGGAAGAAGACGGTGAAGGCGCTGGTTTCGACCGTGGCGTAGAAGCCGGTTCCCTCAGGGAGGGAAAGCTGCCAGAGGCTGCTCCACAGGGCGAGCGTGGTTCCGAAAGCGGCGACCCAGCCGAGGGGACGGCGCGCCCAGCCGGGAGGGAGCGATGCGTCGATCAGCATCACGGCTACGCCGGTGAGGGTGAGGATGACCTCGGGAAGGATGCGGAAAATGTCGGGAACTGGAGTCACCGCTGGCCCTCCCCTTGGGACGAAGTCGATATGGACGGAAGAAGCAGGACAGTCGGCGATAACAGGTGCGGTTCCTTCAACTGCGGGGGATGAATGCCGGTTTGGATGGACTGGAGCCAGAATGAAGGCGCCAGTCCCAGGACCAGCATCAGGACAGCCAGGGGCCAAACAATGGCCAGTTGACCCAGGCGCAGGTCGGTGGCGGGTTTCGATCTGGCGAGGGCACTTTCAGGGCCGTAGAAAATGCGCTGGACGAGCCACAGCATGTAGGCCGCCCCCAGGATCACGCCCAGAGCAGCCGCAATCGCCCAGCCTTTGCTGACGCCGGTGAAGGTGCTGGAAAGGACAAGGAACTCGCCGATGAAGCCGCTGAGCATAGGCAGCCCGATCATGGCGAGTGAGGCAAAGACGAAGAAAGTCGCCGTGCGCGGCAGTCTGGCGGCCAGGCCGCCGTATGCGTCGATTTGGCTGGTCGTATAGCGGTCGTAGAGAACGCCGAGCAGCAGGAACAGAGCGCCGTCAACAACGCCGTGCGAGAGAATCTGGAAGACCGCGCCTTGCCAGCCGGTGATGGTGAGACCGTAGATGCCCAGGGTGATGAGGCTCAGATGGCTCAGGGCGGCAAAGGCCATCAGCCGCCAGAAGTCGCGCTGCACCAGGGCCAGGCAAGCACCGTAGAGGATTCCGACCACGGCGAGGCCGACCAGCCATGGAGCCACAGCCCGCGATTGAACCGGGAAGAGGCCGATGTGGAAGCGGAGCATGGAGTAGAGACCGAGTTTGCCGGCCACCACCATGGCGAGGGCTACGGGAGCTTCACTGAAGGTGTCGGCAACCCATCCGTGCAGGGGGAAGACGGGAACTTTGACGGCAAAAGCGAAGAGGAATGCAAGGGCTGCCCAGTGGAGTGGAACGATGGGGATCTGTCCGTGGGCGATGAGGATCTGCAGAGTGGTGAAGTCGAAGCTGCGGGTCTGGACGTAAAGCCAGAGGATCGCGACCAGCAGGGGCGCCGAGGGAATGAAGGTGAAGAGGAAAAACTTGAGCGCGGCCCTGGGTCCGTCTTTGCGGCCGTACATGGCGATGAGGATGGCCATGGGCACGAGCGACAGTTCCCAGAAGCCGTAATACAACATCAAATCGAGCGAGAGAAAGACGCCGAACATAGCCGTCTGCTGGACAAGGAACAACGCGAAGAAGACCTTGGGGCGCTCAGTGATGGCGTTCCAACTGGCCACGACGCCGACCGGAGCGAGCAGACCGGTGAGGACGACGAGCCAAAGACTGAGGCCGTCCACGCCCAGGTGGTAGAAGATGGCGGGCTTCTCGATCCACAGACGGCTGATTTCGAACTGGAAGCCGGGTTGCGCCGGGTCGAAGTACGTGGGCAGGTGCAGCGTGAGGCCGAAGGTGACCAGAGCCGTGAACAGGGCGATCCAGTTGGGCAGCTTGCCGCGATCCGGAGCCAGGGCCACCAGCACCGCTCCGGCCAGCGGAACGAGGAGGATCAGGGTGAGAATCGACTCGTTGATTGCGTTCATTCTCTCAATGCCCCGCCATTCCGAAGTGAATTGCAGAAAAACTGGCCAGGACCGTGGGCCACGGAACCAGCAGGAAGAGCAGCAGAGCCGCCGCGCCCGCGGCCAGCCAAGCCGCATAGGAGCGCAGATTGCCCGATTGCCACCGCTGCAAGATTGCGCCAGATAGCATGGCAATGCCGCCGAGTAGCCAGGCGATGCCGCCGAGAACGCCTACGTCCACGACCCATCCGAGGAAAATTCTTGAGACGACGAACAGCGGCTTGACCACTGTGACGCCGTAGAACTCATCAACGTAGTACTTGTTGGCGAGCAGTTTGTACCCGCCTGGAAGCGCGGCGGCAAGACCTGCTGGGACCGTGGACTTTTCGCGGTAGAACAAATGGGCCAGAAGCCAGCCAAGCAGCGCGACGCCAACGGCGACAACGCTCAGGACAATTTCCAGAGTGGCACTGCCGGTTGGCGCGGTTCTGACGCCTGTTGAAGGAGCCAGAAAGCCACTGAACCGCTCAATGCCGATCCAGCCGCCGCAGATGGAGAGCAAGGCCAGAATCACGAGCGGACCGCGCATCGACCAGGGGCTTTCATGGGGATGAATTTCTGGACTGCGAGATTTGCCCAGGAAAGCCAGGTACCAGAGGCGGAACATGTAAAACGAAGTCAACAGGGCGGTGACCACCCCGACGAACCAGAGGATCTTGCCGTTCGGGCCTTGCAGAAAGGCCGCGTAGAGGATTGCGTCTTTCGAGAAGAATCCGGCGAAGGGGAAGAATCCGGCAATGGCCAGAACGCCCACCGTGGTGACGGCGAAGGTGACGGGGAGTTTCTTCCAAAGGCCGCCCATCTTGCGCAGGTCCTGCTCGCCGCCCATGCCGTGGATTACCGAGCCTGCGGCAAGGAAGAGGAGAGCTTTGAAGAAGGCGTGGGTGACGAGGTGGAAGATGCCGGCCGAGTAAGCCGCGACGCCGCAGGCCAGGAACATGTAGCCGAGTTGGGAAATGGTGGAGTAGGCGAGCACCCGCTTGATGTCGTTCTGCACCAGGCCGATGGTGGCGGCGAAGAGGGCCGTGGCCGCACCGACGATGGCGACTACGCCGAGCGCAAAGGGCGAGTGGTCGAACAGGACATGCGTGCGGGCGACCATGTAGACACCCGCGGTGACCATGGTGGCCGCGTGGATGAGGGCGGAAACCGGGGTGGGGCCTTCCATCGCATCGGGGAGCCAGATGTAGAGCGGAAGCTGCGCGCTCTTGCCGGCCGCGCCCAGCATGAGGCAAAGCGCGATGACGGTGACTACGCCGCCCGTCCATCCGGGGTCTTGCCCGAGTTTGGCGGCGATCTCGCTGAAGGTGAGCGTGCCGAAGTTGGCCAGCAACAGAAACATGCCGATGAGGAAGCCGAAGTCGCCGATGCGGTTGACGATGAAGGCTTTTTTCCCGGCGTCGGCTGCGGATTTCTTCTGGTACCAGAAGCCGATGAGCAGGTAGGACGCGAGGCCCACGCCTTCCCAACCGACGAACATGACCAGGGCATTGCCGGCCAGGACCAGAACGGTCATGAAGAAGAGGAACAAGTTCAGGTAGCTGAAGTAGCGCGCGTAGCCATCGTCGTCGTGCATGTAGCCGACGGAGTAAACGTGGATGAGGAAGCCGACGCCGGTGACGACCAGCAGCATGACTAGGGAAAGTTGATCGAGGACGAAGCTGAAGTCGATGTGCAGCGTTGCGGCGTTGATCCAGGCGTGCGGGCAGGTTTCAATCCAGGGCTGCGAGCCCGCAACCGGGCCGATTCCGAAGAAGGGCTGCGCCACACCGAGCACCACGCCGAAGGCCGCCAGCGGAGCCAGCAGCGCGACCGTGGTCACAAGCCATTTCGGCAACCGGGAGCCGAAGATTCCATTGATGAGGAATCCGGCAAAGGGCAGCAGCGGAATCAGCCAGAGATGGAGGTATCCGTTCATAGTTTCATCAGGTCGATGCGGTCGACGGCCAGGGTTGCGCGGGCGCGGAAGATGGCGATGATGATGGCCAGGCCCACGGCAGCTTCAGCCGCAGCCACCATCATCACAAAGAAGACGAAGATCTGCCCCTTCACCGCGTGCCACTGGTGAGCGAAGGTGACAAAGGAAAGATTGACGCCGTTGAGCATTAGCTCAATGGACATGAAGACGGTGATCAGGTTGCGCTTGATGAGGAAGCCGACGACGCCAAGGGAGAACAGGGCCGCACTGAGCAGCAGGTACCAGGAGAGCGGGACTTCCTGCGAAAAAATGGAATTCACTTGGCGGCCGTCCTTTCACGGTTCCCGTTGGGGTCTCCGTCGCCGTGACGGGCCAGGGCAACCGCGCCCAAGATGGCGATGAGGATGAGCACCGAGGTCACTTCGAAGGGCAACAACAGGCGGGTGAAGAGCACCGTGCTGAGTTCTTCAATGTTGGTGCTGCCTCTGACACTGGTGAGGCCTTCGCCGAGTGTGGCCACGCCCAGGCCTTGAGCGTGCAGAATCACAGTGGCGATCACTCCCAGGATTGCAACCACCGCGGGGAAACCAACCGCACGCGCCGCGCGGCTGCCCAGGGTGCGTTCTTCGCGGCCGGCGTTGAGCAGCATGACGACGAAGGTGAACAGCACCATGATGGCGCCGGCGTAGACGATCACCTGCGCGGCGGCCAGGAATTCGGCGCCCAGCAGCAGGTAAAGCACAGCCAGCGAGGTCATCACCACAATCAGTGACAGGGCACTGTTGATGGGGTGGGTCTGGAGCAGGAGGTTGATGGCTCCCGCCATGCAGAATCCGGCAAATACGATAAACAGAATCAGGTGCATCGTTGCATTCCCATGCGGGCAAAAGCCAGTCCAATGAAAGTAGGCCGGTTGAGGAAAGGATAGCGGGGCAGGCAATTGGAGGCCCCGGAAATCCTTTCCGATTGTAAATCAGCGGCAGGCAAGCAGAAGGCCCGCACGACGTTCAGCGTGGCCAAGGACGAAACGCGAGCCAGAAGCTGGTGGCCACAATGTTGAGAATGGCCAGCGGCATGAGGTAGCGCCATCCGAAGTTCATTAACTGGTCATAGCGGAAGCGGGGCAGCGTTCCCCGCACCCAGACATAGAGAAACAGAAAACTGAAGACCTTGAGCACGAACCAGAAGATGGGAAACAGCGCGTGGACCAGGATGTTCTGCGGCGGCGGAATCAGGTCGCCGAAGGGGCTGGTCCAGCCGCCCAGAAACATGAGCGTGGCCACGCAGCCCACGGTGATCATGTTGGCGTACTCGGCCATGAAAAACATGGCGAACTTCATGGAGCTGTACTCGGTGTGGTAGCCGCCGGTCAGTTCGCTCTCCGCCTCGGGCAAGTCGAAGGGCGAGCGGTTGGTCTCAGCGTAAGCCGACATGAGATAGATGAAGAAGGCGAAGAATTGCAACCCGCCGAAGATATTCCAGGTGAACATGCCCTTGGTGGCCTGCTGCTCGACAATGACGCGGAGGTTAAGCGAACCGGCGCGCAGCACGACGCCGACCAGCGAGAGGCCGAGAGCCAATTCGTAGCTGATCAATTGCGCGGAGGAGCGCAGCGAACCGAGCAGCGAGTATTTGTTGTTCGAAGACCAGCCGGCGAGAGCAATGCCATAGACGCCGATGGAGGTGATGCCCAGGATCACCAGCAGGCCGATGTTCACGTTGGAAATCTCGAAGAAATCGAATCCGCCGGGCCCGACCTTGGGCTCGCCGAAGGGGACGACCCCGATGGAAATCAGCGCGCAGCCCAAGGCGATGATGGGGGCGATGAGATAGAGCGGACGATAGACAGCGGTGGGAATGAGGTCTTCCTTAAGAAAGGACTTGGCGCCGTCGACCAGCGGCTGAAGCAGACCGAAAGGCCCCACGCGGCTGGGTCCCCAGCGATTCTGGATGCGGCCTACCAACTTGCGCTCAAGGAGCACGGTGTAGGCGACGGCGAGCAGCATCACCACCGTCACGACCACCACCTTGAGCAATGTCCACAGAAAATACTGCAAAATTGTCACTGGACTTCAGCCTTTCTTGCTCTCAACCCTGTTGTCCTCGCGAGCGAGATGCGGTTGCATTTCACTCATCTGCTCACAAAACCGCAAATAAAAGCCGCTACTCCGTAACCGTCTCCACCAATTCCTTTGCCTGGTGCCGTTCGAGTTCCTGGAGTGCGCGGCTGTGCTCGCCCAGCGTGCCGGAAGTAAACAATCCGTCGTGAGCGGGAAGAATCAGACCCCGCCCGGTCAAGGCTGCTACCGGCACAAAACCCGGTTCGGTTTGCACGTCGTTGCCGCCGAGCAGATTGACGCGGTCGAGCGAGTAGCCGGGAACCAGCCGGGCAACCTCGTCCAACACCGCAAGTGGATCGAAGGGGCTGAGCTTTGGCTCGAGGTTGTTGGCCGCAAGCCACACGGCGTGGCGGTCGGCCTCGCCAGCCTGCGCTCCACGCGACTGGCCGAGATCGGCCGTGACGCCCAGTTTGCCGAACGGGACCAGTGCTTTCACGTCTACGCCCATGCTGCCGGCGAGTCGCACAAGAATCTCGAAGTCGGGCTTGACGCCGGTTCGGTCGGCGGCCTTGTGGGCCAGTTGCACGTCGCCGTAGGTGTTGGTCAGCGTGCCGGTTTTCTCGTAGAGGCTGGCGGCGGGAAAGACCACGTCGGCCATGGCAGCGGTTTCGGTGAGAAAAATATCCTGGACGATGACGAAGGTGTTGCGCAACGATGCGGGGGCTGCGTTCAGACTGGTGACCGGGTCAGCGCCGACGACCAGCAATGCGCCGAGTTCGCCATTGGCTGCTGCTTCGAAGATCTTGGGGAGCGTCTTGCCAGGCGCGGGGGGGAGATTCGGGTACTCGGCAAAGGCGCCGGGAGCGGTGACCGGCACGTAGCCGGGCAGAAGATCTGGAAGCAGGCCCATGTCGGCCGCGCCGCGCGAGTTGGCGCGGCCGCCGAGGAAGGCGAAGCGCACATTGCCGCGCTTGAGGCCCCAGGCCACCAGTTCCGCTACCTGCGGGCCGAGATATTCCTGGCCGAAGATCACAAGTAGCGACTCCTCGGCGAGCACGGCTTCGCGGAAGGCCGGGTTGTCGAGGACGGCATCGCTGCCGGCCAGATAAGCGGCCAGGGCGTGATAGCCTTCGGCGGGCAGGCGGAGGGTCGCCTTGGCCTGGCGCTCCAGCTTGATGGACCTGGCGTTGGCTACAAAAAGCCTGGCGCGGTTCAGGCGGACGTTGGTGCGCAGATTCCAGGCCAGCAGCGGATGTTCGTCCGTCGGATTTCCGCCGATGAGCAGGATTGCCGGGGCCGTGGCCGTGTCGCGGAGGCTGGCGGCCTTGCCGGTGTTACCTGCCAAAGCGTGGGCAAAGGCCGCATAATCCACGGTGCGTTCGTGGTCAATGTTGTTGGTGTGGAGGACGGTCCGCGCAAACTTCTGCAGCAGATAATTCTCTTCGTTGGTGGTGTGGTTGGAGCCGACTACGGCGATGGCCGAGCCGCCACGGCTCTCGAGCACTTCCTTGAGTTCGGCTGCAGCCAGGCGCAGCGCGTGCTCCCACGTGGCCGGCTCCAGGTGGCCTTCGGCGTTGCGGACCAGGGGCCGGGTGAGGCGCTCGGGGCTGTCAACGAAATCGAAACCGAAACGGCCCTTGGCGCAGAGGAAGTCGCCGTTGATGCCGCTCTTGTCGCGATTGTCCGCGCGGACAATTTCAGAGCCGTCGTTGTTCTGGCGGACGCCCAGCGTGACCTTGCAGCCATCGGCGCAATGCGTGCAGACAGTAGAGACGTGGTTCATCTCCCAGGGCCGCGTTTTGTAGCGATAACTACCTGAGGTCAGGGCGCCCACCGGGCACACGTCGATGCACATGCCGCACTGCTCGCAGTCAAGCTGGTTGCCGCCATTAGGAGCGATCACGGAACTTGCGCCGCGATTTTGCACGCCCAGCGCCCACACGTCCATGCCTTCGCCGCACATGCGAATGCAGCGGTAGCAGAGGATGCAGCGCGGACGGTCATAGAAAACAGCCGGCGACCACTGCTGCTCTTCGCGATGGCTCTTGGCTTCGGCGTAGAGGCTTTCGCCCGCGCCGTACTTGAAAGTCATGTCCTGCAGTTCGCACTCGCCACCGGCATCACAGACGGGGCAGTCGAGCGGATGATTGCCCAGGAGCAGTTGAATGGTCGCCTTGCGCGCCTGGGCGATTTCTTCCGACTCGGTGATGAAAACCTGGCCCTCGGCAACGGTGGTGGTGCAGGCCGTTTGCAGCTTGGGCACTTTTTCCTGGCGCACCACGCACATGCGGCAGGCCGCCTGGAGGCTGAGGCCGGGGTAATAACAGAATGCCGGAATCTCAATGCCCGCCTTGCGGCAGGCGTCAATGAGCAGCGTCCCCGCGGGAGCCGTCAGCTTTTTTCCATCGACAATGAAGTTTACGTCTGCCATTCGTCTCCAGCGCCCTCTACACCACGGCCAGTTCTACATGTTTTGCGAACGGGCAGGGCTTGCCGTTCAGGTGATCCTCAAACTCCTTGCGGAATTTTTTTACGAAGCCGAGGATGGGCATGGCCGCCGCGTCGCCCAAGGGGCAGAAGGTGCGGCCCAGCATGTTCTCCGCGAGATATTGAATGTTGTCGATGTCCCTGGCTTCGCCGAAGCCGGCATGGAAGCGGGTGATCGACTTCTTGAGCCAATCGGTGCCTTCGCGGCAGGGAATGCACCAGCCGCAGCTTTCGTGCTGATAGAAACTGATGGTGCGCAGGGCGAACTCGACGATGCAGGTCTGGTCGTCGAGGACCACGACGCCGCCCGAGCCGAGCATGGAACCGGCCTTGCCCACCTGGTCGAAGTCCATGCCCAGATTCTCGATCTCCTCGGGCAAGAGCACCGGCGTAGACGACCCGCCGGGGACAACGGCTTTGAGTTTGCGTCCGCCGCGCACGCCGCCGGCCACTTCGTAGATCATCTTCTTCAGGTTGTAGCCCATGGGCAACTCGTAGACGCCGGGCCGCTCGACGTGGCCGCTGATGCCGAACAGTCGCGTGCCGCCGTTGCGTGGCGAACCCACCGCTGCGTAGGCTGCTGCGCCCATGGCGATCACGTGAGGAACAGTCGCGATGGTCTCGGCGTTGTTGATGACCGTGGGACCGCCATAGAGGCCGACGACCGCCGGGAAGGGCGGCTTGATGCGCGGTACGCCCCGCTTGCCTTCGAGCGACTCCATGAGCGCGGATTCCTCGCCCACTTCATAAGCGCCTGCGCCTGTCTGGGTGATGATCTGGAATTCGGTATCGGAGCCGAAGATGTTTTTGCCGAGGAAACCGCGGGCATAGGCGTCGGCGACGGCCTTTTCCATGATTTCGAGCAGGTAGCGATACTCGCCGCGCAGGTAGATAAAGCCCACCTTGGAGCCGATGGCCAGGCCGGCGATGATGGTGCCCTCGATGACCGCATGCGGATCGTGCAGGAAGATCAGGTGATCCTTGCAGGTGCCAGGCTCGCTCTCATCGCCATTGATCAGCACGTACTTGGGCTTGGCCGACTGCTTGGGCACGAACGACCACTTCATGCCGGCCGGGAATCCGGCGCCGCCGCGTCCTCGCAGGTTCGAGGCCTTCATCTCCTCGATGATCCATTCCGGGCCTTGATCGAGGCATTTCTTTGCGGACTCGTAGCCGCCGAGTTCGATATAGCGGTCGATGTTGGTCGCGCCGAGGCCGAAGCGCCGGGTGACGATCTTTACCTCATCGGGATGGGAGACGAGCCTAGGCATGGGGCACGTTCCCTTCCGTCCGCATTCTGCCGCGATAGCTGTCGAGGATGCCGGGGACGTGATCGGGACTGAGTTCGTCGTGAAATTCGTAGTTGACCTGGATGGCTGGCGCCCAGCAGCAGACACCGATACACTCGACCTCTTCGAGGGAGAAGATGCCGTCGGGTGTGACTCCCTTGTGCCCGATACCCAACTCCTGCTGGAAGCGCTCGAATACGTCGTAGCCGCCGCGCAGCATGCAACTGATGTTGGTGCAGACCTGCACGTTGTATTTACCCACGGGCTTGAAGCGCAGCATGGAGTAGTAGGTGGCCACGTTGCGGACTTCGAGTTCGGTGATGCCGATGCGGCCGGCGACTTCGGCGATGACCGAGTCGGAGAGGTAACCGATCTCGTCCTGCGCGTAGAGCAGCATGGGGATCAGCGCCGAGCGGCGAACCGGGTATTTCACCACCAGCGCGTCAAGGCGCGCCGCCAGTTGTGGCGAAAAGACGGTCATGGTTTCAAGACTCATAGCATCAACTCCCGTGCCCATGCTTCGGCGGCCAAATCCATTTCTTCCTCGCTAGCCTTGTTCAATCCTGCGCCGCGCAACCGGCCGGCCTCGGTAAATTCCAGTGTCCCATTTGTGCCGTCCGCACGTTTCCATTGAACGGCGGCGCCACGGCGTTTGAGATCCAGCCAATCATCGCCGTGACGCACCAGAATTCTATTTTCGCCCAATTCGACCGTTGCCTGTCGATTCTTGTTCAACCCGTGGACCGCGGTGTAGCTGCGGAGCAGGGAAGCCAGAGAGACCCAGAATTCTCGCCAGAGGGAGTCGCTGGGAAGCTCGAATTCAGCGGCCATGGCTCTTTTGAGCCGCGCCAAATTGATGGCGGACCTGCGGCAGAAAGAGCAGTTCCCACAATTTGTCTGCTATTCCTTGAGCACTCTTGGGAAATTCGGAACCATCGGCGCTGAGCCAATCGCATTCGACAAAATGGAGTTCATGATTGCCGACTCCGTAGGGAACAAGGGCAATTTCGATCGCGCCACGATGGAGGACCCCGTCGAACATGGGCGACCGCTTCGATATCTCGATGAAAAGCCATCCCGTAGGATTGTTGGCAACCACCCTGGCCTTGGCGCATTTGGTGGAAATCGTCAGTTCGTAAGGCGGCTTTCTTGGCGTGTCTGTTTCCGGAATGGGGAGGTCCCCGGTGATCTGTATGTCGAGAGTTTCCATGATAAAAGCCGCGTTCGCCGTCGGTTCCGCCTGGCTCGAGAACTCCTCGACGTCTTTCTGAAGCACCCTGGCAACCCCATCGAACCATTCAAGCGCCAGTTCCGAACGGCGCTTCAGTCCTGCAAGATAAGAATCGTTGGCTAATCTCTGGCGTGGGCTCATCTGTCGATCTCCCCTAATACGATGTCGATGGAGCCAACCACTGCGACCACGTCGGCCAGCATCCGTCCCTTGCACATGGTTTCGAGCGCCTGCAAAGTGGCGAATGTGGGATTGCGCATGTGGACGCGATAGGGCTTGGCGGTGCCGTCCGAGACGACATAATAGCCCATCTGCCCACGAGGGCTTTCGATGCCCTGGTAGACCTCGCCCGCCGGGACAGCAAAACCCTCGGTGACGATTTTGAAGTGATGGATGAGCGCTTCCATCTGGGTCTTCATTTTTTCCCGATCGGGCAGAACGATCTTTGGCGCGTCGGCCTTGATCGGCCCTTCGGGCATGCCGTCCAGCGCCTGCTGGATGATCTTGACGCTCTCGCGCATCTCGATGAGCCGGACTTCGTACCTTGCCCAGCAGTCGCCCACGGTAGAAACGGGCACATTGAATTGAAACTTCTCATAGCCGGAGTAAGGCATATCACGGCGCAGGTCGAAGTCCACGCCGGAGGCACGCAGCGGCGGACCCGTCACACCCAGGGCGATGGCGTCGGCCGCCGATAAATAGCCCACGCCCTTGAGACGGCTGTGGAAGATCGGGTTGCCGGTGAGAAGGTTGGAATACTCGTCAATCTTCTCAGGAAACGTGCGAATGAATGCCCGGATGCGGTCGAAGAAGTCCAGCGGCGGCTCCATGGCAAGGCCACCGATGCGGATGTAGCTGGTCATCATGCGCTGGCCCGAGACACCCTCGAAGATTCTGAGGATATCTTCGCGCTCGCGGAAGGTGTAAAGAAAGACGGTGAGCGCGCCAATGTCCATGGCGTGGGTGCCAAGCCAGACCAGGTGGGAGTTCAGGCGAGTCAGTTCCGAAAGGAGAACGCGCATCCACTGGGCCTTCTCCGGGATCTCGAGGTCCAACAGCCTCTCAACGGCCAGGCAATAACAAAGATTGTTGGCCATGGGGCTCAGGTAGTCGATGCGGTCGGTGAGCGGAACGACTTGCTGATAGAACTTGGCCTCACAGGTCTTCTCGATGCCAGTATGCAGATAACCGATCTCCGGGTAGAGGCGGACAATGATTTCGCCGTCGATCTCCAGCACCAGGCGCAGAACGCCGTGCGTCGAAGGGTGTTGCGGGCCCATGTTCAGGACCATGTGCTGGTCGCTGGCGCCCTCGGCTAATGGGACCTCAAGGATGGGTGTGCCAACCGTCTCAGTCATCTAGCGATACCCCTCCACTGGATAGTCCTTGCGCAACGGGTACCCCTGCCAATCGTCGGGCAACATGATGCGGCGCAGGTTGGGATGCCCTTCGAAACGAATGCCGAACAGATCGAAGACCTCGCGTTCGTAGTAGTTGGCCGAGGGCCAAATGGGAGTGATCGAATCAACCGCCGGGGATTCACCGTCGAGCAGGACGCGCAGGCGGATGCGCTCCTTATAGGTGTGCGAAACGATGTGGTAGCTCAACTGGAGGCGGGGCGAAGAGGGAAACCAGTCGACGGCGGTTACGTCCTCGAAAAAATTGTAACCGGCCGCCTGCACAGTGGCCGCGGCGGCGCGAATCTGTTCGGCGGAGATGGTCAGGGTCAACTCGCCGCGGTCAAATTTTGCGTCAACGAGCGCGTCGGGGTTCCAGGCCAGAATGGCCTTGACCGCCGGGTGCTCGGGAAGGCCTTCAAGCACCGCGGCCCTGCCGGCGATCGACTTCTTTTGAGAATCGTCCATGCTAGAGATCCGCCTTGTCCTGGCTCCAGTTCAGGATGCCCTTGCGCACAATGTAGTAGAGACCCACGCCGACAAAGCCCAGGTAGACGATCATCTCCCAGAAGCCGAAGAAAGCCTGGCCGGTGATTGCGGGCAGTTTGCGGTAGATGACCGCCCAGGGCAGCATGAAGACCACTTCCACATCGAACAGGATGAACAGCATGGCGACCATATAAAAGCGCACGCTGAAGCGCGCGCGGGCATCGCCCACGGCCACGATGCCGCATTCATAAGCGGCCAGCTTGGTGGTTGTGTTGCGATGCCGTCCAACGAACCAGGAGGCTATGACCATTCCCAGTCCGAGACCAAATGCGGCAAGAATCTGCAGCAACAGCGAAAGATATTGCCAGTGGTAAGGGACCATCGCCGCCAATCCAGAGGAATCTGTTAAAGTTGCCGTCCGTCGGGCGAAGCTGTAGGCTGCTTCGTTCCCGCAGGATGCTGGTTTGAGATTAGGTTTTCAGCCTCTTCCCGTCAAGGCAATGGGGATGGCGCGGGCGCGGATAAAATTCGGCGGAAAACCGCACTGCCGGGGAAACAGGTCCGAAACGGCGTTTCCCAGCCGCAGTTTGCCGATGATTTCCCGGTTTTATGAGACGCTTGCCCTGCATCTTCGCGGTGAAGAGCTGCGGCGGGAAGGCTGGGGAGTGGTGCGCGTTCACGATTCGCCTTAAAGGAATCTCATTCAGAATTGAGGCTTCCGGCCGGGAAGGCGCCTGTTCACACACTTGGCTGGAATGTGCGCTTTTTTATGCAGTTATGCGTCCGCGACTCCGGGAGAATGTCGTCAGCGCGGAATCTCTGTTCCGCGTCAGAGGATTGGTGTGTCCGCATCAATTCACACTCCATTCTTGGATTGGTTGGTATATTCGGGGGCGAAAGTGGAGCATCGGGGCGCTCCGTTCTTTCGATTCCCAAAGACGTTCGGAGAGGTTTCTTGTTCGCTATTGGGAAACGGTACCTTAGTCATCTGAAAAGAGGGCTTCAAAGTGCCGAAGAGCAAGGTGAGGATAATCAGCATGGCAGCCAGCACGACCACCGGCTTCTCAAATCCGGCTTGCATTGCGCATTTCTCCACCCTCCGTGCGCGCGCAAAGCGGCGGCGCATCAACCAGTCGGCAGGGAGGGCGCTGGAGATTCTCGGTCATGCAATCGAATACCTTACCGATGAGTTGGTACACGAGGGCGGCGCATTTTCGTCAAAGAATGGGCAATTGGAGGCAGTGCAGATGCTGATGGCGCTCAACCGCCAGGTGTACTTCTCGTGTCCGGAAGTGCCGACTTTTCGTGAGCGCTGCCGTGCGCTGCTTCGTTCTCACAGGGCGTAGCCTTCCACGAGACCTCGCTTGCACCAGCAGCTTGTCGTTTATTGCCCCAACGCCAGGACCGCCAGCAACAGCAGCCAGGCCAATCCCATGGTGTGCCAGTACCATGCGGTCACGTCCACCGCAATCTGGCGGAATTCGACGCGCTTGAGCCAGCCCAACACGGTAAGGCAAAGGGCGAGAGCCGCAACGCCGAAAACCAGGTGGGCGGCATGCAAACCGGTAATCACATAAAAGAAGTAGCTGGCCGGGGTCGAATACCGGTTGAAAGCAAAACCCTGAGCGGACAGTTGTCTCCAGGCCATCCATTGCCCGGCGAGAAACAGGGCTCCCAGGCCGAGTGTGGCCCCCACCCAGGGAAGGGTGCGGCGGAGCGCGGGGCGGCCAAGCCCGAGCCACTCCTCCAGAACATCGATCTCGCGAAAGATATTGCGCCGGGCGATCTCCATGGTGAGAGCGCTGAGGAGCAGGAATGCGGTGTTGAGATAGAGGATGGGCGGCAGCAGGACCGGGTGCCAGTCGCCGATCTGCTCGTGGGTGCGCGGGTCCATGTGGGTTCCGGCCTGGCGCGCGAAGAAGATGGCAACCAGGACAGCAAAGAACATCATGTCGGCCGCGAGGGCTGAAAAGACGAAGAACCGGATGCGGAGGAGAAGCTCCCGCGGGCCTCTGCGGCGATTTTTCCAATCGTCGTCGCCCCCGCCTCCTCCTCCGCCGGTCGGGCGCCTGTCGACAGGCGGTTTGCCGCCGAAACCCGGCTCTCGGGGTTCCGTTTCCGCTGGGATGTGGGTAAAAGTGGCGGGCATGGGGGCCTCTGTGATGATGAGATTACTCCCACTTTGGATTGGACGCATCCAGATTCGAAGAAGCTGTTTCAATCCTGCAAAGGTGCGATTCCCGGGAGAAAAACATCCTGGGGCGCCGCGGACTTGCATAGGGTAACGAATTATTGATAGGGCAACCGATTTATTTTTTGGCGGCGGCGACAGTCTCGACGAAGAGCCGATGCACGCGCCGGTCGCGGGACAGCTCGGGATGGAAGGTGGCGGCCATCGCCGTACCCTGGCGGATCAGGGCCGGAAAGCCTTCGTGGCGGGCCAGCACTTCGACCGCTGCGCCGGTCTCAACAATGCGCGGGGCGCGGATGAAAACCATCTCCAGCGGACCTCCGGGGAGGGCGGTTTCGGCGGTCACGATGGAGGAGTCGATCTGGCGGCCGTAGGCGTTGCGCTCGATAGTTGCATCGAGCACCGCGAGGCTTCGCTGAGCCGGGTTGCGAACCTGGCGCGCTAATAGAATGGCTCCCGCGCAGGTGCCGAAGACCGGGTGGTTTTGGCAGAACTGTTCAAGAATTGCGAAGAAGTCATGCTTTTCGAGAAATTTAAGCATTGTAGTCGATTCGCCGCCGGGCAGAATCAGGCCATCGATCTCGGCCAGTTGGCCTGGCTTGCGAATCTCGGAAGGTGAGGCGCCGGATTCGGCCAATGCCTCGGCGTGCGCGGCATAGTCGCCTTGAATGGCCAAAACGCCGATGCGGGGCATTCGTTCTTCGGTCAAACCGATTCTCCTGGATTTGTTGGGATGGGAGAGCGTGGCAGGGATCCAACCCCGTCGGTCCGAAGCCCTTGAAATCCTTGACATTGCCCGGCGTCACCCAACATAAGCCAATGACGAAGTACCGATCCTTGCGCTTTTTCTAGCGCAAGGATCGGAAGCAACCACGCTCATGCGAGCTGTTGGCCCCACCGCAGGTGGTTACCAGCCGCGGGTTTGGAGGAGTTGCGATTCTTCGAGGCCGGCGGCGGCCAGGCCCTTCATGGTGCCGGTGACCTGTTCGGAGGCTTCGGCCAGGATCTTGGGGTCGTTGTAGTGGGTGGTGGCGATGACGATGGCCTTGGCGCGGGACATGGCTTCTTCGCGCTCCTTGGGATCGTTTTCCACGTCCAGAGGAGTGGCGCGCTCCTTCATGAAGATTCCGGACCCGACGAAGATGGCTTCGGCGCCCAACTGCATCATCAGGGCTGCGTCGGCCGGGGTCGCTATGCCACCTGCTGAAAAATTGGGCACCGGCAGCTTGCCGGTCTGGGCGACCATGCGGATGAGTTCGTATGGCGCCTGATGCTCTTTCGCCGCTGCGTAGAGTTCCTGCTCGCTGAGCACGGTCAGAGCCCGCATTTCGCGGATGATCTGGCGCATGTGCTGGACGGCATGGACCACGTCGCCGGTTCCGGCTTCGCCCTTGGTGCGGATCATGGCCGCCCCCTCGGCGATGCGGCGCAGGGCTTCGCCCAGGTTGCGCGCTCCGCAAACAAACGGGGTGGTGAAGGCGTGCTTATCGATATGATGGGCCTCGTCGGCGGGGGTGAGGACCTCGCTCTCGTCGATAAAGTCGACGCCCAATTCCTGCAGAATCTGGGCTTCGGCGAAGTGTCCGATGCGGGCTTTGGCCATGACCGGGATCGAAACCGCCTGGATGATCTGCTTGATGAGGCTGGGCTTGGCCATGCGGGCGACGCCGCCCTCGGCGCGGATCATGGCGGGTACGCGTTCAAGAGCCATGACCGAAGTGGCGCCAGCCTCTTCGGCGATGCGGGCCTGTTCAACGTTCATCACGTCCATGATGACGCCACCCTTGAGCATCTCTGCCAAGCCAATCTTCAGGCGCAGGCTGGTGGACGTAAAGTTCTTGTTCTCATTCGATTCCGGCATAGAGTTCGACCTCGTCCCGAAGCGGCCTCCTTGCCCCGCGGGGCCAGGAAAACCGCACAATGGTGTTCCCACCAGTGTAGCAGCGATGAACCTTCCGGGTTTGAGGGGAGGAACACCGGCAGGTCACTGCGGGGGCGCGGCATGAGCCTTTCCTAATCTTTCTGTCTTACTTCTGGTCACGTTTCTGCTTGTTTTCTAAGCAAATGACGACCGCCCATCCATTACCGGCACCAGTCGGTCCGCCAGCGCTCCCGCCCACTTCGACGGCTGTCGCAGAAATTGCGGCCGAGCAGGCTCTGGTGCCTTCGCCTCATCCGCCGGTTGAGGAAGCGGCCATTGCCCTCGGCGCGGCCGTGTCCCGCTTGCCGGTGGAACTGGATGTGTCGGTCCCGGTGCGGGACTTCCGCGTGCGGAATCTGCTTGCCCTTGAGCCGGGGCGCGTGATCGAGAGCCAGTGGGTGAGCGGCGAAGACCTGCCCCTGACCGCTGGCGCGGTGCAACTGGCGTGGAGCGAGTTTGAGGTCGTCGAAACGCAGTTGGCAGTGCGCGTGACCCGGCTGGTCTGACGGAGGCTCGGCGGGTATTTCAATGGCGAATTGCGGCTCTGAATTGGCGTTGCATTTTGGGATCACGAAGCGCAGGAAAGGCTGGCGAATGAAACCGGAGCAGAGCAAAGAGAGGGTGGCGCTGGGCGGGCTGGCGGGCTGGCTGATGAGCCGCCTGCGCCATGTTAGCCGGGACCGGCGGCCGAGGCTTGAGCTTCTGGAGCGTATTGCGCTGGCTCCTCGCCAGTCACTGGCCCTGGTCGAAGCGGAAGGGCGGCGGTTCCTGGTTGCGACTTCGCCTGAGGGCGCGCCGGCCTTTTATGCGCTCGAAGAGCGGGGCCGGCAGGCAGCGCGGCAATCGGGACCGATCCGACCGGCGACGAGGGTCTCATGGTAGTTTCCTGGGCTGTGGTGGCCCTGGCGGCGCCGGCATCGGTGCCGCTGCTGCCGGATTTGAACGCGCGCCTTCATCCTTCGGATTCGACCCCGTGGACGATCCTCCTCGTCCTGACGCTGATCACGCTGCTGCCCGCGATTCTGATGGCCATGACCCCGCTGGTGCGGCTGCTGGTGGTCTTCCACTTTCTGCGCCAGGCTCTGGGCACGCAGACCGCGCCCTCGAATCCGACGCTGATGGGACTGGCGCTGATGATGACCTGGTTCCTGATGACCCCGGTGCTGAATCAAGTGGATCAGCAGGCGGTTGAGCCCTATCGAGCCGGGCAGGTCACGGGCCTGGAGGCGATCGACCGCGGCGCCCAACCGGTGAAGCACTTTCTGCTCAAGTACGCGCGCGAAAAGGACCTGGCCCTGTTTACCGCAGCCGGACAGATTCCGCGCCCCAACCAGGCCGACGACCTGCCCATGCGGGTGGTGGTTCCGGCCTACATTCTCTCTGAGTTGAAGGCTGGATTTGCCATCGGCGCCGTCCTGTTTCTTCCCTTTCTGCTGATTGACATGGTTACCGCTTCGATTACCACCTCGATTGGCATGTTCCAGTTGCCGCCGGTGGTCATTTCGACTCCATTGAAGATCCTGCTGTTTGTGATGGTGGACGGCTGGAACCTGCTGGCCAGTTCTCTGTTGAAGAGCTTCTAAACCGCTGTTGCAGCGTTGTTGACCCGCCGTTGCGGTGTTTTTTTGAGAGGACACGATGACGCCCGACCTGGTTGCCGAACTGCTGCGCCAACTGATGAAGGAAGCAATGATTCTTGCCGCGCCGGTGCTGATTGCCGCTGCGCTGTTGAGCTTCGTGCTGAGCCTGGTGCAGACGCTGACCAGCCTGCAGGAGCAGTCGCTGACTTCAGTGCCGCGCCTGGCTGCCGTGTGCCTGATCCTGCTGGCCGGAATGCCCTGGTTCCTGGGCCGGATGGCGGCCTACACGCGACTGCTGCTGACCGATCTGCACCGCTATCTGGGGTGAGAAAAGCAGGGAGCAGGGGTCAGGGATCAGTTATCGGTTTTTGACCAGCGGCTGGAATCTGTCAACAAAACGAAGAGGTCGAGGATGCCGGATTGGACGAGTTTTCTGAGCGCTATGACGCTGGCCCTGGTGCGGGTGAGCGGGATGGTGGCGTTTGCTCCTTTCTTCTCCTCGACAGCGCTGCCCATTCGCGCCAAGGCTGTTTTTGTGGGCGCGGTCGCGTTTCTGCTGGCCCCTCTGGTCGCTACGCTGCCCAACGCGCAGGTAAACATAAGCTTCTCGGCACTCCTGGGCGAGCTTGCCGTGGGGCTGGTCTACGGACTGACGCTCGCGCTTCTGAACGAGATGCTGCTGTTTGCCGGGCAGATTGCCGGGGTGCAGTTCAGCTTCTCGATGGTCAACCTGCTGGACCCGACTTCCTCGATCCAGACGCCGCTTCTGGGCGATCTGTTTCAACTGATGGGCACCCTGGTGGTGATAACGGCCGGATTGGATAGGATTCTGCTGGCCTCGATGGTGCGCAGCTTTCGCGTGGCGCCGCTGGGCAGCTACGCACTGCTGCCGTCGAGTGGCCTGGAAATTGTGCGCGCGGCTTCGGGCATCTTTCTGGCCGCGGTCGAACTGGCTGCGCCGGTGCTCGCTGCGACCATGCTGGTCGAGGTGGCCGTGGCTCTCCTGGGCAAACTGAGCCCGCAGTTGCCGGTGATCTCGCTGACCGTTCCTCTCAAGACGCTGACCGGTTTCGCTCTCCTGACCGGCTCACTGGCCTTGTGGCCGCGCTTCATCGAGGCGCGCTTCGCCGGGCTGCTCGATCTGGCCGAGCGGCTGATTGCCGCGCATGGGCCTCAGTCAGGACTGGGTCTTGGCTTGGGCCTGGGAGGATAGCCGATGGCTGGAGAGCGCACAGAGCAGGCAACCCAGCATCGCCGCGAGCAGGCGCGCAAGGAAGGCGACATCCTGCACAGCCGCGAACTGTCGGC
>JBEKTB010000057.1:0-20038 GCA_049516495.1 Occallatibacter sp.
CTGGAAGCTGGCGCCCGCCCTGGCCGCGGGCAACTGCGTGGTGCTGAAGCCGGCGGAGCAGACCCCGGCCTCTATTTTGGTGTGGGCCGAGCTGGTGGGCGACCTGCTGCCCCCCGGCGTGCTCAACATCGTGAACGGTTTTGGCCTGGAAGCGGGCAAGCCTCTGGCCTCCAGTTCGCGCGTGGCCAAGATCGCCTTTACCGGCGAAACCACCACCGGCCGGCTGATTATGCAATATGCCAGCCAGAACCTGATTCCCGTCACCCTGGAACTGGGCGGCAAGTCGCCGAACATCTTCTTCGCCGACGTGCTGCAGGAGGACGACGACTTCTTCGACAAGTCCATCGAAGGGTTCGTGATGTTCGCGCTCAACCAGGGCGAGGTGTGCACCTGTCCCAGCCGCGCGCTGATCCAGGAAAGCATCTACGACAGGTTCATGGAGCGGGCGCTCAAGCGGGTGAAGGCCATCAAGCAGGCCAATCCTCTGGAGAGCGATACGATGCTAGGCGCGCAGGCCTCGAGCGAGCAGATGGAAAAAATCCTCAGCTACATCGATATCGGGCACAAGGAGGGCGCCGAGCTGCTGTGCGGCGGCCAGCGCGCTCACCTGGGCGGCGATCTGGAGGGCGGCTACTATGTTCAGCCTACCGTCTTCCGCGGCAACAACCGCATGCGGATCTTCCAGGAGGAGATCTTCGGGCCGGTGGTATCAGTCACCACATTCAAGACCGAGGCTGACGCACTGGAGATTGCCAACGATACGCTCTACGGGCTGGGCGCCGGCCTCTGGACGCGCGACATCAACCGCTGCCATCGCCTGGGCCGCGGCATCCAGGCCGGGCGCGTGTGGATCAACTGCTATCACGCGTATCCAGCGCATGCGGCTTTTGGCGGCTACAAGCAGTCGGGCATCGGCCGCGAAACCCACAGCATGATGCTGGACCACTATCAGCAGACCAAGAACCTGCTGGTAAGTTACAGCCCGAAGAAGCTGGGATTCTTCTAGAAGCAGGGAACAGGGAACAGGGAACAGGGAACAGAAAAACCATTCCTGGCGGGTGCCCCAGGTCTCGACTTTGAGACCTGGGATGCTTGCACTCGACAGTTGAAATCAAGCGATCAGGCCCAAGGCGCAAGGTCGCGCCCAGGGTGGGGCACCCATTTGGATTCAGGAAGAAGTAGTTAGGAACAAGTAAGGGGCGAGTTATGGCGGAGTTACCTCAGCAGGTGCTGGCGACCGATCTCGCTGTCCACCTGATACGGACTTTGCGCGCCAAGCACGGGCCGCTGATGTTTCATCAGTCAGGGGGCTGCTGCGACGGCAGTTCCCCGATGTGCTATCCGCGCGGGGAATTCCTTGTCGGCGACTCCGATGTGCAATTGGGCGAGGTGGATGGCGAGCCGTTCTACATGAGCCGCAGCCAGTTCGAATACTGGAAGCACACGCAACTGACTCTCGACGTGGTGCCCGGCCGCGGCGGCATGTTTTCGCTCGACAATGCCGAGGGTGTGCGGTTCCTGATTCGATCACGCATCTTTGACGGCGACGAGATTCGCGAGTTGCGCGCCGCGGGCAGGATTTAGCGCCAGGCAAACTGGCTCTTCCCAGGTCTCAAAATCGAGACCTGGGGCACCCGTGCTTTTCTGATCGACATTTCCGAATCATGCGGTCAGGGTTCGCTAGCTGATTTCGATCACGTCCTTGGCCGCCGCCGCTGCTGCTTCGGCGCGCTCCATCAGCTTTTCCGCTACGGCATAGAACTCCGCAGCCTGCGGGCTCTTGGGGCCGGCGAGCGTCACTGGCAGGCCGCGGTCTCCGCCTTCGCGAATGGCGGGAACCAGTTCGATAGCACCGAGGAACGGCACGTTGAACTGTTGCGCGGTGCGCTCGGCGCCGCCGCGGGAGAAGATATCGATCTCCTGGTGGCAGTGCGGGCAGGTGAAGTGGCTCATGTTCTCGACGATGCCCAGCACTTCGACGTTGACCTGGCCAAACATTTCGAGGGCCTTGCGCGCGTCTTGAAGACTGACGTCGCTGGGCGTGGAGACGACGACAGCGCCGGTCAGCGGCACGGTCTGAACCAGGGAGATGACTACGTCGCCGGTTCCGGGCGGCAGATCGACCACCAGGTAGTCCAGTTCGCCCCAATCCACCTGTTGCAGAAACTGGCGGATGATCTGGTGGAGCATGGGGCCGCGCATCACCAGCGGCTTGTCGCCGGGCGAGATGTAGCCGATGGAGATGGTCTTGATGCCGTGCGTCAGGTTAGGTTCGATGCGGTTTCCGTCGCCCACCTTGGGCTGCTGGGTCGAGCCCATCATCAGCGGCACGTTGGGGCCGTAGATGTCGGCGTCGATGAGGCCCACGCGCTGACCAAGCCGCGAGAGGGCGATGGCGAGGTTGACGGCGACGGTGGTCTTGCCGACTCCGCCCTTGCCGGAACCGATGGCGACGATCTTCGAGACGCCCGGCAAAGCTACGGGCGAAGGCATGGCAGGTGAATGCGCCATAGTGTCTGATTGCTCCTTTTTAAACTCTGCGATTCAAAGGCACAGTTCTGTTTACTTACGATTGAAGGGCGGCCGCGTCTTCTGTTGCGGCGGTGGCAAGCCGCTCCTGCTTGCGGCGTGCGGATTCAGCCTCACGATGTTCGCGGCGCAGCAGGGCATCGGCGTAGCGGCGCTGCTCGTCGGCGGTTTCCGGTACGACCTGGGGTACGCGAACGCGACGGCCGTTCTGGTCGATGGCTACAAAGACCAGGTATGCGCTGGCCACGTGCGCTTGCACGCCGGTCTGCGTGTTTTCCGCCCACACCTTCACGCCCACCTCCATGGAGGTTGAGAACGCGCGATTGATGCTGGACCTGAGAGTGAGCAGGTCGCCCAGGTGAACGGGCCGGATGAAGTCGATGTGGTCCATGGCCGCGGTGACGATGTAGCTGCGCGAGTGCCGGTAGGCAGCCATGGCGCCGGTGAGATCGATGAAGTGCATCAGCCGCCCGCCCAGCAGGTTGCCCAGCGTGTTGGTGTCGTTGGGCAGGATGATCTCGGTCATCTCCGACTGGGTGCTGGCTACCGTGCGTGCGGCGGGGTTGTTGGCGGGATTGATTTCGTTCGAACTCATTCTGTCGGTCTGCTCCATTCGCTTGTGTGCCGTTCTGGTTCGTGCGCCGCCGGATACAATAAAGCGGACGGCGGCGGGTTGGGAAGAACGCTCAGTTCCAGTTTCGGCAATCGCCGCCGATTACGCAAATCCCCCTCGGGTGCTTTTCGCCCTGATACGAGCAAAATGGACAAGATCGCAGGACTGAGAGAGATTCTGGAACTGGACCCCAGGAATAGCTTTGCCCGCTACGGCGTGGCCATGGAACTGGCTGGCCGCGGCGAGACAGCCGAGGCGCTGAAGGAGTTCGATACGCTGCTGACGAACGATCCGGAGTACACGGCGGGCTACTTCATGGCCGCACAGACCCTGGCCACGGCGGGCCGTACCGGGGAGGCGATCGGACGGCTGAAGTCCGGCATTCTGAGCGCAGAGCGTAGCGGCAACCGCCATGCCGTCAGCGAGATGCAGGCCATGTTGGACGAACTGGACCGATAGAATTTCTGAAGCGTCTGCGGCCTCATGGGAGCGAGCCCGGGGAGGTCCGGACCGCTTCAAACTACAAGTTTTGCGCCGTTTTCATTGGATTCGCGTCTATAATATTGCTATGCCCAAGTATTCAATTGTGGTTCCTTTTCATAACGAAGAGGAGAACGTGACTGTCTTATACGCGCGCCTGAAGCAGGTAATGGAGCAGGTGGGCGATAGTTTTGAGCTGGTGCTGGTGGATGACGGGTCCGGCGACCGCACTTATAAGCTGATGGAAGAGATTGCCGCGGTAGACAGCCGCGTGCTGGTGATCAAGCTGCGCCGCAACTTTGGCCAGACCTCGGCGCTGGCGGCGGGATTCGACCACGCCACGGGCGAGTTCATCATGGCCATGGACGGCGACCTGCAGCACGATCCCAACGATATTCCCGCCTTCCTCGAGAAGCTCGAAGAGGGCTACGATGTGGTCTCCGGCTGGCGCAAGGAGCGGATCGACAATTTTGTCATGCGGCGCATTCCCTCGCGCTGCGCCAACTGGCTGATGGCCAAGCTGTCGGGCGTGGATATCCACGACTTCGGCACCACGTTCAAGGCCTATCGCCGCGAAGTGATCCACAATATTCCTCTCTACGGCGAGATGCACCGCTTCATTCCGGCGCTGGCCAGTTGGTATGGCGCGTCGATCTGTGAAATTCCCATCAAGAATGTGAACCGCGAAAGGGGCAAGAGCCATTACGGCATCAGCCGCACTTTCCGCGTCTTCTTCGATCTGCTGACCATCCGGTTTCTGCTCAAGTACATGAGCCGGCCGCTGCATTTCTTCGGCACGTTTGGCGCGCTGGGCATATTTTTGGGCAGCGTCTTTTCGGCCATGCTGCTGGGGATGAAGGTTCTTCATCCGCACCAGAGCGTGATGGACCAGCACGGGCCTCTCTTCGTCATTGCCGGTATCCTGATTCTCGCCGGCATTCAGTTGCTGGCAGTGGGCCTGCTGGGCGAGTTGCAGGTGCGCCACTATCACACCAGCAAGCAGCGTGCGCCGTACACCATCGAGCGCATGGTGCGCCTGCACGCGCCGGAAGAGCCGAGCATGTTGTCGGAAGGGTAAAAGCAGGGATTAGGGAACAGGGATCAGGGATTAGAAAAACAAAAGCCCCGCCCGGGCATTGTCCGGGCGGGGCTTCCTGTTTCTGACGCTATGCGCCGCACGCGCCACTTGCCCTTCCGCTCGATCGGGTGCTTGCAGTAGCCCGGCCTCAGGGTGCATCCTTGCCCTAAGATGAAAGCCATTCAGATTCACGAGACAGGCGGGCCGCAGGTTCTGCAACTTGCCGAGTTGCCCATCCCCCAACCGGGACCGGGGCAGGTGTTGATCCGCGTGGAAGCGGTCGGGGTCAACTTCATCGAGATTTATTTTCGCAAGGGCGTATACAAGGCGGCGCTGCCTCTGGTGCCTGGCAGCGAGGCTGCGGGAACGGTGGAGGAGCTTGGTCCGGGCGTGACGGGATTTGCCGCGGGCGACGCTGTAGCCTCGGCGAGCGTGCTGGGCAGCTATGCCGAGTATGCGTTGGTTCCGGCGGCGCAGCTGGTGAAGGTGCCAGACGGGCTGAGCCCGGAAAAGGCCGCGGCCGCCATGCTGCAGGGGATGACGGCGCATTACCTGGCCTACTCGACGTATCCGCTGAAGGCGGGAGACACGGCGCTGGTTCATGCCGGGGCAGGCGGCGTGGGACTGCTGCTGACGCAGATGGCGGCGCAGCTTGGTGCGCGGGTGATCACGACGGTCTCGACCCCCGCCAAGGCGGAGTTGTCGCGCGAGGCCGGCGCTTCGGATGTGATCCTTTACACCGAGCAGGATGTGGAGACTGAGGTTAAGCGGCTCACCGATGGCAAGTGCGTGGATGTGGTCTACGACTCGGTGGGCAAGACGACTTTTGACCAGAGCCTGAACTGCCTGCGGCCGCGCGGCTTGCTGGCCTTGTTTGGCGCCTCAAGCGGGCCGGTGCCGCCCTTTGACCTGATCCAGCTCAGCGGCAAGGGATCGCTATTCGTTACCCGTCCCACGCTGTGGCATTACGTGGCCACGCGCGCGGAGCTTGAATGGCGCGCCGGCGAGGTGCTGGGCTGGGCGGTCCAAGGCAAATTGAAGCTCCGGACCGAGCATGTATACCCGCTGGACGAGGCAGCCCAGGCGCAAACCGATCTGGAAGACCGCAAAACGACGGGAAAGATTCTGCTGGAGCCGTGAAGACAGGGACCAGGGAACAGTTGGCGAGTTAGCGGAGTGGCGTCTGCGGCGTAGTGTGCAGGCGGCCGTTCTGGGATGTGAGTGCAAGAAAATGGGAACGATCAGGGTTGGCGCGGAAGACCGGGTGTTTGTGTTGACGGGCGCGGGCATCAGCGCGGAGAGCGGGCTGCCGACATTTCGCGCGTCGGATGGGCTGTGGGCAGGGAACAGGATCGAGGATGTTTGCACGCCGGAAGCGTGGGAACGGAATCCCTGGCGGGTATGGGAGTTCTACGCGGGCCGGCGGGAGGCGGGCGCAAAGGCCGAGCCGAATCCGGCTCATGTGGCGCTGGCGGAATTGGAGCGCCCGTTGGGCGAGCGCTTCTTCCTCTGCACCCAGAATGTGGACGACCTGCATGAGCGGGCGGGTTCAAGGCGTTTGCTGCACATGCACGGTGAACTGGCCAAGGCGCACTGCGAAGACAACTGCGGACGGCCGCCGGTTGAGGATCATGCCATTTATCGCAGCCTGGCCGAGGTGGGGCGTTGCCCGTGCGGCGGGCGGTTGCGGCCGCATATCGTCTTCTTCGGCGAGATTCCGCTGGAGATGGACCGGATTCAGGAAGAGATCGGCAAAGCGACGCTGATGGTGGTGGTGGGGACTTCGGGGTCAGTCTATCCGGCGGCCAACTTCGTGCATTGGGCGCGGATGAACGGAGCACGCACGGTCTACGTTGGGCCTGAGGCGCCGCTGAATGCGTCGGCGTTCACAAACGTCGTCGAAGGCAGGGCGGGGGAAGTGCTGCCGGGGCTGTTCCGGGTGGAATAATAGGCCTCGCCAAAAACGGACGCCGGCCCGATGTATACCTTCCCACCCTTGAATCAAAAGTCGATTCAAGGATGGGGCACCCGAGGTCCTTATCGACACTTGAACCGAAAACGGTTCAGCGCGCTTTGATGAACTCCACACGCCGGAAGCGGAGCGCGGTCCAATCCTCGTCGATGGCGACGGCGCGCACCGTATCGAATCCGGCGGCCTTCAGAGCATCCCAGCCAGTGTCGCGGTTGAAGTCGCATTTGAACTTCTTCGAAGTGCCCTTGGGATAGGCGAACCACACAATCGCATCGCCCTTGGCGCGCTTGGCCACCGGTCCGGAAAGCGCGTCCACTTCGCTCTGCCGCGTGACAAACGCCAGCGAGAAGCCTATCTCAGGCACCGACTCAAGGTGACGATGGATGGTGAGGACGGGCAGCCGCGCCAACTCCGGCTCAAAGCTTTCGGGCGCGTGCAGGACAAGGATCTCCTGTCGATCCTTGAGGTTGAGTTTCTCAAAAATTCCAGCCATGGAATCTCATAATAATCGTGTTCAAGAATAATTCTGCAAATGATTTTTTGAGGGATTGGCAAAAACCGGGCCTTCAATGCTGGCGCGAGTTGAGCGTTCCGGGTGGAATGGCAGTGGCTTGTGGGAATAAAGACTGCTAGTTCGCGCCCGCTGCGCGGGGCTGGCAAGTTAGCGGGTTAGCGGGAGGCCGCGTTGAGGCTCATGCAATCGGGTTGGCGGTCAACTCCGCCAGAATCATCCGTGCGGCTTCTTCCGCCGCGCGGGATGTTGTTGCAGAAAGCTCCATCGAAATGGGCTGGCGGGGATCGATGGTGATGGCGTAGAGGACGACGTCCGGGCCTCCGCCCTGGATGTAGAAGACGTCGAGCAGGTCTTTGACGCCGATGTCGTGAGCGGTGAGCGTGGGCGGGTAGTCGCGCGAGAAGCGCGGAGTGGTGCGGGTGACGGTTCCTTCGGGGTTGCCATCCGCTGCCGCATCGATGAGGATAATGCGGCCGGCGCTCTGGAGCGGCTCGAGCAGCGTGAAGCCGCCCGTGCCGCCGTCGAGACATTCCACCGCGCCAACCGGCGGGTGCTCCGCCAGGTGCTTTTCGACGGCCCGCACTACGTGTACGCCAACGCCCTCATCGCCCATGATGACATTGCCCAGGCCCAGCACCAGGGTTTTGGTTTCGGGGCTATTTGTCACTCTTCTCCCGCTCGAACTTCCATCCGCCGATGATCGAGGATACAGTACCGCGGCCTTCGATGTAGTCATGATAGAAGGCAAGGTAGATGTGAACGACCATGAACGTGACAAAGAACCACAGGAAGAGGTGGTGCCAGAAACGCACGCCGAATTCGCCGCCCATCAAGGGTACGATCCAGACAAACATGTGCGGAAGCCAGGAGTTGCTCATGCTGGAATAGAGTGCAAAGCCGGTGATGGTCTGGAAAACGAAAGCCAGGAAGGTGAAGAAGTAGATCAAGCCGGCAAGGGCGTTGTGACCGGTGGAGATGGGCCCGTGAAGCTTGGTTTCGAGCACGTCAGCCTTGATGACGTCGACGATCTCCTGCCGCTGCGACTTCTTGAATGGAAAGAAGGCGTTCCAGTGGGCGTACTTGTTGCCGACGAAGCCCCAGTAGAGCCGCGCCAGAAAGTTGAAGACGTAAACGAACGCGCATACGAAGTGGATGAAACGCACCCAGCCAAACCAGTATTGCTGGTAGGCTTCAGCCGCATAAAAAGCGCGGATGGGGGCGCCGATCAGGTAGCCGGTGATGCACAGCAGCACCAGGGCCACCGCGTTGATCCAGTGGTAGACGCGCACCGGCAGTTCCCACACGTAGACGCGCCGGTATTCGACCGGATGTTCGGGAGCCGCCGGCAAGCCATTGCCTCCGACGATAGCTGGAGCACTCATGGGCATCACTCGAAAGAAACCTGGGCTATGTGACGGCCCTGCGGATCGTACAGATGCACGGCGCAGGCCAGGCACGGGTCAAAGGAATGGATGGTGCGCAGAATCTCGACCGGCTGCTCGATGTTCGAGACGGGGGTGCCGATGAGAGCTTCCTCAAAGGACGAGCGCTGCCCCTTGGCATCGCGCGGCGAACCGTTCCAGGTGGTTGGTACTACGAGCTGATAGTTGTCGATTTTGCCGTCGTGAATCTTGATCCAGTGCGCCAGAGAGCCGCGAGGAGCTTCAACCAGGCCAACTCCCTCGGCGTCCGTGGGCCAGGATTTCGGTTCCCAGCGTTCGCCATTGAATGTTGAGGTTTCGCGGGTCTTCACGCGCTCCATCAATTCGCCGTAGAACTCCTTGAGCCAGGTCATGGCCAGCGCCGCGTCGAGGCCGCGGGCAGCGGTGCGGCCCAAGGTCGAGAACAGCGCGGCTACGGGCACGTTGAGCTTGCCGAGCGTGTCCTTTACCAGATCCTGCACGTCGGTACGGCCGGAAGCATAGGCGACCACCAGGCGCGCCAGCGGACCGACCTCCATCGCATTTTCTTTCCAGCGCGGAGTCTTGAGGAACGAGTACTTCTGGTATCCCTCAAGGGTCTCGAAGGGCGGCTTGGGCCCGGAGTAATTGAGCCTGGTTTCGCCGGCCCAGGGATGGATGCCTTCCTTGTCGCCGCCGTCGTAGGTGTACCAGGAAGAAGCGATGTATTCCTTGATCTCCTGTGAATCGCGGGGATTGACGGGGTGTACTGTGCTCAGGTCGCGATTGAGCACCACGCCGCGCGGATACTTGAAGGCTTCCGGCTGCCCGTAGCCCTTGGTGGGGTATTCGCCATAGCTGAGGTAGTTCTTCAGTCCGCCGCCCCAATTGGCCCAGTCTTTGTAGAAGGAGGCCACGGCCAGCAGATCGGGAATGTAAACCTGGTTGACGAATTCGTCCGCCTGGCTGATGAGGCGGCCGACCAGGTTGAGCCGCTCGGAGTTGATGGCGGCCACTTCGTCGGCGTCGATGGAGCAGGGAACTCCGCCGACCAGATAATTCGGGTGCGGATTCTTGCCGCCGAAGACGGTGTGAATCTTGACGACTTCCTTCTGCCATTCGAGGGCGTCGAGATAGTGAGCCACGCCGATGAGGTTGACTTCGGGCGGCAGCTTGTATGCCGGATGGCCCCAATAGCCGTTGGCGAAGATGCCCAGGCCGCTGGCGGCGAAGGCCTTGATCTTGTCCTGCACCGCGGAGAAGTAGGCGGGGGTGTTCTTGTCCCACTTGGAGAACGACTGCGCCAACTCGGCGGCCTTCTTCGGGTTGGCCTTCAGCGCGTTGACAATGTCCACCCAGTCCAGGGCGTGGAGATGGTAGAAGTGCACCACGTGGTCCTGCACATAGAGCGTGGCCATCATGATGTTGCGGATCAGCTCGGCCGTGGGCGGCACGGCGATGCCGAGAGCGTCCTCGACGGAGCGGACGCTGGCCAGGGCGTGGACGGTGGTGCAGACGCCGCAGACGCGTTCGGTGATGGCCCAGGCATCGCGGGGATCGCGGCCGATGAGGATCTTTTCCAGGCCCCGCACCATGGTGCCTGCGCTGAAAGCGTCGGTGATGACGCCGTTTTCGACCACTGCCTCAATGCGCAGGTGGCCTTCAATGCGAGTTACGGGATCGACGACTACTCGTGTCATAGCGCTTTACGACTCCTTCTGGTCTTCAGCGTGGACTTCGGCAATCACGCTCCGCTTGCGTACATTTGTGACCACTGCGTGGGCCGCGACACCGGCCAGCGTGGCGATACCGACGACCTTGCCCACCGTGTCGGCCGTGCTTTCGATGCCGAAGCCGGGGAACGAAGCCAAGTGCTGGTAGAGGGGGCCGTTGTCCCAGAAACCCTCCTCGCTGCAGCCGATGCAGCCGTGACCGGACTGGATGGGATAGCTGGTTCCCTCGTTCCACTTGACCACTGAGCAGGCGTTGTAGGTGACAGGACCGCGGCAGCCCATTTTGTAGAGGCAATAGCCCTTGCGCGCGTTCTCGTCGTCAAAGGACTCAACGAACAGGCCTGCGTCGTAGTTGGCGCGGCGGTAGCACGTGTCGTGGACGCGACGGCCGTAAAACTCCTTGGGACGGCCCTGCGAGTCGAGCGCCGGAATCTGACCGAGCACCAGAAGATGCGTCACTACCGACATCATCACGTCGGCGATCGGTGGACAGCCGGGGACGTTGATAACCGGCTTGTCGATGAGTTTGTGAATCGGGGTGGCTCCGGTGGGATTGGGCTTGGCGGCCTGCACGCAGCCGTTGGAAGCGCAACTGCCCCAGGCCACCACGGCGGCCGCATCCTTGGCGACGGTTTGCAGAATGGATTCAGCGGTTTTGCCGCCGATCATGCAGTAAACGCCGTCCGCGCCGGTGGGTACCGCGCCCTCGACCAGCACAATGTACTTGCCCTTGTGGTCGCGGATGGTGTCGTTGAGACTCTTTTCCGCCTGGAATCCGGAGGCGGCCATCAGGGTCTCGGTGTAGTTGAGCGACAGCACATCCAGCAGCGCGTCGGCGACGATGGGATGGGAGGACCGGATGAACGACTCGCTGCAGCAGGTGCACTCCTGAAAGTGCATCCAGACGACAGCCGGTTTTTCTTTCTTCTCGAAGGCCGAGACCACCTGGGCTACGCCGGTTTGCCCCAGCCCGGCGACGGTTGCGGCCGCAGCGCAGAACTGAAGAAAATCTCTGCGGTTGTAGCCCTTCTGCTGCATTGAACCCCAAATTGACTGACCCATGCCTACCTCGCTCACTGTGCAGGGCGCCGGTGAACCTGCGACGGTTGACCTGACGCTTGATCTCGCCTTGTGATACTCACCAGTGGATGATTGCGAAGGTACGCAGGCGAAATAACAGGTCGCTGTGAGCTACATCACATGTTGTTGGTCGGCATTCGCGGACCCCAGGCCACTCGAGGAGAAACGAATCGGACTCGGGGAGTCTAAATCGAACGGTGCTTCCGCTGGCGGCGAATTTCTGGCGGGCATGGAGAGATTGATGGCGCTCAAGATGCGCCCTTTGTGGGCGCCGGATGTGTCTCCGGGGAACATTGATTGGTGGTCGTGGCTGAATACAGGGAATTGTCGGAAACGGGTGCATAGCCGAGAGATTGAACGGCGGAAAATTCGTCGACTTTTCATGGACCGTCCGGCCGGAATCTCGCACGACGCGGACGGACGAGACTGGTGGTTGGTGCGAAAAGCCCCCGCTCGCCGCCAGGCCTCCAGGGTCGTCTACCATCAAGGAAGCCCATGCCCGTAAAACCCAAGCTCGGACAAAACTTTCTCGACGATCCCCAGGCCGTGGAGCGCATCGCCTCCTCGCTGGGTGACCTTTCCGGCCGCACGGTGGCCGAAATCGGCCCCGGACGCGGCGCCATCACCGGCGCACTGGCCGCCCGCGCAGCCCACGTTCTGGCCATCGAACTGGACGCGGAACTTGCAGCCTGCCTGCGCACCGAGTTTTCAGCGGAATCCCCAGTCCGCGTCACCGTAATCGAGCAGGATGTGCTGACCTTCGATTTTGCCGCCGCTTCAAAAGCTGCTGGCGAAAAGTTGCCGGTAGCCGGCAACCTGCCCTACGGCATCACTTCGCCGATCCTGCTGAAGCTGGCTGCCAGCCACGCCGCCCTGGACCGTGCCGTCCTGATGGTGCAGCGCGAGGTGGCCGACCGGGTTACAGCCCGGCCCGGCTCACGCGACTACGGTTTGCTCTCAATCACCGCACAGATGTACGGGCCGGCCGACAGGCTTTTTACATTGCCGCCCTCTTCGTTCTCTCCACCGCCGGAGGTACACTCCACGGTGTTCCGCTGGCGGTTTGCGCCGCGCTTCAAGGAACTCGGTCTTGAAGAGGCCAGCTTTCTGCGTTTCGTCCGCCAGTGTTTTGCACAGAAACGCAAGACGCTGGCCAACAACCTGCGCGGCGCCGGCATTCCGTCCGCGACCGTCGCCGCAGTGCTGACGCAGGCGGCCATCGACCCCCAGGCCCGCGCCGAGGCCTTGAGCATTGAAACTTTTGCGGCTCTCTGGCATTGCCTGGAAACGAAAGGGGCCACCTCGCCTGGCGAAGCGACCCCTCATTCTGAATCAGTTTGACCCTAAAGCAGAGCCGTAATGGGTGCATCCCGAAAGCAGTGCACCCGAGTCGACGCGACCATCAGGAACCGGCGATCTCGCATTCAGCGAACAGGACCAAGGGACTCTGGATCCGCTTAGTGGTGGCCTCCGCCACCACCTCCGCCGCCACCACCTCCGCTGTGCGCTCCACCGCCACCCCCGCCTCCGCCACCACTCGACACATGGCTGGCGGACGCTGTGCCGCCTGACGAAGAATGGCCGGCGGTCGTTGCGGCTGGGTGTTGGCCCCCACTGGAGGGCCTGGCCGCGGAAGCATTGGCTGGCCGGCTGCTGCCGGCGGCCGGAGTGCGGGCTCCGGGATAAGCGGGCTGAGGCCGGTTCATATATCCCGTCGTTGGACGGTCATATTGCGGACGCGCCGCCACCGGACGCAGCGGTTGCACCACGTGCCCGGCAATCGTTACAGGGGTGTTTGGGTTGCGCGCCGGCAGCGGCGTGGTCCCACCTTGGGGACGACGGTTGACGGTAAGGACCGGATGCAACACGGGCGTGAGGCCATGGACTGGACGCCCGATGGGACCGCGGGGCGGACCCGGGTGTGGCCGGGGAGGAGGACGATAGCCGCCCGGACCGTAACCAATATTGGGATACCACCCGCCGCCCCACCAGGGCTGGCACATCCCCGGCGCCCAGCCCCAGCCAAAGTCGTTGAAATAGTTCCACGCACCGCACTGGTAGGGCATATAGCCCCAAGGCTCGCCGGAAATCCACATATAGCCGGAATCCGGTCCCCACATCCAATTGCCGTTGCCGTAGGGGTCCCATCCCTGGTCTGCGGCTTCATTGGGCGACCAGACATAGCCTTGTCCCGGCACGTTATACCAGTTGCCGTTGGCGTCCAGATCGTTCCACGCCGGGTTGTTGCTCTGTGCCAGGTTGTTCGCCGCTCCGGTGCGCGCCGCTGCTGCGGCCGTCAACACCTGGTCGCGGTCGGAGTTCCAAGCGTCCCACGAATCCGGCTCGATCGATTCCGCCAGGTTGTACCGGCCGGGATCGGCGCCGTTCAGCGTCACGCTCTCGCCTCCGTGGAGGTCGAGCATCATCGCGGTACCGCGTTCGAGGTGGGCGTTGCCGGAGAAAACCGCAAGTTCGCCCGGCGGATTGTCCAGATTGACCCGCAGCACGGTGAAGCCACCCGCCGTTACCAGGCAATCGCCAAAGCGGACCCGGGTGGGCTTGGCCGACCCTTCGTCCTGCAGCTCAAAGTAGCCCAGGCCGCCCTCCAGCACGATTTCCGTATCGGTATTCGCACCCTGGCCGCGCAGCACCGCCAGCTTGACCGAACTGTTGGGAGTGATCCGGACCACGCTGCCGTCTTCAAACTGCAGTTCGGCGCGACCGTCGTCCGAGGTCAGCACCTGGGTCCCTTCAAAGAGCGGCGTATTGTTCAGTGCCGGATCCGCCAACAGTTGGTTGTTCTGTGCGATCCGCACCTGGCCATCGACGCTGGTCAGCCGAATTGCGCGCCCCGCGGGCTTGCTGTCGTCCGCGCGCAGGCCCGGGGCCAGCAAAATCGTCCCCGCGGCAAGCGCCGCCAGCCCCATTACCCAAACACCCGGCCAGCGTACAACGAATCCTTTGCGTTTCATGGCGCTCCGCCTTTCGCTTCCCGTGCCCCGCGCAAGCCACCCGGCCTGTGCAATTCTCCAACCTACTTATGACACGTCCGCGAGATGAAAAGTCGCGTCAAACAACCGCCTGAAGACGAATTATTCTGTTTTGGCCAACAGTACCCTGGCCCGCTTCCTCACCCGCTCCATGACGTCCTGGTCCTCCGCCAGCCGCTCCAGAATGTCCCGAATGACGCAAATCTGCTGTACCCGACCATCGCCCGAAGCATCCAGCAGGTACTCCATCTCCTTATCGAGGCCGAGGCGGTCGTGCTGCAGCAGAGTCTCCAGCCGCGCACCCTCCAGGATGGCGCCGGAAACCGCGACCAGCGAATCACCGAGAGCCTGGATGTCCTTGTCCCTGGAGTAGTTGAACTCGCACGAGCCTTCTCCCTCGGGGCCCGCGTAGCTCAGCTTCTTCCAACCCTGAAAAGCCACCTTCATGTGGCTCTCACACGAACAATTGAACCATTTGTGCTGCCGCGCTGCCTGGAAGACGTGCTCCGCAAACTGGGCGCTCAGGTGGATATCGCGATCGACGTCCGGCGCGTCAATGACCTGCAAACTGCCGGGTTGCACATTGCCCCTCTCGGAGTGGAAATGGCCGCTGCCATCTGGGTAAAGGACGAGCGTCCAGTGCTGCGGAGTGAGGCCTGGGTTGGAAAAATCCAGTTTCACTACGGAACCGGCAACCCCGTGCGCGGGCAGGGCAAAAGCAGCCAAGACCATCACCGCCGCGGCCAAAAACAGTCTTCCCGCCTTCATCGTGCCGCTCCCTGAAGCTCAAGAGTCTGCGCCGTGTGGATGTGGCAGATGGCGATGGCCAAGGCGTCGGCTGCGTCCGCCGACTGCGGCACTTCCGCCAACTCCAGCAACCGCGCGACCATGAACTGAACCTGCTCCTTTTTCGCCAGCCCGTAGCCCACCACGCTGGACTTGATCTTGAGAGGCGCGTACTCGGCCACCGGCAACCCCTGGCAGGCCGCCGCCAGTAGCGCCACGCCCCGCACCTGTCCCAGTTTAAGCGCGGACTTGGCGTTCACCGCAAAAAACGCCTCTTCGATGGCCACGGCGTCCGGCTGCCAGCGCTCGATTTCCGCGCTCAACTGGCGAAACACCTGCTCCAGCCGAACCGGCAGGGTCTTGGTCTTGGCCAGCCGGATGGCTCCCATGGCCTTGCACACCAGCTTCGGCCGGCGCGCCGAGTCATCCGACTCCACCACCCCAAACCCCGTCACTTCCGTCCCGCAATCGATGCCGAAGACCCGCATTTGCCTGAGTGTAACTCACCTGCGTCTATCGAGGCACGGTCTATCGGTGTGCGCTGCGCAAACGCCGGAAGAAGCAGTTGTTAGGTGCCGAGCGTTGCACAGTCGACGGGAAGAAAACCGTGCCGGAAATCTAGAACCGGAAAAAATTCCTGGCCAGAAACAGTACGTTGGCCGGGCGCTCCGCCAGGCGGCGCATGAAGTAGGGGTACCAGTCGTGGCCAAACGGAATATACACGCGCACGTTATAGCCCTCGCGCACCAGCTTGCGCTGCAGATCGCGGCGCACTCCGAACAGCATCTGGAATTCGAAGCGGCTGGGGTCGATGCCGTGCTGCTTGGCGTACGACTTGGCTGCCTCGATCATGTCCTCGTCGTGGGTCGCCAGGCCGTGATAAAGGGGGCTTGACAACAACAGGCAGCTCAAACGCACGTAGTTGTCGTCCACATCGGCCTTGTGCGGAAAAGCGACCTCGGCCGGCTCCTTGTATGCGCCTTTGCACAGGCGCACGCGAATGCCCTCGGCCACCAGTTGTTCAATGTCCGCCTGAGCGCGGTAGAGGTAGGCCTGGATGACGATGCCCACGGCCCCCCGCAGCTCGGTCCGGGCATGGATCCGGCGCACGATGTCCAGCGTCACCTGCGCCAGCGACGAATCTTCCATGTCGATGCGCACAAAATTGCCCGTCGATTGCGCGTGACGGGTCAGGTCGAGAGCAATGGACTCGGCCAGTTCCGGTGAAAGGCCCAGACCCATCTGCGTCAACTTGACGCTGATATTGGCCTTCAGCTTGCGTTTGGCTATCGCATCCAGCAGCCGGTGGTAAACCTCCGCCGCCGTGTGCGCCTCGGTCTCCGAGGTCACGCTCTCGCCCAGCGAGTCGAGGCTAACGGTCATGCCCTGATTGTTGACGGCTTCGGCGACGCGGAGGGCGTCCTCAATCTCCATGCCGGCCACAAACCGGGAACTGAGGCGCACGCCCACGCGGGAGCGTTCCCCAAAGTTACGCAAAGTTCGATTGTGGGAGAGGGCGATAAAAGCGGAACGAAGAACGGGCATCGAACGATCCTTCCAGAGCCGGAGAGGTCTCCCTGGCCGTCTTTCCAACCAACTAGTCTAGACCAACCGGAAGGGCGCAGGTTGTGAGGAACGCGAGGTCTCGATTCTGGGACCTGGAAGTCCACAAAACGCCGGGTGCTGCAGGTCTCGACTTTGAAACCTGGGAGACCGTAAAACGTCTTCCTGCTTCGTCCTCTTGTTCTCAGCGAATCTCGTACAACGTGCTTCCGTGCGCCGGCAGGGTTACATTCACTTCTTTCGATTCCTTGTCCGCGGTCTCACTCCACACATTCTGCGCCCGATGCTTCCCGCCTTCCAGACCAAGTTGCTTCCAGGTGGCGCGCAGCGTGACTGGCTTGTCGTCGAGGTTGAAGAAGGCGAAGAATTCGGCGTAATTGCCGGCGCCCGGCTTGTTGATGGTTGCTCGCCAAACCCGGGCGTGCTCAAAGCCGGCAGGCAGACTGGCCGCGTCGACCGGATGGCTGTAGGTTGCATTCTGATTCATGAAGAGCACGGCCTGGTTGGTGATCAGGGATCGCGTAAACTCGTCGAGTTTCGTGAGATTCGCTCCCAGAATCAGCGGCGAGCGCGCAATGGCCCACAGCGTGAACTCGGTCCGCTGTTCGTCCTGGGTCTCGCGCGACTGCCGCGCCTCGCCCCATCCCGGATGCGGTCCCAGCCAGCCCCAGGGCAGCATATCCTCGTCCGGCCAGTTGCCCTCCCGGACATACGGGGCCCATTTGGCCAGGCGATCGAAGGCGTCGCGCACACCGAATGGAAACTCGCCCGCACCCGGCTTGTGTTCGGCCGTCCATACGTCCCAGTGATCGTCGGAGATGCGCCACAATTGCGCATATTCGGCCACCTCGGCGCCGTGCTCCAGGGCCGTCGGGCCGGGGGACAGGCTCAGCACAATCGGACGCCCGGTTTTCCTGATCGCCGCGGCTACCTGGCGGATTTCGGTGGGCCTGTAGGGGTGGTCGCTGATGCAGTCCACCTTGATGAAGTCCAGGCCCCAACCGGCATAGAGCTTCAGCATGGAGTCGTAATACGCCTGGCCCGCCGCATTGTCCTTGACGCCCCAGTTGCCCTCGTCCCACGGGCAGGGCGAGTCCATGTCTGCCGCGTCCGCCGCATGAAAACTTGTCCCTGCGATGGGCAGGTTTTCCTTCACCACCTGGCGCGGAATCCCGCGCACAATGTGGATGCCGAACTTCAACCCCTGAGCATGAACCCAGTCGGCCAGCGGCTTGAAACCCGCCCCGCCTGCCGCGGATGGGAAGCGGCTCAGAGCCGGGATCAGAATTCCGTTCCCGTCCCAGACATACTTCCGTGTCTCCACCTTGTCGCCGAAGGGATTCTCCATGTACCAGCCTTCGTCGATCACCGAGTACTTCCACCCAAACTCCTGAATGCCGGCCAGCACCTTGGTGTTGGCCCGGTAGTCGGCCTCGTCGATGGTCAGCCCATAGGCATCCCAACTGTTCCAGCCCATGGGCGGCGCGGGAGCCGGATTCTGTGCGTGTGTGGAGAGAGCAGCCAGAGCAAGGGCGACAAAACAAGCGGCGAAAACAAGGTAGCGGCGGGTCATGTGCAAACGTATACCACAGCCGACGCTGCTTCTGCAGTGGTAGTGTGCCTGGACGGAGCCGAGTGTCCCAGGTATGTCGATATCCCAGGTTCGGCGCGGTCTTTCCGTGCCCAACCTGGGATATCGACAACTACAGTCTTTTATAGCCTTTTACAGTCCTCAACGGGTGGCCCAGGTCTCGCTTTTGAGACCCGGGAACCGACGCAGTTCCCCACCACCCAGTTGAGGAAAGCTTACAACTGGATCTTTACCGGCCAGCTCTTCCAGATATCAGCGCAGTAATCCCGGATCGAGCGATCGGAGGAGAACTTGCCGATCCGCGCCACGTTCATGATCGACATGCGCGTCCAGCCTTCCTGGTCTTTATAGGCCGCGCTGACGCGGTCCTGGCAATCGATATACGACTGGTAATCGGCCAGCAGCATGTACTCATCGTTGTTCAGAAGGGAACTGACCAGCGGCTCGAACAGAGCCCGGTCGCCATGGGAGAATTCGCCGCTGGTCAAGGCGTCCATGGTCTCGCGCAGGCCATCGTTCGAGTCATACAACGCGCGCGGGTTGTAGCCCTCGCGCTTGCGGCTCTCCACTTCAGGAGTGGTCAATCCGAACAGGAAGAAGTTCTCTTCGCCGACTTCCTCGCGAATTTCAATGTTGGCCCCGTCCAGAGTGCCAATGGTGATGGCGCCGTTCATGGCGAACTTCATGTTGCCGGTTCCCGAAGCCTCCTTGCCGGCCAGCGAAATCTGCTCGCTCAGGTCAGCGGCGGGATAGACCCGCTGGCCTAGCTTCACGCTGTAATCGGGAAGGAAGACAACCTTCAGCCGGCCTCGCACCAGCGGATCGGAGTTGATGGCTTCGCCCACGGAATGAATCAGCTTGATGATCAGCTTGGCCATGCGATAGCCGGGCGCGGCCTTTCCGCCGAAGAGGAATGTCCGGGGAACCAGTTCCGCATCCGGGTTGTGCTGGATGCGTTTGTACAAGGTCAGAATGTGCAGAATCTGCAGATGCTGGCGTTTGTACTCGTGCAGTCGCTTCACCAGCACGTCGAAGACCGACTCCGGGTCGGTCGAGATTCCCAGCCGGTCGTGGATGTAGGAGGAGAGCTGCAGCTTGTTGTGCTGCTTGATGGCTCTCCATTCCGCGCGGAACTCCGGGTCGTCGACCAGGGGTTCCAGCTTGCGCAGCTTTTCAAGATCCCGCACCCACCCGGAGCCCAGCCGCGCAGTCAGCAGGTTCGCCAACTTCGGATTGCTCAACACCATCCAGCGCCGCGGCGTCACTCCATTGGTCTTGTTACTGAACTTCTCCGGGGTCAGCGCATAGAAATCGCTGAGCACATGGGTCTTCAAGAGCTCGGTGTGCAGCGCGGCCACACCATTGATCGCGTGACTGCCCACCGCGGCCAGGTGCGCCATGCGCACAAACTTCTCGCCGCCCTCATTGATCAGCGATAGCCTCTCGACGCGCCCATCGTCGCCGGGAAACCTCATGCGCACATCGTCCAGATGCCGCCGGTTGATCTCGTCCACGATCTCCAGGTGGCGGGGCAGCAGCGAGCCGAACAAGCCACGCGGCCACTGCTCCAGAGCCTCTGGCAGCAGGGTGTGGTTGGTATAGGACAAGGCGTGCTGGGTCACATGCCAGGCCGCGTCCCATTCCATTGCATGCTCGTCCATCAGCAGCCGCATCAATTCAGCCACCGCGATGGCCGGGTGCGTGTCGTT
>JBEKTB010000058.1:0-19923 GCA_049516495.1 Occallatibacter sp.
CGCCGCTGGTATCCGGCCATGCGGCCCAGCATGCAGCTCAAGGCTGTCTCGACGCCGGCGGCAATCTGGTTGTGAACGTGCCCCGAAGTGATGCTGTCGATGAAGGTGCGCTCCTTGTCGCGATCGGCAAAGGCCAGGTTATCGGTGAATGCTCCGTTGGCCGCGAATTTCCCGCTGCCGGGTGCGGTCGCTGTCGAATCCTGCCACGCCCAGGGCACTGTGCCGATAATCTGCATCGGGCCCGAGTAGGGAACAGTCGCCATGCCGTCGGCCCCAAACAACTTCAAGCCGGCGTCGAACCCACCATAGTTGCCAAATTGCGTGGAAGAGAACGACAGGTGCACGTCGCCCGGATAGCTGAAATCCACCTGGTAGTTGTCCCAGCAGTCGCCGGCGTGAGTCAGGATGTTGCGCCCGCCGGTCGCGGTCGCCTTGTATGGACGCGCGCCGAGAAGCCAGTTGCACAGGTCGATGATGTGAATGTTCTGCTCGACCAGGATGTCGCCGGAGAGCGCGCGATCCCAGAGCCAGTTGCGCAGGCGGTACTCGTCCTTGCCCTCGCCGGCGCGCGTCTTTTCCGTGGAGGCCGGCGCGTTGTAGTTGGCGGACACGGTGGCGATCTTGCCCAGTGCGCCGGCCTTGATCTTCTCTGCGATGGCGGCGATCGGCGGGGCGCTGCGGCATTGGAATCCCACATCGACGCTCTGCCCCGGCTTCACCCGTTTGGCAATCTCCAGCGCTTGCTGCGCCTGGCGAATGTCGACGCCCACTGGCTTTTCGCAGTAGACGTGCTTGCCTGAGGCAACGGCGGCGCCCAGATGCTCGACGTGGAAGAACGGCGGCGTGGAGATCTGAATCAGGTCTACGTCTGGAGAAGCGGCCAGTTGCTCAAAGGCATGCGGCCCATGGAACAGAAGCTTGCCGTCGATGGCCGGGCGGCCAAGGCTCGCGTTCAACTGGTCAAAATGGCTGCGTCCCGCCGCCAGTTGATCGGGGAACAGATCGGCCAGCGCCACAACCTGGGCCGAGGTGTTCTTCGAAAAGGAATCGGCTACGGAAGTGCCGCGGTTTCCGCAGCCCAGCAGGCCGTGACGCACAGCGGAGTTGGCCTGGTAGCCGAAGGCCGCGCGCGGGTTGAGCAGCAGCAGGCCGGAAGCTACTCCGGCTCCGGCTTGAACAAATTCCCTGCGATTCATGAGTCCTCGTTTCCTTGTGATTGCCACTACGGTTCTTGAATGCCCTGCTGCGCTCAGGCCAGGACGTCGTGCAGGATGCGCTCCAGATAGAGCTTCTCCTGCCGCACATCCTCGATCTGCTGGGGGCCGGAGGTCTCACGCTCAATCGTCACGGCGCCGGCATAGCCCAGGCGATGAAGCTTGGTAAAGACCTGGCGGAAATCAACCAGCCCCTTGCCGATCAACACCTCTTCGCCCAGTTCGCTGGGGTTGGTGGGCCAGCGCCCGTCCTTGGCGTGAATGCTGCGCACGTGCGGTCCGAGAATGTCGACGGCGTCCACCGGATTGGCCTTGCCGTAGAGGATCAGGTTGGCCGTGTCCAGCCCAACGGCGAGGTTGGGCATAGCCACGTCGCGGATCATGCGCGACATGGTAGTCGGCGTCTCCTGGCCGGTCTCCATGAGGAAGTATTGCCCGTTGCCCTGGCAATGCTGGGCGACGGTGCGGACGGCTTCGACCGCCCCGGGATAAAGCGGATCGGCCGGGTCTTCTGGAATAAAGCCGCAGTGCGTCTGCACCTGGGGAATGCCGACGAGTTTGGCAAAGTCGGAAACCTGGCGCAGCGCGTCGATGCGGGCAGCGCGCGTTTTAGGCGGCACCAGGCCGATGGTCGAGGGCCCGCGCAGAAAGTTCCATTCCAGCGGCGGCGGCCCGACCACTTCGACCGTAGTCGCGATCAGCTCGTTCTTCGCGAGCAGATCGCGAAACTGCGCCGCCAGCTCAGGCGTGAAGCCATTGATGTACCCGTCGAGAGACAAAAAACAGTTGGAAAAGCCGAGGTCGCGCACCCGGCGGAAGACTGCCTCGGGTTGGCCGAACGGGCTGACCAGCAGGCCCAGTTCCATCGGTTTGAGCGGTGCGGGGGCAGCGGCGGCGAGAGAAGCAGCGGGACGAAGTCCCTCCGCGAGGAGGGCGGCGGATGCAGCGCCGAGGAACGTTCTCCGGTCCATGGAGTTTCCTTTCTTGACGGAACCGTTTACAGGAACCTCCCTTTTTAGCACAGATGGCCGCGCTCCCGCAGGCGCGGGCGAAGCCGGATCAGGCAGCAGCACTCAGGGTTTGGAAAGGAATTGCAGGAGGAGTTGGAATGACCGAAGGCAGCCCATGACGGGGCGCGCTTCATTTCACCCGCGCGATTCAGGTGCGCTATTCCAGGTTTTGAATCTCGGTTCCTTCGGGGATCTTGATCTGGAACTGGTCGTCGGTGAGCGCCATGTTCTCCACCACCTTGTCCACGGTGAGAACAATCTGATACTCCTCCAGCGGGCGCTTGATGGTCACCGTCGAAGGATATTTATTGTCGCCGAAGTCCGCATACCGGGAGTAAAGGACCTGGGTCTCCAGGTTGCCGTCGCTGTCGTAGACATCCTGCTCATAGGGCAGAAGGTCGTCGCGATGAAAGCGGACCACGCGCACCGGCGTCAGCTCCTGGGTGCTGCCCTTGCGGCGCCAGATGCTCAGTTTGTATTCCGGGATCGAGTAGAGGTGTTTCCGGGCCGCATCCTCCACAGTCGTCGTCTCGGCCGTTACCCCGTATTCGTCGCCCGGGTCGAGCCCGCGCACCACCATGGCGTCGAAGAAGAAACCCGGGCGCATGTTTTCCACCTGGTTGGTGGACTTCTTCTTCAGTGCGTTCGGACCCTTGACGGCCTTGTTTTTCGAGGGGATGAAGAGGGTAAAGTTCTTGCCGTCGCTGGCCATGTCGAACATGCGCGTGCCCAGCACAGGAACCTGCCCCAGCACCCGCAGCAGTTCCGGCTTGCGCATGAGGATGTGTCCGCGGAAGCTGGTGTAGTCCTTGGCCAGGCCCTCCCTGGTCTTGAGCACACTGGCCTGGATTTCAACCGTGGCGTTCAGGCTCTGGAGCGCGGCCCAGCGCTGATTCAGACGATTCACCAGTTCATCGGGCGCCACCGTCTGGGTGACCGTGGGCGGCTTGGGAATGGGCAGCCGGCGCGTGGTGAACAGGCATCCGGAAAGCAGAAGGACAGGAAGAATCAAAGTTGCGGCGGCGGCACATCGGCAGCTTTTCTTCACCGGCCACCCGCCTTCTTCATGGCCTGGCGGTAGCCGGCCACGTTGCGGGCGTGCTCGTCCAGGGTGGCGGAAAACAGCGACTGTCCCTGGGGATTGGCCCCTGCGGCCACAAAGTAGAGGTAATCCGTATGCGCGGGCTCCATGGCCGCCCGCAATGACTTGGCGCCGGGGTTCGCCACCGGGCCCGGCGGCAGGCCGGCGTGCAGATAGGTGTTGTATGGGGTGTCGAACTTCAGGTCGCTCTGGTAGATCGCGCCCCGCCAGCGGCCATCGACTTCGAGTCCATAGATCACCGCGGGGTCGGTCATCAGCGGCATCTTTTTCGCCAGCCGGTTGCTGAGGACGCTGGCCACCAGCGGACGCTCCCTGTCCACCGCCGTCTCCCGTTCCACCAGTGAAGCCATGGTCACGACTTGGTGCACGTTCTCTCTCAATCCCAGTTGCCCGGCTACTACACGGAAGCGCCGCACCATCGCCGCACAGATCTGTGGCGGACCGAATTTGCGGGGAAAATGATACGTATCCGGAAACAGGTAGCCTTCCAGGCTCTTTGCTCCGGGGTCCAGGTCAGCCACCAGGCCAGCCTGTTTTACCGACGCATCCAGGAAATCCTGGCGGGCGCCAAATCCAGCCGATTCCAGCCGTGCGGCGATCTCGAACGTGCTCGCCCCTTCCGGAATGGTTACCGATATGGTGAAAACATCCCCGCGCGCAATGCGCGCATACACTTCGGTGACGGAGGCCGGGTGGTTGAACCGGTACTCGCCCGCGCGCAGCGTTCCCCGCTTCCACCAGCGCACCAGATCGAAGGCGTATTGGCTGCGCACCACGCCCGCCGCTTCAAGCTGCTGTCCGATGCGCAGCGTGGAAGAGCCCGGCGCCACCTCGACAAACGTCTCGCTGGACGGCCCGAACGGCACAAAAACCAGCCACGCGGCGCCGCCAGCCGCAAATATCAGTACGAAAAAAGCCGCCAGGAAGATCCCCGCCGCGCCAGAACTCTTCTTCTTTCTGCGATACACTCTGCGGCGCACCATTCCCTTGCGGTAACCCTTCTCCCTATAAAAGACGCAAAAACTACCCTTTAAGATTCTCTTCCTTTGATTGTATCGGGTAGAGTGACTGCACAGGGGGACTTGAAGACGGCCGGCCCGGCCCCAAGATGTCTCCCCGCCGACTTGCCCCAAAGCGGTCGAGCCGCCACGCGGACACGCCGTCGCGAATGGTGACCGGGGGCTTTTCAAACAGGTGTGCAGCATCCTGCCCAAGCAGGACGAAAGGTGGCCGCTCCCGTGTCCCTTCTCGACGATATTCGCGCCCAAAAGCTGATTGCCTTGGCCCATGAACGTTTTGCCCCCGACCTGCCCCCCGCCGAGGAGAAGGTGCTGCGCGACTCGGCCAGTTCCGTTGCTCCGGTTCAGCCGGCGGCCAATGCGCCCCGTCCGCTGGTGCGCCCGGAGTTTGTTCGCTGGCTCGCGACCGACCCCGACGCCGTCGCCCTGATCGACCCCAAAGGTCTGCGCGTCTACGATGCAACCCTGCAGGGAAAGCTCGATCTGGACGGCAGCCATATCCAGGTCATTCTCGACTTCTGCCGCTGCACCGTGCAGGGCGAAATCGACCTCCAGCAGGCCGATACCCGGGATATCTTCATCTGGGACTCCTCGCTGGAGGCATACCCGGACCCGGAGCGGGCCGGAGGGGGTTGCCTGCGTGCCGACACCATCAATGTCCACGGCTCCATGATTCTCAAAGGAAGCAGGTTTTCGGGCGTGATTCGCCTGCTGGGCGCGCGCGTCGACGGCCCATTGGAGTTGAACGGCGCCAAACTGCTTCTGGACGCCAAGCTGCAAAAGTTCGATGAAGGCTTTGCGGTTTGCGCGGACTGTGCCGAGATCCGGGGCAACCTGTTTCTGAGCAACTACACCCGGGACGATGCTCCCGACGTTATAGGCTTCGAATCGGCAGGGACCATCATCATGCCGCGCGTGCAGGTCAAGGGCTACCTGGTCTGCGACGGCGCCACCTTGAAAGGCAGGGACGGCGACGCTCTGAGCGCAAACGGCGCCCTGATCGGGGGCAGCGTCTTTATGCGCGATAAACTCTCTGTTGCGGGCGCCATCCGCCTGCAAGGCGCTGAAATCGGGGGAGACCTCACGTTCTTCGGCCCCCAGATCGAGCTGGTCGACTGCACCAATCTGCGCCTCTCCGGGGACATGCACTGGCTGGGAATCCGGAAGACGGAGAATACCCACCTCGATCTCACCGGCGCCAAGGTGAAAAACCTGCGCGACGACAAGGATAGCCTTCCCGTCGCTGATCACCTGATTCTGGACGGCCTGGTTTATGAGGAACTGACCCGCCACGAGCCGACCACCCCGGAAGAAGTGGCCCAAATGACCTGCGGGCAGGAGCTGCCGCTCGATGCCGGACAGCGCATCGACTGGCTGATGCTCCAGCCTCCCGAACGCCGCATCAAGCCTCAGCCGTGGATGCAGCTCTCCAAGCACTTGGAGGGCAAAGGCGACCTCAAAGGCTCAAAGCACGTCCTCTACAGGCTGAGCTGTTTGCAGGCGGACGAGCTGATGTGGCGTCCCTGGCAGGAGATTCGCAGTGTCCTGGCCGGACTGGGCAAGGCGGCTGCCCTGCTCTTTTCGCCATGGAACGCGAATCACCCCCTCTGCAAATTCCTCCGCCATCCGAATCGAACCTGGGCCGTCGCTTTCGCCTGGCTCGAAGAAGCGCCCTTGCGCATCCTCTACCCAATTGCGCTGACACTCCTTGTAGGCACCCTCATCTTTGCCGGAGCCGGCCGCAGCAATGCGATGATCGAATCCTTTCGAGACGAGTCCGATGCCAAGCCCGTTGCCCAGTCAGCCCATTACCCGCCCTTTCAACCGTTCGTCTATACCGTCGACAACGCTGTTCCCCTGGTGACGCTGGGGATGGATAAGGCCTGGATGCCCGACCGGGCGCACACTGCCCGGCCCTGGTTTCCCGGGCATCCCTGGCTCGACTGGCTGCGCGTCTTCAACAGTTACTGGTTTCTGGCCATCAGCCGCTGGCTCATCATCCTCCTCGGCTGGTTCCAGGCCACGGTTCTGGCGGCTGCGCTTTCAGGGCGCTTCAAACAGTAGGCGATCCGATTGGGGCGGGGCTTTAAGCTGGAAGCTGGGAGCTAAAAGCTGGAAGCCGTCTCTCATCCTCGCTACCTGGGTCTCGATGTCGGCAACCGCCGCATCGGCGTCGCCGTGTCGGACGAACTGGGGCTGACGGCGCAGCCGGTGCTCACCCTGGAGCGGCGGCACAATCAGCGGGAAGACCTGCGCTCGCTGGCGCGTCTTGCGCGGCGCTTTGCCGTCGTGGGCATCGTGGTGGGCAACCCCGTGCACCTGTCCGGAGACCTGAGCCCGCAAGCCGTCAAAACCCAGGCCTTTGCCGCCGCCCTGGGAGAGTTGACCGGCTTGCCCATCCACTTGTGGGACGAGCGCCTGACCTCGCGCGAGGCCCATCAGATCCTCTACGAGGCCGGCCACGCCCGCCAGGAGCATCGCCGGGTGGTGGACCAGGTAGCAGCAACGCTGATCCTGCGGTCGTTCATGGAAGAGCAGGGAACAGGGATCAGGGAACAGGGAACAGGCGGCAGTCCACTTGTTGGCTGAGACCGTGCCCGAGTCATACAACGCCTGGACGACCGGTATTCCGCTGTTAGCTACAAAAGCCGATCTGTCGTATTTGCACTCCCTAATCCCTAGTCCCTAGCCCCTAGTCCCTGCTTCTCCACCCCTCCGCGTATAATCAGAAGTCAAGTTCTTTTATCTCTCGCGGTCTGGGCGCCCCGGCTCGCCGCCATGGAATATGAATGCCTGAGCACATCAAAAAACAGCTTCTCGCAGAGATCGAAATCCTTGAGCATGAGCTCCAGCATGAACTTCCCGCCGAAATCAAGAAGGCGGTGGCCATGGGAGACCTCTCGGAGAACGCCGAATACCACATGGCCAAGCAGCGCCAGACCTTTGTGGATGCGCGGTTGGGCCAGCTCAAACGGCGCATGGCTGAGCTCTCGCTGGTGAACCTGACCAACATACCCAGAGACAAGGCCGGATTCGGCTCCACGGTGGTGGTCTTCGACACGACCAAGGACGAAGAGATCGTCTATCGCCTGGTCACCAGCGAAGAGTCCGACGTGTCGAAGGGGCTGATTTCGACCACCTCGCCGATCGGCCGCGGCCTGGTGGGCAAGCGGGTGGGCGATGTGGTCACCATCGTGACCCCCAACGGCAAGCGCGAATTGGAGATTCTGAAGCTGACCACCATTCACGATGAAGCCGCTGAAAGCGAAAAGGAACAATCCGCCGCCAGTGGCGCTGAACAGCAGTAAGGAAGACTAGGAATGACCTGGACGAGCGCTTTTGGCCGCGCCTGCGGATGGCTTCTTGACAAGATCGTGCACGGGCTGGCTCTGACCCAGGTTTCGCCCAACGTGCTCACGTTTGTCGGTCTGGTCATCAACATTATTGCGGCTTTTCTGTTTGGCCACGCCAACGCCACCAATGCCGGCCGCATGTTCTTCTACGCGGGCATGGTGATCTTCGGCGCCGGTCTCTTCGACATGGTGGACGGCCGCGTAGCGCGGCGCAACAACCAGGTCACGGTCTTCGGTTCGTTCTTTGACTCGGTGATCGACCGCTACTCGGACGTGGTGCTGTTCTTCGGTTTGCTGGTCTACTACGGCCGCATCAACCGGTTTCGCTACGTGGTGCTGGTGGCCTTCGTCATGGTCACCTCGCTGATGGTCAGCTACACGCGCGCCCGCGCCGAGGCCCTCATCGGCCAGTGCAAGGTGGGCTTCATGGAGCGCCCGGAACGCATCGTGCTGGTCATCCTGGGCGCCCTGTTCAATCACTGGGGCGTCATGGCTCCGGTGCTGTGGGTCCTGGCAGTTCTCTCCACCATCACCGTCGCCCACCGCATCATCTACACCTACCAGAACACCAAGCACCTGGCCCCGATCGGCTGAAGGTCGGCCCCAGTGCCTGCCTGCTTTCTCTTCCTCGTGAGCGTCGCGAAGGAGGGGGCAGGCAAATCGCGTTTATGGGTAGAGTGCTTCAGCAGTCCACCATCACCGCCGAGCAGCCGGGCTTGACCGGCTTCCATTCGACCAGGAAGCGCGTCACATCAGACGGCTCCATGCGCCGCATTGGCGCAAATTGGCCGGTTTTCTGGCTGTAGAGCAAAGTACCCTTTTCGCTAAGCACGGCCAGAGCCGGCACGCCCCGGTCCAGCGGGATGTCGAATCTTTTTGCGATGTCCAGATTCGCGTCCATCATGCCGATGTTCACGTGGACCAGCACGAAGTTGGCATCGAGAATGGGCCGGTTGGCGGCATTGTGCAGGTAGATGTCCAGCACCTGGCAGTCGGCGCACCAGTTGCCGCCGAAGTCCAGCAGAATGCGTTTATGGGCGCCGGCGGCGGTTCTGAGCGCGACCCCCAGGTCGGCACGCGCTTGTGCCGGGTCAGGATAAATGTCGCGGCCGGCGGAGTTGGCCGTGGCGACGCCGAGGGCCAGTACGGTGGCGAGGGCCAGAATTTTGGCGACTTTCATGGGGAACAAACCCTCCCAGGGTCTGTTTTCAGTCTGCCACAAGGCGGTTGAGCCGGCTACTTTCCCTGCCTGGCCCTGCCGGTCGTTGCAGACCGGGCGCGCTGGGGATTTAATCTGGAGATGGAATGAAAAACTCAGGGGATCTGCGCAAACGGCTGGAATCGGCGACCTTCCCCGACTTGGGGGCCATGATGGAGGGGTATGCGCGCGCGGCGGCGGACTGGGCCGAGCGCGAGTTCCGGCAGAAGCTGGACTTTACCTCCGAATCCATCGAGGCGCTGGACGACGTTCTGGTGCAGGTGGGCGAGAGCCCGGAGCTGGACCTGGATTTCGAGGTGCGGCTGTGGGGCAGCTACCTGGGCGAGGTGCTGCGGCGGCGCTATGCGGGCATCTGGGAGATGACTCCCTATCCCGGCGGCGCGGTCGCGGTTCCGGCCATTGAAGTGCGCGGCTCGCGGCTGTTTCCGCTGATGAAGGTCTACCGCCGGCTGACGGTGGGCGAAGAAGAGGACCTGGGCGCCTTCTATGCAATGGTCACCGAGCGGCTGGGCCGGCCGGCGCAAGTGAATTAAATACAGGGAACAGGGATCAGGGGTCAGGAAAAACAACGACCTCGAACTCATTGCGCGCTGTTCCCTGATCCCTGATCTCTGGCCCCTGTCCGCGCGCTGCGCGGACATCCGGCTTTGTGCGACAATACTTGGTGAGATTGCGCGGCGGCGAAATGGCGGCGCGCGGAGGATAAAAACAATGGATTTATTGCAACCATGGCACCTGATCGTGCTGGCCGTAGTGGCCTTTCTGCTGTTCGGGGCCAAGCGGCTGCCCGAGCTGGGCAAGGGATTGGGCGAGGGATTGAAGGGCTTCCGGGAAGGCATCAAGGGCATTTCCGACCCGGTTCCGCCTCCGCCGCCCGCGCCGACGGTGCAGCAGAATACTGCTCCCGCGCCGCCCCCGGCAACTCCAGTCGAACCCAAGTAAGGGTGTCGCCCTTGTAGAGGCACCTGGGTGGGTTGTCGAACCTGTCCGGTGCGAGAACCGCGTGCGATACGCCGGTTTTGTTCGGTTTGATTTGTGTCGGGAAAAGGATCTCAACAGCAAAAAGCCTGTGCATCCATGCACAGGCTTTTTGCTGTTGATTGGGTGAAGCGGAGAGAGTTCCCCTCTAGTGTGCATCCTGCGCGGAGGGGTAATAGCCCAGCTTGGCGCCGACCTCGATGCCGGGGCGGTCGACGCGCACTTCGATCTTGCGGAACTTGCCGTCGATGACCGGCTCGTGGCTGTAGTAGCCCAGCGTGTACTGGTTGCGCGCTTCCTCGGCGATCTTCTCGTAGCTCTTTTCGATGCCGTTCGCGTTGCCCTCCGAGTCGGCAGAGCCGCCCGTGGCGTGGATGTACTTGACCAGGATGTTGTCGTACATGGTGAAGGGCAGATGGATGCGGCTGACGTAGCCCTCGCCCCAGCGGGCGGAGTCGCCCACCAGCGTGCCATACACCGCGATCTGGTTGGTTTCCAGGTAGCGCAGCACGTCTTTATAGGTGGCTTTGCTGCCGTATTCCTTGCCGTCGGAGATCACGTAGATGAGACGCCGCCTGCCCTTGGGACGCGTCGACAATTCCTTGGCCGCGGCCAGGATGGCGTCGTTCAGGGTGTGAATCTCCTTGGGGATGGTCATGAACGTGCTGTTGCCGGCCGAGCGTCCGGACTGCAGGTTGGGATCGACGCAGTTGCCGTTTTCGCGGATATTGCAACTGGCAAACGGGCCGCTGTTGATGGGCACCAGCATTTCGCTGCCGGTCTCCTTGGTCAGGGCCAGCACGGCGGGCAGGCGGCCGCTCTGTGCGCCGGTGAAACCGGTCCGCTCCTGCGCGCCGTTGTTGTAGGAGAACACCGCGACTTCGTCGTAGGGCGTGAGCGCGCCCTGGATGGCTCCCAGGGAGTTGTTGACCTTGGCCATCACGTCGGCGGTCAGGCTCTGGTCGATGACAAAGGCGATCGAAAGCGGGAAAGGATCGACGGTGAACAGGGCGATCGGCTGGCGGGTGTCGTTCTCGAACACCTTGAAGTCGCGGAACGTGAGCCCGGCCACCAGTTTGCCCTTGGAGTCCTTGACCGTAACCGGAACCTCGACAAAGTTCACATTCAGGCGGATCAGGGTGGTGGTCTTCTCCACTCCCTCGCCGCTGGCGGGCGTTGCCGGGGGCGCAGTCTGGACCTCGTCCTTGCCCTGCGTGGAGGGCGGCAGGCTGCTGGGTGGCGGTTGCTGTTGCTGCCCGGAAGTATTCGAGGACGAATTCGCCCCTGGCAGCACATCGCCCGCGCCCTTGCCGGGGGTAATGGGACCGTTTACGTCAGAGAGGGGCCGGGGCGCCTGGGGCGTAGGGGCGTCGGGTACCGAGGGTTGCTGCTGTTGGGCCAGAGCGGCCGGACTCAAACTCAGGCCCAGAAACGCGCTCGAACTCAGGAGCGCGGCCAGCGCCATTCCAGTTAAACCTAGCTTCACAGGTATTTCGTCCTCCCAGAACGCCGTTGCCAGTGGTCAATCGTCAGTGGTCTGTCGTCGGATGCAGAGTCGGAATCAGTTCACTGATCTCTGATCCCTGACCCCTGATCTCTGACCCAGGGCTGCACTCGTCAGAGTATCAGACGCGCCAGAGCCGCGCATGTTGCATACCAGACATGAAACAGTTCGCGTATGCTTTCCTCGGAGTTCGAATTTCGTCTAAAGGACCAGAATGCGTAACCGATGGGGAGTTGCCGCTCTGCTGTTTGGACTGCCGATGCTGATTCCGGCGGCCCAGGGTCAACTTGCGCCATCGCCGGACGCCCCTCCGGTCTCGACCGCGCCGGATACATCGTCCCCGGAAGAGTCGGTGGCCACCCTCAAGCTCAATGTCAACCTGGTGGACCTGTTCTTTACCGTCAAGGACAAGGCCGGCAACCTGGTTCCTCACCTCAGCCAGAGCGACTGCACGGTCCTCGAGGACAAGGTGCCGCAGAAGCTGAAGAGCTTTGTGGCTGAGACCCACCAGCCGCTGACCCTGGGAATTCTGCTCGACACCTCGGGCAGCCAGTACCGGGTGCTGTCCCTGGAACAGGATGTAGGCAGCCAGTTCCTGGAGCGCGTCATCAAGAACAAGGACGAGGCCTTTCTGCTCTCCTTCGACGTGAACGTCGACCTGCTGCAGGACTACACCAACAACCCAAGGCTGCTGGCGCGGGCCATGAGCAAGGCGGAGATCAACACCGCCGGCGGCAATGGGGCCGCGGGCATTCCCGGCGCGGGCGGCGGAACGGTTCCGGTGTATGGAACGCCCAAGGGCACGCTGCTGTACGACGCGGTCTACATGGCCGCACACCAGAAGATGAACCAGGAGTCGGGCCGCAAAGCCATGATCCTGCTCACCGACGGCGAGGATGAGGGCAGCGATCACAAGATCAGCGAGGCGATTGCCGCGGCGCAAAAGTCCAACGTCATTGTCTACACCATTCTGATTGCCGACCGGGGCTTTTATGGCGGATTCGGCATGGGCTACAGCGGCTACTCGGCCATGAAGAAGATGACCGAGGAGACCGGCGGCCGGCTGATCGACGTGGGCAACAACGGCAAAAAGCTTGAAGCCGCGTTTCAGCAGATCGAGGACGAACTGCGCACCCAGTACGTGGCCACCTATACGCCCAGCAACACCAAGCTGGACGGCACCTTCCGGCACATCGCGGTCGAGTGCACCGGGGATGGCATGAAGGTGCAGGTCCGCAAGGGCTATTTCGCCATGGCCCCGGACAATTAAGGTCCGCTGGATTTCCAGGGAATGCCGCAAAAATATGGACCGCAGGGGCTAAAGCCCGCGATGATTTTGCTGGTTTTCGTGTCAGGGCCAAAGCCCTGACCTATCGGTCTTGTTGTTGCAGATTCTTGCCGGCCTTTCCCGCTCAAGAGAGTGGAAAATCTTACACACCATGCGAAGAGAACGCCGGTCTGTGCTGGCGCGGACCGGACGGAGGCCCTGCGCCCGGCAGGAGTCAAGCGGCCCTGCACGCTTGGGGCGTCACAATAAAATCAATGACTTAGCCGGATATGGTGTGCTACTTTGCACGTTTCGCGCGGATGCGGGCCGGGGCTGGCATGGAATTTGCAGCCTTCCAGGGCAATTGAGCACCCCCTGCGCCGCGCAGTACGCGGAGAGCGGGTATTGCAACGGGCCGGGATCTGCGCGTCGCTCTGCCCCGTTTCTCGACAATCCGTTACCCAAGTCTCGCAACCCGTAATCTGGCGCCTGGTCCGGGTCTTCTCTACTATCGGCAAAGGCGAGAAAAACTTCAGGCCGTCGGTGAAAATTTTCGCCGGCCTCCGAACCGCACTCCAAGGAGCTTGCCATGATGACCAATTGCGTTCCCAGCGAAGGCTTTGAGATCAGTCCGCGATTTCGCCGCACCGTTGAAGAGCGGATTGCGCGGTTGGAGCATGATGCCCTGCTCGACGAGGCGCACGCGGCCCTGTTGGTGGATGGAGACCATATTCGCAGGCATATGAAACTGGTCGCCGTCGAGCGCTCCGAGGCGCTGCGCATGAGGCTGTTCCTGGATCGCGCCAGAATCCGCACGCCCCGGCCGCTGGTCGAACTCTAAGCGGACCACAGCGATTCCTCCGGCAGGCTCAGAGGCGATCGGCAGGCTCGAGGCGGAATAACCGGACACGGCAAAGGACCGGAGCAGCAGGAACTCGCGCCGTAAATTTCACCCGCAGTGCAATCCCGGCACGCAAGGAACAAGGGCCGCTACCTCCAGAGGCAGCGACCCTTGTTGTTCTCCATCAAACTTGGAGCACCGGGCGGGGATCGAACCCGCGAATGCAGGTTTTGCAGACCTGCGCGTTAGCCACTTCGCCACCGGTGCTTGTGAAACAGGGAACAGGGAACAGGGGTCAGGGGTCAGTTTTTGCCGGGCGACTGTCCACTGTCCACTGTTCACTGTTCACTGTGCCTTTACTACGCCGCCAACTCCTTCTTCGACAGGTACCACGTCTCCACCTTCAGTCCCGCGCCGCCTCCGTTGGTGCGCTTGGCTGCATCCGCCACAGTGGCCGGCGCGGGGACGATCACGTCCTGGCCCGGAGTCCAGTTGGCGCCAACGCTCACGCTGTATCCGTCGATGGCCTGCAGGCCCTGGAAGACGCGGATCAACTCCTCAATATTGCGGCCCAGTTGCTGCGGGTAGTAGATGATTGCGCGGATGGTCTGCTTGGGGTCGATGGCGAAGACCGCGCGCACGGTTGAGGTGTCGGAGGCCTCGGGGTGCACCAGGCCGTAGAGTCCGGCGACCTTCTGATCCAGGTCGGCGATGACCGGGAATTTGACCTCGACGCCGGCCGTCTTTTCGAGGTCGCGCACCCAGGCGATGTGCGAGTAAATCGAGTCAATGGACACGCCGATCAGTTGCACGCCCAGGTCCTCAAAGCGCTGCCAGGCGCGCGCAAAGGCGATGAACTCGGTGGAGCAGACGGGGGTGAAATCGGCCGGGTGAGAGAAGAGCAGCACGTACTTGCCCTTGGATGTGTAGTCGCTGAGGCGGATCAAGCCCTGCGTGGACTTGGCTTCAAAGTCCGGCGCGGCTTCAAGGATGCGGGGAATGCGTCCTTCCTGAACGATGCTCATGAAATCTACTCCTTGGTGCTTTCGCGTGCGGGCGCAGCGACCGCGCCCAAAACTGAAAAACCCACCGCGCCGTGTGGCGGGTGGGTCGTCGGGGTTCAAAGATTCGTGTTTTTGAATCTAGCCCTGAGAACACGCCCGCGCACGGCCGTCCTGACAGCAGCAGGACAGACACATGAAACACATCGCGAGTGTGAGCAGGTAGATCATCAAATCCTTGACCGGTCTGAGTCCCTTAGAGGCTGAAGCGTGCCGCTCAGACTTACCGGGTAACCGTAGAGTAGAGGCAATCGGGAGGCGTGTCAAGCAACCCGAGCAGCTTTTCGCGGTCAGGCGAACTGCTGATTGCGGCTGGCGAGAAGTTTCTGGCATAGTGTCTGCGAGGCTGCGGACCGGAGGCAATCGGCACATGCAATCCAGCAGGGAGTTATTGACAACCGCTTACGATCGATTCAACGCACGGGATATCGAGGCGGTTCTCGCCTTGATGCATCCGGATGTGAACTGGGCCAACGGAATGACGGGCGGGCGCGTTCTGGGGCGCGACAACGTGCGCGAATACTGGCGCGGCCAATGGACGATTCTCGATCCGCGCGTTGAGCCAGTGGGCTTCAAAGAGGATGAAAGCGGCCGAATCCGGGTCAGCGTCCACCAGGTCGTGCGCGACCTCGCCGGAAAGATCCTGGTGGATCAGATGGTCGAGCATGTTTATCTCATTCAAAACGGCTTGATCGACCGCATGGACATTGCGGAGCCGGGGGCCGTCTCAAAGCTGTAGAACTCACCCTGACTTGGCCGCGAGGGACCCGAAGTGATCGAGCTTGAATATTTTGTGGTGGATGTCTTCACCAGCACACTGCTGACCGGCAACGCGCTGGCCGTGGTGATGGATTCCGTCGGACTGACGACGGAGCGCATGCAGGCGATTGCCCGCGAGTTCAACCTGTCTGAAACCACATTTGTGGAGCGCAGGCCGGCTGCTGTCGAGCAGGCCGAGGGCGTGAGGGTGCGCATCTTCACCACACAGGAGGAGCTGAATTTTGCCGGCCATCCTACGCTGGGAACGGCCGCCGTCCTCAAACTGCAGGCGCCGGAAACGGTGCGCGACAGCGTGGTGACGCTCAAGCTCAACGTGGGCGCTGTGCCGGTGCGCTTCGAAAGCCCGGCCGGCGACTCCGGAAGCGGGACCGCGCCGCTGTTCGGCGAGATGACGCAGCGGGACCCGGAGTTTGGCGCGGAGCTGAACCCCGAGGACGTGGCCTGGCTGACGGGGCTGGTCGTTGACGACCTGGACCGCGGCCTGACGCCGCAGACGGTCTCTACGGGCACCGCCTTCGCCATCGTCGTGCTGCGTTCGATCGAGGCCCTGGCGCGGCTCAGCGTGCGCCAGCAGGAGGCATCGGCGTGGCTGCGCGACCGCGGTGCGCGCTGGTTCTATGTGCTGGCGCCCACAGAAGCGTCAGGCGGCGACCCGGCTTACCGCGCGCGGATGCAATTCAATGGTGGTGAAGACCCGGCCACAGGCTCGGCTGCGGGCTGCGCCATCGCTTACCTGGTGGCGCGGGGAGCGGTGCCGCCGGGCGAGCGCATCCACGTGCGCCAGGGCGTGGAGATCAGCCGGCCGAGCGATTTGTATCTTTCCGCGCAGTTGCAAGGCGAGACTGCGCAGGGCGAAGACGGGTTGGCACCAACCCAAAGTGAATTCACGAATGCGAATTCTGCGAGGGTCAGGAATGTGCGGGTTGCGGGAAGCACCGTTCTTGGGTCAAAAGGACGGCTTTTCCTGCCGTAATGCACATGCTTTCAACAGGACTTGATCGCTGCAAGTGGTGATGTGTCTTAAATGTAGACAGTTTTCCTTTGTTTCATGCGGATTTTCAGACCGGGTTTCGCCTCTCCTTCCCTCTTCCCAGCGGCCTCCATCCCCCGTAGTCTTGGCTTTCGTTGAAAGAAATTAACCGGCGCTTTTTTGCCGATCTTACCCCAGACTTCATTCACGAACAGAACGCGAGCGTAGAGCCAGCCTCCTGTGCATCGAATGCCGGGTTGCCGCATTGCATGACCGCCGTACCCGCCAGGGTTGCGCGCACATCATGCAGGGCATTCCGGCGGCAAGATCCACCAGGTGACGGCTGACCCGTTCCCGTTCGTCGAACCAGGAAACCGAATGCGCCAACCTGCCACTTGCGCGGGCACGGGCAGCGTGTTTTCTGCGCACGGCCAAAACTTTGCACCGAGGAGTACATACCAACACCATGCGGCCCAAGAAGATCATTCTCTGCGTAGACGATAACGAGCAGGAGCTTTCCGTGCTCAAGTTCATGCTGGCAACCAACGGATACCGGGTGGTTTCCGCCACCAACGGGCAGGAGGCGATTGGCGTATTTGCCGACATTGCCGTGGACCTGGTGCTGGCCGACTTTGCCATGCCGCAGATGAATGGTTCGCAGCTGGTGGACCGGTTGAAGCAGATCGGGCCCCATGTGCCCATGATCCTGCTGGGCGACCCGCAGCGCATGGCGGGCGAGATGCACGCCGCCGATGCCCTGCTGGCCAAGAAAAACTGCTCGCCCCAGGAACTGCTGGAGCGCATCAAGGTGATGAGCGCCCGCAAGCGCGGCCCGCGCAAGGGCGCCGTGCGCATGGCCCACGAGATCGAGCTGGCAGTAGCTTCGTAGGAGAGGCAGGGAACAGGGATCAGGGATTAGGGATTAGGGATCAGGAAAACAGCTCCGTGCCCCATCCTTTTCGCGTCTTTTGCGAAAAGGGTGGGAGAGCGCACCGAACGCAGAGTATGTTTCCCCACCCCTGAGCCCAACGGCGCGCCCCTCAGCCCTCACTCCCCAAGAACAGACACGCGAGTGCGGCCCAATCCCGGGTCAGGCAATCGCTTTCTTCCGCTGGCTCAATGTGAGCAGATTCTCGCGCCGGGTTGTAGTATTTTGTTCCCAGCGGGTACTCCCTGTTCTCCGCCTCTTGACGAGTCTGCGCGCGGGTGCGCATACTCGCCACTTGTGCCCGGTCTGGAGGGTTTTTCTCCCTGCCAGCGGGGGTTGGCTTCTTATGGATTTGGTTGTGGTTCGTCTCCTGTTCGTGGCCCTGCTGGCTGGGGTCTGCTATTTCCTTCGTCCTTTTGGCATTCAGGCGGGATGGGTGGGCGCGGTCGCAGGCGCTGCGGCGGCCGGCGCGGTGATTGTTTTCGAATTGCGGGTGCGTGCGCTCACCTTGCGCCGGCTGATCGGCGCCGTGGCGGGCAGTGTGCTGGGCATTTTTGGCGCGGCGCTGTTTTGCCTGGTGCTGCGTTCGGCTCCGCTTGTCGGGTCAACCTCGGCCGCGCTGCAGATTTTTGTGCTGCTGCTGATGACCTACGTGGGCCTGCTGGTGGGAGCCAGCAAGGGCGACCTGCTGAATCCGGCGGCGCTGGGCACCGTCTTCTCCGGCGAGCGGACCACGCGGCGCAGCGCCAAGGTGCTGGACACCAGCGTGATCATCGACGGCCGCATCGCCGACATCGCCGAGGCCGGCTTCATCGACGGCATGATGGTGGTGCCGGAGTTCGTGCTGCGCGAACTGCAGATCGTGGCCGACTCCACTGACGGCTCCAAGCGCCAGAGGGGCCGCCGCGGCCTGGACATGCTGCAGCGCATGCAGTCCAACACCAACATCCAGGTGCAGATCGTTCCCGACGATTTCCCTTCCATCCGCGAGGTGGATCTGAAGCTGCTGGAACTGGCCAAGAAGTGGGAGGCCAAGGTGGTCACCAACGACTTCAACCTGAACAAGGTGGCCCACTTGCACCACGTGGAAGTGCTGAACATCAACGACCTGGCCAACGCCCTCAAGCCTGTGGTCCTGCCCGGCGAAAAGATGACCGTGCTCATCCTCAAGGAGGGCAAGGAGTACAACCAGGGCGTCGGCTACCTGGACGACGGCACCATGGTGGTGGTGGACCACGCCAGGCGCTTGATCGGCAAGTCCGTGGATATCTCCGTTACCAGCGTTCTGCAAACCGCCAGCGGGAAGATGATCTTCGGCAAGCTGGACGAGAACGGAAGGAGCGGCGATTCTCCGCGTCCGGGACCCGTGGAAGTTGCGCACTGAGATTTGTGCAATCCCAGGTCTCGGAATCGAGACGGGGCTTTCGAGCCTGAAGGGCGCGGCTTGAATCGCACTCCGTTCTCCAGCTATTGCGCCGCGGTTCCATAGAAAGCATTGCTGCCGGTGCGCAGGTCGCGGCCATAGGTGAGTACTACGCTTGTGCCCAGCACCGTCAGCTTGGCCTCCGCGCCGGTGTCGAAGAGCCAGCGTCCGTTCGAGAGTCCGGCGGTGGGCGCGCCCATTCTGCCGATGTCCAGCAGCGGGCCCAGTTTGATGGAGAACAGGCCGTTGCTGTAAATGCACCGGAAGAAATCCGTATTCGAGAGAATGTAGCTGTTCCCGAGCGGCGAACTGCCCTTGCGCCCGTCGCGCGTGCCGATGTGTCCGCGCATCCATAAATCGTTGTCCCGTTCCACGCCGAGCATGAATAACTCGTCGAAAGGTGCGCTGGCGAAGATTCGGCCCGTCCGCACCCGTTGCTGCGCCTCCCATGTGTCGCCCTGCGCCTCGGGAAACCAGTGCGCGACGGCCGACGCCTGCAGCTTGCCAAAATGGTTGGGCGAACTGGGCTGAGAATCGCGCCACAGCCGCGCCAACTCCGCTTTGGCTCCGGCAGTCAGCGTGAAGCGCCGCTCGGGAACGTCCAGCAACTTGTCTTCAATCGAGGCGAGCGGCTTTAACTCGAAACCGGAAGCGATCAGCGCGGGAGTCAATGCCGTCCCATCAACGACATTGCGATAACTGCGATGCGATAACCCGGCTCCAGTTGACCATTGCAAGCGCCCGCCCACTAAAGAAGTGACTGAGCCGGTCAAGCTTTGCCGTTCGAGATTGAGCGACCCCAGCGCCGGAGCCGGCCCGGTGAACGATTGCCGGATCACCCAGTTCTCGTTGCGCGCATCCGCGGAGATCTCAGCTCGCCGCTGAGGCAGATCGAAGAGCGGCGCGGAGAGCGACAGCCACACGCGGCGCTTTTGTTTGTCCCAGCGCAGAAGCGTTTGAAGATTCGCCGCGTTTCCGCCTATGTTGAAGTAACTGGGATAAATGGTTTCATAGGCCGCGCCCGCAAATGTGGAAACCAGAGCCTGCAAGCGGCTGTTGCCAAGGCCATCCCGTTCGATGGCGTGGAACTCCGCGTCGAAGTTTCCATCCGGCTGCGCACTCAGAACGATGCTATATGCGGGAAAGATGCCGAGGCCGTTCAGTCGCGCCTCGGTCGCCGCCAGGTCAGCCTCGTGAAGAACGGCGGCCGGCGAGAAAACAAAGGAGCGATCGAGGATAAGCCGATGCACGCGA
>JBEKTB010000059.1:0-34215 GCA_049516495.1 Occallatibacter sp.
ATGACGTACCCGGTCGGGCGCCAATCGTAGTCGTAGCTGCCGCTGATCTTTTGTTTCGCACCGAGGTTCTGGTCGAAGCGAACCTCGTACATATTGGCATTGGTTACATTGGTTGACACTTGCTGAAGATTCAGGTAAGGCGAGGTCGCGCTCGCGGGCGCGAGAGGCAGATACTGGACGGCGGCCTTGAAGACCGGATCTTCCTGTGATGCGGGAATGATATTGGTGGGATGGTCAAACCCGCCATAGGGCTGGCATGGCTGTCCCTGATTTGCGCCCGTACATGTGGTGTAGTCGTAAAGAATGTGCGCTGGGAAGGTGGTCCCATACAAGGTGGTCGGCGTCAGCAGAGCGGAAAAGTCGCCGTTGGCCATGGCTTGCGTAGGCGCCGCGTTCAGGCCGCCCCCTCCCGTGTTGTAGCGGAAGCCTTCATAGTTAAACATGAAGAAGCTCTTGTCGTGGCCATTGTAGAGCTTGGGAATGTAGACCGGGCCGGAGATAATCGCCCCGAAATCATTCTGGGTGTCGATCGGTTTTTGCGAGCCCTGCAAATCGTTGATCCAGCTATTGGCATCCAGGTCTTTGTTTTTCAGGTTGTCATAGACCGATCCATGCAAGGAATTGCCGCCCGACTTGGTCACCAGGTTGACAAGACCGCCGCTCATTCTTCCATACTGAGCGTCAAAGGTGTTGGTCATCACCTTGAACTCCTGCACGGCCTCAACGCTGACTCCGTAGTTCATCTGCAAGTTGGCAGACGCGAGTTCGATTGTGGCGCCGTCGACGAAAATGTCTGTGCCGGACTGTTGGCCGCCATTGAGTTTGAACCCGCCCTGTTCTGTCGGGGAGTTCGACATCACTCCGGAATACCCCGGCGTTATCGTTACGAACTGCAGGGGATTGCGGGGCTCTCCGCCGAACTCGAGGGGCAGGCTTTCGATCAGCTCCGTTGACACGGTTGTACCGACATCGGAAGATTCGCTCTGTAACTGCGAGGCATCGAAGGTCACCGTGACGCTGGTAGAGGCCGAACCTATCTTCAGTGTGGGATTGACGGTCGCCGTGCTGCCCACATACACAGTGATGCCCTTTTGCGTGAAGGACTCAAACCCTGTAGAGGTTACCGTAAGGGTGTAAGTCCCGGGCGGGAGTTCGGGGAAGGTAAACAGGCCCTGGTCGCTTGCGACGGCCGCATAGCGACTGCCTGTGCTCGTCTCCGTCAGATCGAGGGAGGCACCGGCAATGTTTGCGCCGGTTGAGTCCTTCACCGCGCCGGTCAAGGTGCCTCTGCCCGATTGGGCAAGACCGGGAATTCCAGCTGCCAGGCAGAGCGCCACCAGCAGCCAGGCCGCCAGGCGCCAGGTTGTTTGCGCCGTTAGATTTTTGTGAATCATGATTTGTCTCCTCTTGATCATTGTTTTTTCAAGCCTCCGAAATGTGTCCGGCGAAGCTTTCAGCGGGGGAGGTGGTGCCCGCCGCGGCCAGACCGCGAAAGATCTGGCCAGCTACCCGGATGGACAACAATTGCAGCATCGCAATTACCGGCAGTGCGTATTTGAGTGCTGCGTTTCCCGACCACCCGTAAGCGATGCCCAGGAATAACCCGCAACCCAGGCAGCGTCCTACGAACAGTCCGAACTCGTGGTTAAAGATGTAGGCGTACTCGTTGCGTCCCTCAAGGCGAGAGACGACATCGATGACCTGCAACTGGATCGGATAGTAGGCAAGATCCAGAAGCGGCTTGGCCAGCAGAAGGCAGGCGATAAAAATCAGCACGCCGACTGCGTTGAAGAGCAAAGTGTTGGTGATCGCGCCGAGAAAGAAGAGCAAGAGCCCGGCGGAAAAAACGATGATGCGATGCCTGGGCGCAGCGATCCTGCCGGCCATATACATGAGAAAGGCTGAGAAGACGCCGCCGATGGCCTGTGTCGCGCCCAGCGTTCCCTCCTGGCCCACCAGCAGCATGATGAGCATGGCCGGGGCGGTGACAATGTATCCCTGGGCAAGACCCTTGAGCAGGGCCAACTGGAGCATCCGACCCCACAGCGGATGAAACTTGAAGAACACGAAAGGCGCGCGCTCGGGGTTGCGGAAAGTGCCGCGCTCCAGGATGCCAGCGGCCAGAATGGTGAGGCCAAAAACCACCATCGCGACGATGTGGTAGGCGCGGTTGGCGATGCCGCCCAGCCAGCCATAAAGAGATGTGCCGCTGATGAACCAGCCGATCATGGCCGGGACGATCACCGAGGCCAGGCTGGCGATGAAATTTTCCACGCCGTAGTAATAATTCCGGTTGGCGTCGTTGGTTGCCGTCAGCGCCAGGAATCCGCGGTTGGCCCAGAAGACGCCTGTGGCCAGCCCCATGGTGAATCCGGAAGTTGCAACGCCGATGGGGGTCAGGATGCTCAACTGCATCATCAGCATCATGGCCACGCCCGACAGCAGCATCCCGGCGGCGTACAAGTGCTTGGCGCCCACGCGATGAAGCAGCTTGCCGTTCAGATAGAAGGCCAGCGGCGTGGCGGCGTAGATCGACAACTGGTAGGTGACCACCTTGGCCACGGCGTGCGAGTTCCGCATGACATATGCCGCCACGAAGATCTCGATCACCGGCAGGACAAGGCCGTAGATCATGTTCGACACCATCAGCACCTGCATGGAGTGCGGACAGCGGAGGAAGACTTCAAACTCCTTGCGCAGGTGGTTCATGGTTTCACCCCCGGCGCCGGAGCCAGGCTGGCGAGGATGTTCCGGATGGAAAGATGCGCGGCGCAGATCACGCTGTCGGCCGCGCCGTAGTAGATCGTGATGCGGTCCCCATCCACCAGGTGACCGTTGGTAAAGATGACCTGGCCGAAAAAGCCCTCCAACTCATAAGGAGCCATCGGCTCCATGATGGGCGTCTCGGAGCGCGCCAGCACCCGCCAGGGTTCGTCCAGGTCCAGGAGCAGAGCGCCCAGGCAGTAACGGTTTTCCTTGGTGGCGCCGTGGTAGATCTCCAGCCAGCCTTCCGCGGTCCGGATCGGAGCGGCTCCGGCGCCAACCCGGGCGCTGTCCCAGTAGCCCTCGCGGCTATGGGCCAGGCAGCGGTGCCGGCCCCAGTGGACCAGGTCGGGCGACTCAGCCAGCCAGATGTAGTTGCCGCCCAGTTCGGGGCTGCTGGGCCGGTGGAGCGCATAATACTTCCCGCCGATCTTCTCTTCGAAGAGCGCGCAATCCTTGTTGTGCGGGGGCAGGATCATCCCCTCAAGGACAAATTCCTTCCAGTCCCGGGTGGTTCTCAGGCCAACGCCCACGCCGTGGCTCGAAACCTCGGTATAGGTCAGGCAGTAGGTTGCGTCGATTTTCGCCACCCGGCAGTCCTCGATGCCGTAGGTTTCCAGTTCTCCGGTTCCCATCATCGGCTGGGTCTGCTCCGGCTCGGCAAAGTGCACACCGTCGTCGCTCGCCAGCAACCGGAGGTGGGAAAGGGTGGTCAGGTAGTCCCGCCCGTCGAAATTGATGACGCGGGCGTCGGTCAGATCGAGCCTTGGGTCGTCCGAGTCAAACTCCAGAACTTCAAGCCGGCCGTCGGGGCTGAGGATGGGGAAGGATGTCTTGCCTGGAACCTGCCTGGGGCGCTCCGCCACCCGTACCAGCAGCCAGGTCTTCTCCTGGTATCGAAAAACTCCCGGGTTCAGCAGGCATGTAACCTCCATACCCTCCACGCTCGGGCGGAGGTCCTGCGGCCTGAGGATGGGGTTCTGCTCGAAGCGTTGTGCTAGATCGTTCATCGTGAGCCCTTTACGGTTCTGCGGGATCGACCCCCGCGCCGGGAGTTCGCGACCGAACAAACCGGCGTTTGAGGGCCGTTGATAAGCCTTGGCGACGGCACGCACCTTGGAAAAGGGACTTACTACGGAAATCATTGAGAATCAACGCGATTTACATGTGAATCGCAAAGATGAACCAGGGAAAGACCCGCGATGGAGGGGCGCGGGCAGTAGGGCAGGAGTCCCTTGAGGAAGGCGCCTCGCGACGACAGCACTTCGGTTGTCTGTCCAGGCAGTGTTGCCGATTCTCAGCTCTTTTGAGGAGCTTTGCAGTCCCAAACAGACCTTTCCGAGGTGCATTCGACGTGCTACGATTCGTCGAGAAGATGATGCCTCCCGGACTGTGTGTTCAACTGCACACAATCGGACCGGATCGAACGGAAGCGGGATTAAAGACTGATGATGGAAGTGGATACGGAACTTCGGACAGACCCCAGGTGGCAATTGATCGAAAGGATCACCGCCAGCAGTTCCTTCCAGAAGTCCGCCCGCCTCAGGGATCTGTTGCGCTTTCTGGCGGAAAGAACCCTGCACGGCCAGCCCCAGGACCTGAGCGAACATCGCATCGGCAGCGCCGTCTTTGGCAAGCCGCAGGATTACAGCGTGGTCGAAGACAGCTCGGTCCGCGTGCACGTGCGGCAGTTGCGCCTCAAGCTGCATGAGTACTTCGATGGCGAAGGCCGCCACGAAACATCCATCGTCGAGATTCCGAAAGGGGCCTACACCACGCTCTTTCGCGCCGTGGAACAGAGAACTGCGGCATCGCCCGTGCTGGCCGTCGCGCGCCATGGATTCAAGTCCTGGTTCCTTGGTCTGCCCTGGATGATGCCCTGGGCGTTGGCCGCGCTCTTTCTGATAACCACCGTGGCGGCGTGGTTCTTCCGTCCAGCGGTCGCCGCGCCGCCTCCGCCGCCATGGCCGCTGGCCGCGCTTTTCGATCCGGGCGATCACCCCGTCCAGGTGGTGGTGGCCGACGTCAACTATGGAATGACCCGGCTGGTCGACGAGCAGCCGGTCACCCTTGAGCGCTATCTGAGCCCGTCCTATCGGAGCGGAGGGGATATCGCGAACACTCACCCGACGGGCCGCGAAGCCCGCATGATGAAGTATCTGTCCGGATCGCTGCTCACCTCGTATGCCGACCTGGTGGTGGTCGACACGCTCATGCGGTTGAGCGGCAACTCGCGCGACAGCCTCGCCATCCGCTCGGCCAGGGAGCTGCGTCCCCGCGACCTGGAGCAGGGCAACTTTGTCTTTGTCGGCAGCCCCAGTTCCAACCCCTGGGTTTCCTACTTCGAGGACAAGCTCAACTTTCAGGAACGCGAAGGCGTGGTGGGCGACAGCCCCAAATTCTTTGAGAACCTGCATCCCAGGAACGGCGAGCAGCAGACCTACCACGGGCTGACCTTCACCGGCAGTTCGGGCGAGGACTACGCCACCATTTCCCTGCTGCCGCTGGCCAACGGCCGCGGCAGCGTTCTGATTCTGCAGGGTTTACAACAGGAAGGCACTGAGGCTGCCGGCCTCTTTCTGGCCGATGCCGCCAGCAGGAAAAGGCTGGAGCAGGCCGTCGGCGCTTCCGGCGCCCCCGGCCAGCCCGTTTATTTTGAAGCCCTCATCCGCACCCAGGCCGTCGCCGGCGCTCCCAATGCCACTTCCATCGTCGCGACCCGCGTTCTTCACCCCTGAAGCTCGATGACGCGCGCCTGGTGCGGATCGAGCTTCAGTTCCACCTTCCCGCCGTTCGCATCGAGCCATTGGCTGTGGGTCAGGTCCCTGACCCGTCCCTTGCTCGTAGCTGTTTCGACCGTGATGCGCTTCTCTTCAGGCCACGGGTTGTAATAAAGGAACGCCGGGGGCAGGTCGCGATCGAGAAAGTCCGTTTTGGACAGATCCCAGCGCAAGAGCCATGGGTCGCCGTTTTGCGGCTGAATCATCTTGTCGAGCCACAGCACGTAGGCGCCGCCATAAATGGAGCGATGTCCTGCGAAGTCGCCCGTTGCGTAGGGCGTGTGGCCTTTTTCTTCCCGGCTTAGCCGCTCGTAGGGAATCATCGGCGGCAGGTCCGGGCGGCTCTGGTTCTCGCGCGGAAGATACTCGGGATAAAACCAGCGCAGATTCGCCGCCACATTCAGCGCATACCGCGCCACATCCCCGGCCAGTTGCGGACGGAAGCGCACCGCGGGCAGCACGTAGGGCAGCGCCACCATCGACTCCATGCTGTAAACCTGGCCGGCAGGCTCGGTGCAGAATCCGGCCAGCAGTCCGTTCACCTCGTGTCCACCCCATTTTCCGCTGGCCATCAGCCCAACCTTGGAATCGAGCACAAATCCCAGCGCCTTTGTCGCGTTGGTCGCGTACCCCATCGCCTCCAGCCGCGCAGCCGCCAGCACCGCCATGCCGCCGCTTGGAACTTCGTACCACGGGTTGCTGGCAAAGGCCAGGTAGCGATCGATCCCAATTTTGGCTTCCGCCAGCCAGGACTCCTTCCCGGTCAGCTTCCACGCCAGCAGCATCACGTAGCTGTATCCGCCCACCGCATCCGGCTGCCGGTAAATATCGTGGTTGGTAAACGCCGCACCCTTGGCAAAGTCGTAGCCCTGGCTGTTGAAGTCGTAGTGGATTTGCTGCGCCATCGCCTTCAGCCGCGCAGCGCTCTTTTCCACCCGCCCCAGCCACTCCTTATCCTTATTGAAGCGCAGCCGGATCAACCCATAGGCCAGCGCGGTCACATTCATCAGGTACCAGTATTCGCACAGCGTCGCACCGGCGCCGTCCAGGAATAGACCGTACGGCTCACTGAAGTAGCCCTTCAGCGAGGCCGCCAGACCTTCCAACCCTTCGCCGCGCAACTCCTTGCCCATGGCCATCGGCCCGTAGGCCGTCAGCCCACCGTCCTCCACACCCTCGAGCGCGGAAGGAAACACCTGCCGGCCGTCCTTTGCGCGCAGATTTGTCCCATGCGCGGGGTCCATCACGTAGGCGTCAAATGCGTCGGCCAAGGCATGAAAATCGAGCGGCTTCTCTTCCGGGCGATCCGGCAATCCGCTCCAACTCTGCTCCCCCGGCGCCTCTCCGATCGCCAGGCCGCTCCACCCGGCCAACCCCAACGCAGACAATCCCGCCAGAAACTCCCTGCGATTCGTCACCCAGCCCCCAAGGCCGATCCCGCGCTTTTCGCTGTTCATCTTTCCCCTTTCCATTCATTCCCCTTCTCTGGAACTGCCCTCGTTGCCTCGAAAGACCGCGACTTCTCGCCGCGCTGGCAACAAAACCCTAGTCTTGCCTCGCAAGGTGGAATTCGCCAAGGGGTTAACGCAGAAAACAAACCCCAAACACAGAACTCACATGTGATTCTCTCTCGAAACCGGCGCGACCCCGCGGTTACAAAAGGCCTCCAGAAACGCGCCTCATAAACCTCATGGAATCAATGGCCGTATCTCCACGATCCGGCCGTTCCATAAGGTATCCCTTCAGGCGCACAGGACGATGCAGCGAAAAGCAGACAGTAGCTGACGCCGACCGGCTCGGCGAATGCCTGGTTTTTTGGTGCACCCATCCTCAATGCGATGCGCTGAAAAGCGCACACCAATGAACTTGATACCACGTTGGAAAAAACCAATAGTAACGTCAAAACGAGCGAAAACACTGATGCGTCATTAGAAATTTCCGATAAAACCCTATCGCCCCGAAATCCTGCCTGCGCAGGAAGAAAGAGATTCTATGCGTACATTGAGCGAGCCGAGAGTCGGCCGGGCACCGCGTGCTGTGCATCTTATTCATTCCGCTGCGCTGTTGAGCACCATCATCGTCTTTCTGTCGCCTTTGGCACAGATTCAAGGTCAGAGCGCAAGAGCATCGCTCTCCGCGTCCGTTCAGGCGCGCATTTTAGGCCGCGTGGACGACTCCGAGCGGACTGCCATCCCCGGCAGCACGCATCCAGCCATTCGCAGCGCCATCGACAACGGCCGTTTGGAGCCCTCGATCGTCATGGGCGATCTGATTCTTGTGCTCAAGCGATCCGATGCCCAGCAAAGCGCCCTTGAGTCCTTCAATGTGCAACAGTACGACCCCGCCTCGCCTGAGTATCATCACTGGCTTACCCCGACGGAGTTCGGCGCCTCCTACGGGGTCGCGGAGAGCGATCTGGAGACTGTGAGTAACTGGCTCCAGAATCAGGGATTTACAATTGATGAAATTCCGCCGTCGCATACCTCAATCCGCTTCAGCGGCGACGTTGGCCAAGTCGAGGCCGCCTTCCATACCGAGATGCACGCCATTACATCCGGCGGTGTGGAGCACATCGCCAACGTGAGCGATATCAGCATTCCCACGGCGCTCGCACCGGTCGTCGTTGGCGTCAAATCTCTGCACAATTTCTTTGCCAAGCCGCAGCATCGCACCATTCCGCGGCTCGACAAGAGCGCATCGGGAGCAGTTAAGTTGGCCGGCGATCAAGCCACTAATCTGAATGCGCCGGGCGGGGTTCATGCTGCGACTGCGGACGCAACAGAGCTTGCCGGTGTGCGACCAGGATATACGCCGGGTGACGGCTACCAGTTGCTCGTGCCCTACGACATGGCGACGATTTATAACTACAAGTCTCTGTGGGCCTCCGCGACCCCGATAAGCGGCTCAGGACAGACGGTGGCACTGGCAGGAACCAGCAACATCGTGCTGAGCGATGTGGCCACCTTTCGCGCAGTCACGGGATTGCCCGCCAACGTTCCCGAGGTCGTCATTACCAATACCGATCCCGGAACCACCAGCCTGCTCGACGACCGCTTTGAGAATACCCTGGATGTGGAGTGGTCGGGCGCAGTTGCTCCCGGCGCGTCGATTGTGCTGGTCACCTCCAGCCAGACCAGCCAGACTACCGACGCCTTGTACGCCAGCGAGAGCTACATCATCAACAACAACGTCGCCAAGATCATGAGCGTCAGCTATGGCGAGTGCGAGTTAGGGATGGGCACAGCCGGCAATCAGGAGTACGCCAACCTCTGGCAGCAGGCTTACACGCAGGGTATCGCCGTCTTTGTCAGCAGCGGTGACTCGATGGCAGCGGTCTGCGACGATGGAGACTACAATTCCTCCACTGATTACGCGGCGGAGTTCGGCCTCTCCATCAGCGGAATGACCAGCACACCCTATAACGTGTCTGTGGGCGGCACCGACTTCAATTCCACCAGTGCCAACTGGGGCAGCACCAACAACAGCACAAACATGTCCGACGCCATGGGATATATTCCGGAAGTTCCCTGGAATGACACAGTCACCAATCCCATTCTCATCAGCGATTACGATAGCCAACTTGGCGTGAATTACAGTGCGGAGAAATGGGCCAATTACCTGCTGACAAATTACGGCATCAGCAGCGGCTTGTATGACGGGGTGATTCCGCCTGTCGGCGGCTCGGGTGGCGTGAGCAATTGCACAACGCCGAGTGGCAGCACTCCCTCTTCTTGCAGCGGCGGCTACGCCAAGCCCGGTTGGCAGACCGGTGTTACCGGAATTCTCTCGACCGACAAACGCGCCGTTCCCGACGTTTCCTTCTTCGCTTCCAGTGGCTTCCTGGGCGTCGCCTATCTGATCTGCGACACGCAGCCGCCAGGCTACTCCAGCCCTATCCCCTGCAGCTATCCCGCCAACGCACTGGACATGGCCGTAGGTGGAACTTCAGTCTCCAGCCCCGTGATGGCCGGCGTCATGGCGCTCATCAACCAGAAAGCCGGCGTCTCTCAAGGTAACCCCAACCCCGTGTTCTATAGCTTGGCAGCCAAGCAGAACTACGGAAGCTGCAGCGCGGAATCAACGACCAATTCAAGCAGCTGCTACTTCAACGACATTGATACGGGCACCAACGCGGCCGTGTGCTACGGGGGAACCACCAATTGCACCCCCCAGACCAGCGGAGATGCGCTGGGGATCTTGCCTGGCTACGCAGCGACAACCGGCTACGACAAGGCCACCGGCCTTGGCTCGCTCAATGTCGCGAATGTCGTAAATGGCTGGCCGGGGACAACGCCTGCGCCATCACCCAGCCTGTCGACCACCACCCTCTCCTTCCTGACGACTGCGGTCGGTTCGTCGTCCGCCACTCAAGCGGTCACGCTCACTAACGCTGGAACAGCTTCCATGACCATCTCCGGCGTCAGCATTACCGGCACGAACGCCTCTTCGTTCTCTCAGACCAACACCTGCGGTACGACATTGGCGGTGAGCGCTCACTGCACAGTTACTGTCACATTCAAACCAGTCGCTTCCGGCACACTGGCGGCAACGGTCAACTTTGCCGATAACGCCGCCAATTCTCCGCAAGCGGTCGCGCTCAGCGGAACCGGTGCAGCCCCGGCCACCATTGCAGCCAAGGTCTCGCCCGCCAGCCTCACCTTCCCATCGACCGCGGTCGGAGCCGCCTCTGCCTCGCAAACCGTCACGCTCACTAACACGGGGACGGCCCCGCTGACTTTCACCAGCAGCCCCACGATTACCGGAGCGAACGGTTCACTCTTCCATGGCGCCACCTCATGCACTGGCAACGGCACGCTGGCTGTTGGTGGTTCCTGTGTCGCCACATTTACCTTCAACCCCGCCTCGGCAGGCACCTTCGGCGCGACTCTCAGCTTTAACGACAACGCACCGAATTCGCCGCAGACTCTAACCCTTACAGGAACCGCTACAGGAAATCCGGCAGTCAGTCTTTCACCCACCAGCCTGACCTTTGCGTCGACCAACGTCGGCTCCACGTCCGCGGCGCAGGTCATCACACTCAAGAACACCGGAGCCGGCGCCCTGACAATTTCCAGTGTCTCTTTCACCGGAGCCAGCGCCACATCCTATAGTCAAACCAATACCTGCGGCTCGACGCTGGCCGCCAGCGCCTCCTGCACGATTTCGATCACTTTCAAGCCAGTCGCTGCAGGAACACTCACCGCCTCGCTCAGCCTTGCCGACAACGCGGCAGCTTCGCCGCAAAGCGTCGCACTTACCGGCACCGGGATTGCGCCACTGCCTGCCGTCACCCTCTCAACCAAGTCGCTGAGTTTCCCAGTCACAGTAATCAATGCGTCGGCCGGTTATGCGCGCAGCCCGGCCCAGGCAATTACCCTGACCAATTCAGGTTCCGCCGCGCTCAATCTCACATCCATCACACTGAGCGGAACTAATCCAACTTCCTTCTCGCAAATGAACAACTGTCCCAACTCACTGGCAGTCTCCGCCAGTTGCACCGTCCTCGCCAGTTTCGCTCCCACGGCTTCGGGCGGCCGATCCGCCACACTGGTGTTCACGGACAATGCAAATCCCACCACGCAGACCGCCACGCTGGCGGGGACCGGCGTCAGCGCGGCAACCTTGAACCTCTCCACCACTACGTTGAGCTTTGGAACGGTCACGTCGGGAAGCGCCAGCACAGCGCAGGCTATCACTCTAACCAACAGCAGCACTACTACACCCGTCAATCTGACCTCGATTGCGCTGAGCGGAACCGGGGCAGCGTCCTTCGCACAGACAAACGACTGCGGAACCACACTGACATTCAGTTCCAGTTGCATCATTCTGGTTGAGTTCACACCCACGGCCGCGAACGCCACAGCAGCGAACCTGACCATCACCGCCAACAACCCAAGCGCAACCGCAACGGTTGCGCTGAGCGGAACCGGCCACTAAGGGTAAAGCCGGATCTGGCGCGTGAAGTGGAACGTTAAAAGCATTTTCCTGGTAGTTCAGGACATCCATCCTGAACTACCAGGAAAATCCATTGTTAATGTCAAAAAGGTGCAGTGCGGGTCCATTGACTCTTCAGGCGACTCGCGCTGAAAGCATGGCTGGATGATTGCGCCGTGGAGGAACTCCGTCAAAGCAATGCAAGTCGCCGCCAGTAAGGCCGCGCATCAAACAGGCACCGCCTGCGACCGTAGCAGCGGTCACTTGATCTCCGCTCAAGCATCCATCTGCAGACCAGGGGGGATGCCTTGCCGCGTTCGGACTTCGCCAGGCTTAGGCGGGATTCGGGGCCATTGATCGATCCAGTGATCGAATTCCGCGTGGGCCATGGGGGCGCCGATGCTGTACCCCTGAGCGCAGCGGCAGCCGAGGTCCCGGAGAAGTTGCCAGGATTCCCTCCGTTCGACGCATTCAGCAACCACCTGAATGTCAAAACCACGACCGAGTTCAACAACGGAGCGAACAATGGAGGAGTCTTTCCCCTTCGCCGTGATGTTCTTCACGTAAAGACCGTCGATCTTGATCTCCGCGATCTCAAGTTCGTGCAGTTGTTTAAACGATGTGTAGCCGGAGCCAAAATCGTCGATGGAGATGCGGAGACCGGCCTCGGACATCGCCCGGAGGATGCTGCAAGCCTGTACGGGCGCAGAAGAGATTGCTGTTTCCGTCAGCTCAAGAACCAGGCATGAAGGCGGTAACCCATGCTCGCTGAGCATTTGCATGATCCGTGCAGGAAGAGATTCATCATCGAGTACACGCGCGGAGAGATTGACTGAGATTGGAACGCAGAGGCCTGATGCTCTCCACTTCTGTTCCTCGTCGAGCGCGATCTGCAGAACTGCCAACGTGAGCGGCGCGATGACGGGATTTTTTTCGGCAATGGAAATGAACCTGTCGGGGTAGAGCAGGCCATATTCCGGATGTTGCCATCGCACCAGCGCTTCTTTCCCGATGATCTGGCAGGTGTCGAGGCTAACCTGGGGCTGGAAGTGCAGCAGAATCTCTCCATTCTCGACCGCGTGCTTTATTCTGCCAGCGAACAGCCCAGAAGGGGTTTCAACTGCGACGAAGGCGTGAGGGGAATATATCTGAATGCCTTTCGCCCCCTGCTTTGCCTGGTACATGGCCTGGTCGGCGCGTTTGAGCAAGACACGGCTGGTGGCGCCATGTATGGGGAACTGGGCAATTCCGATGGAGATGCTTACGGCAACCGCCTCATGTCCGATGAAGATGGGCGCGTGCAAGGCTTTAACGATCTTCTCCGCTATATGCTGACCGGTCTCGAGAGATTCTACCCAGGGAAGGATGCATGCGAACTCGTCGCCCCCTAGTCGGGCAACAGTATCTAAATCGCGCACGGTCGAGGTGAGGCGTAGCGCAACCTCACGCAGAACAGCGTCGCCGGCATCGTGACCCAGACTGTCATTAATCTCCTTGAAATTGTTCAAGTCCATCATGAGCAGCGAAAATGATCTTTGGCTACGTTCACTCGATCGAATCTCCTGATCGAGCCGATCGAAGAGCAACACGCGATTCGGCAATCCGGTAAGGGCGTCGTGCAGGGCCAGGTATTCAATCTTGATTCGAGATTCCCTCAATTCCGTTTCCCGCTCGACCCAATGGAGACTGCCATCGATGGAATGCTGCAACTGTTCCTTGCTCAGGGCGGTCTTCGTAATGTAGTCGTAGACTCCCTCACGCATGGCCTCCACGACAAGCTTTTCGTTGCCATTTGTGGAAATCATGATGATGGGGCAGATTTCCGCACGATGCTGTCGAACTTCAGAAATGACATCGAACCCGGTGGCATCGCCGAGGGAATAGTCGATAAAGACGCAATCAAATTTGCTGGTTTGGAGCTGCGCTTTGGCTTCCGCAAAGGATGCAGCTTCATGCATGTCGATCGGCCGGCTCACCTTGGCCAGGAGGCGGCGGAGATTCTCCCGGTCCACGTCGTCATCGTCGACAATGAGTACGCTGAGTGGTTTCATTGGGACACTGGCCGGGGGGTCGCTTCCCCGAATCGGATGGTCTCAGAATATTCGATGAGCATCTTGGCTATTTGAGAAAACTGCGACCCTACAATGGTCTTGACCATGTATCCGGCGACGCATTGATCATAGGCGCGATAGATGTCCAGATCCGCATCTGAGGATGAGAGCACGAAGACGACAGATCCCCGGAACCTTTCATCCGCTCGCAATTCCTTCAGAAACTCGAAACCATTCATGCGCGGCATGTTGAGATCCAGGAGAACGATGAACGGCCTCTCAATACGTTTCATTGATCTTCCAAACAGAATGTCGAGGGCCTCCTGGCCGTCTTCGGCGGGGACCACGTGAAAGACGCTACTGATCTTTTTCAGGCTTCGCTGTAAACTCTCGGCGGTCAAGTCGTCGTCGTCCACTACCAACAAATCCAGGACAGGTTCAGTCATCGAGATCGCTCCTCATGAATTTTGGCCACCAGACCTCGAAGGTGCAGCCGGGTTTACTTGGGACCGAGGTCAATTCAATGCGACCGCCATGGCTCTCCGTGAGCCGTTTGGCCACAGCAAGGCCCAATCCGCTTCCTTTTCGTTCCGTCGATGTAAGCGTCTGGAAGAGATGGAAGACACGGGCTTGGGCGGATTCAGGAATGCCGGGCCCATCATCGATCACGGAGATGACGCAGTAACCGCCAGACTCTCGGGCTTCGATGGCAATTTGCCCGTTGGGCTTGTCGTGGTGCTTGATGGCATTCGAATAGAGATTCCGCAGGACAGTCTGCAGCGGTGTTCGCGGCCCCTCGATACTCTGACCATGTAAATCCAGACTTAGCTTCATGCCCTCGGGCGCAGGCTCCAGTTCCGCGATCTCGGTCACCAGCCCCTCCAGATCAACGCGCTCAACGGTCACTGAACGCCGGCCTGAACGGGCATATGTAAGCAGATCACCGATCAATTGATCCATGCGCGCCAGCCGCGTCGCCATGCGGTCCATGTTGTTGGTCACCGAGTCAGAGACGGCTGCGCCCAAATCTTCCTTGATCCACTCAAGCAGGGTCATGATGCCGCGGATGGGCGCGCGCAAATCGTGAGAACTTACGTAGGTGAATTCTTCCAACTGTGCGTTGGCCTCGCGCAATTGGAGTTCGGCGCGCTTTCGCATGGTGATGTCCACTACCGCAGCCAGAGCCATGCGTCCGTCTTCTGTGATGATCGAACTCAGGCCAATCTCAAGCGGAAGCTCCCGGCCATCTTTTCGCAACCCGGTCACATCGCGTCCAACGCCCATGGTTCGCTTGGATGGCGATGCGGAGAATCCGTCCCGCTTGGGCACATGGTCAACTCGGTGGCGTTCCGGCAGCAGAACCTCGATCGGCTTTCCGAGAAGTTCCGCCTTCTGGTAGCCGAACATCGAACAGATGCTCTGATTGGCCATCGTGATCTCGCCCTTGTCGTTAGTCATCAGCATGCCGTTGGGTGCTGCCTCCACCATCGCGTGGAAGCTATCTTCCATCCTTCGACGCGTGGCGACGTCGGTCATCGAGGCCACCGTCATCATCCCCGCCGAGGTCTGCATGGGGCTCAGTCCAACTTCAACGGGGAATTCGCTACCATCGCGGCGGCGAACAAACAATTCTCGTCCTACGCCCATGCGCCTTTGAGCAAGAGCGGCCACGTAGCCTTCCCGCTGGGCGACGTGCGCAGCACGAAACCGATCTGGCAGCAGCAGATCCACCGGCCGGCCCAGCAACTCGCCGCGCGCGTAACCGGTCATGCGCTCAAGCTCGGCGTTGACAAAGACCACATCGCCTGAGGAGTCTGTGATAGCAATACCGATAGGGACCGCGTCGGCTATTTCTGCGGCATGGGACTCGGCAAATTGGCTGAAATCGCTGAGCATCTGAATCAATTCACCGTCATTGCGCGTAGCTTGACAAACTGCTCGGCGGGGACCGGCCGGCTGAAGTAAAATCCCTGCGCTTCGTCGCATTGTTGACTTTTGAGAAACGCAAGATCTTCCGCCGATTCAACGCCCTCGGCAATCACCCGCAGCTTCAGGCTCCGGCCCATGCTGATAATTGCGCTCACGATCGTCGTGTCGTCCGGGGTGGTGGTGATCTCACGAACAAATGACTGATCGATTTTGAGCGTATCTACCTTGAGCTTGCGAAGGTAGCTCAGGCTGGAATAACCCGTGCCAAAATCGTCGACCGCCACCTGAACTCCCTTTTCTCGCAGGATTTTGAGGATAGGCATTCCCGGTTTTCCGCGGTCCATGAGAACACTCTCCGTAACCTCGATATCGAGCGAATCCGGGCTCAGGCCGCTTTCCGCGAGAATCGCGACTAACCCGTCCAGAAAGCCTTCGCTGCGAAGCTGGAGTGCCGAGACATTGACGGAGATTTTAATAGGGCGCAAGCCGACATCCACCCAGGATTTGGCTTGCATGCACGCTTCGCGCAGGACCCATGCCCCGATAGGGAGAATCAGGCCCGAATCTTCCGCAATCGGGATGAATTGCGCCGGCGCCACGGAGCCTCGCGTGGGATGCGTCCAGCGCAGCAGGGCTTCGGCCCCGGTGATCGCTCCCGTCGTGAGACTGAAGATCGGCTGGTAATGCAGTTTGAGTTCGTTTCGTCCGAGGGCGCGTCGCAGGTCCTCTTCCATCGATTGCCGCCCTACCGCTTTGACGTTCATCTCCGGCTTGAAAAACCTGAAAATCTGGCGCCCGCCCTCCTTGGCCTGGTACAGGGCGGCATCTGCGTTCTTAAGTAGCGTTGCTGCATCCAGTCCGTCATCGGGATAAATGCTGATGCCAATGCTCGTGGTGACGTGAAGTTCATGACCTTCGATAGAATGAGTTTCCTTCATCATCTTCAGGATTCTTCTGGCCGTGATGGCAGCGTCTTCGGCTTGTTGCACGTCGTGGAGCAACAGGGCAAATTCGTCTCCGCCCTGCCGGCTGACCGTGTCCGGGATGCGAACACATTCCTGTAATCGCTTTGCCACGGATTTGAGGAGCTTGTCGCCGGTTGGGTGTCCCAGGGAATCATTGATGTGCTTGAAGTTATCCAGATCCATAAACAGGATCGCCATCGAAGTGACCTTACGGTTTGCCCGTGCGATCGCCTGATGCAGCCGGTCGTTCAGCAACAATCGATTCGGCAGGCCGGTCAGGGTGTCATGCTCAGTCAGATGGGCGACCTTCTCCGCCAGCGCTCGACTCACAGTCACGTCGCGAAACACCAGAACCGATCCTGACGCCAGCCCCGAACCGTCACGGATGGGCGCGACTGAGTCTTCGATGAAAACCTGTCGTCCTTCCCGGCTGGTGAGCAGACAGTTTACCGGCAGGTGCGTGAGCCTGCCTTGTCCCATCGCTTGCGTCGTAGGATCGGCGGCCATCTCACCTGTGCTGGCGTCCATGATTCTGAAACATTCGCCCAGGGGCCTTCCAGCCGCTTCTTTCAACGACCAGCCTGTCAAGCTCTCAGCAACGGGGTTGAGAAAGGAGATGTTCCCCACGAGATCGGTGCAGATCACTGCATCGCCAATGCATTCCAAGGTGATCTGCGCGCGGTTCTTTTCATTGAATAGGGTCTCTTCCAATATCTTGCGGGCAACTGAGTTGCGCATAGCGCGCATCAGCTCGTGCGGTTCGATACAACCCTTGATGAGATAGTCCTGGACGCCTCCCTCCATAGCGCGAACGGCTATCCCCTCGTCCTCCAGACTGGTCAGCAGCACAATCGAAGCGCCTCGCGCGACCGCGTGGGTCCGCAGTATCGCCTCAAAACCAGATGCCTCGGCACAACCAGCCAGGTCCAGCAGGACCACGCTGACTGATCGTCCGCGGAGGTAAGCCTCGGCGTCCGACATGGATTCTACGTGGGTCAATGCGAAGGAATAAGAGCCCTGCTCCTCGAACATCTCGCGGATTCGGCGAGCTTCTTCGGGGTCATGCTCAATAAGAAGTACAGTTTTGACCTGTATTGTCCTGAACTTGTTCACCTTAGGGGCCCTTTTTCGACATCATCCGGCGAACATAGATGATCGATTTGCGTTCAGGCGCACCTGCGCCCTTGAATCATTCGAGATGCGCGCATCTTTGCAGATACGCGCAATGCGGTCTGATTTCTTTTACACCTTTTTCCCGCGAATTGCTACAAGCGCGTCTGCGCGGGCAGGCGTCTTCCAATTCTGCCGCGGCATGTCGGGTCCGCAAAACCGTGCCGCTCCGGCACGGCGTCCTTGTCGGTCTGCTCATCGCCACATACCATGCCCCGCGTTCTTTTCCGGAGGCGCAAAGCATACACTCAGGTCGCATGGCCGACCATGATCGTCCGCCCCGCCCGCGATCTCGACTCCTGCGCGAGTAACTCTCCCATGACACTCCCTGCTTCGGCGGTCGACTCGACCGAGAACAGAGGCTCGTCCGGGTCAGTGTCAACAACAGGCCAGAGAGATTGTCTCTCAAGGAGCAGCCCGGGTAAATCGTCGGCGAATAGCGTGTCTTTTGCCGAAGACTTCATCCTTGAACATTCTTTCCCTGGTCTGCCCGCCAGTGGGATCGAGATTCCAGGTATTTCTGATCCTCGCGTCTCCGAAAACACCTGAAATGCATGAACGCGATTGTCCCTGGAGGAGCACGCAGAAAAGCAGGTTTCTATGGTCTGCCCAAGGTGGCCATGGAGCGTATGAGTATGACGCGCACGGCAGATTCCTTCGAAAGCTCAGGTTACACTTTCGGTTCCCAGGACATCCAATCCTTCGCGATGTCGTATTTCGCACGTGCTGCCCTATGCTGCGCATCAGCCGTAAAGCGGTGTGCGAGATGGCTGGTCCAGGCGCTTCCTTTGAGAGAGGATTGTTTGCCGTGATTGAAGAAGCCTCGCAATCGGAATATGAAGAAGCATTTGTCGATGTTGCCGGCGCTCGCGTCAACTATCTCCATGCGGGAAATGGAAAGCCAATGCTGCTCATTCATGGACTGGTCGGATCGAGTCGTAACTGGCGGTGCAATATTGACGCGCTTGCCCAGCACGCCAGTGTCTATGCGATCGACCTGGTGAACATGGGTAAATCACAACGGATCGAGGGGCTGGACCCCGGACTTCAGGCCACCGCCGATCGCATCATCACATTCATGGATGCGCTCGACCTTGCCCAGACCGACATAGTGGCCCACTCGCACGGAGGGGCCGTCGCTCTGATGCTTGCGGCGTTGCATCCGAGGCGTGTGGGCAGGCTCGTCCTCTTCGCGCCCGCCAACCCCTATTGTCGCTCCGGCGATCCTATTGTGCGCGCGTATAGCACTCTTTGGGGCGGGTTCCTCGCGAGGCTGCTGACCTATTCTCCGGCATCGGTACAACGCGTCGCTCTCGGAGAGATTTTCGGAGGCCCCGACCGCGTCGTCGATAGTTGTCTGCAGGAGATCGTGAAAGGGCTGCGAAATTCTCACACATTGCGCCACGTTCTCTGTATTGTTCGCGGCTGGTTCTCCGAGAGGGCTAAGCTGAAAGCCGCGTTGGGCCGCGTGAAGAGAGTTCCAACACTGCTAGTGTGGGGCGACCGCGACTGTACGGTCAGTCTGGACTCCGCCGTTAAGCTGAAGCGCAAACTGAGGAGCTCAGACCTCATTGTGCTGCCGGGGGGTGGCCATGCCGTTTTTGAGGAGACCCCGGAGCCGGTGAACCAGTTAGTGCTGGAGTGGCTTGGCCGCCATCCGTTGTCCGCCCCGCCGCGAGCCGTCTCAATCGCCAGAAGAAACAGGAACACCGCCACCGTCAGACGTTTGTCTCCGGGGATCTAACGCGGCTCGAAATACATTTACATTCGTCTTCGGAGATCACGCGTGGGACGTATATTCACTTGGTTCCGGTGGACGGGCGTCGCGCAGTCGAAGCGGTGGAAGGGTTCCTCGAAAGCGACGAAAAAACCAGTGGAAAGCCAATTGGACCCAAATGAAGACAAGTTCCGGATTGGCCGGAACTCGCGGATTGGCCGGAACTCGCTAATTCGCTAATTAACTGATATCGCGGGATTTAATGGTCGGGGAGAGAGGATTTGAACCTCCGACCCCCTGGTCCCGAACCAGGTGCTCTACCAGGCTGAGCCACTCCCCGAACTTGGGTTGCGAAGCGTATCTTTGGGGCGCGGCCTGGCGCATTTGGCCCCTTGATTGCGCTTGAATTAGTGTAGCAGAATCCAGGGTCTTGCGGTGCGTGCCTTGCCCCAGGGAAGAGTCCCTGTCTCGTTGCTCGAATGATGACGGGGGCGGGCAGACAATGGCCCCGCGGTTGCGCGCCTGTCCCGCAGTTTGTTCCGAGCAAATGCGGCGTGTTTTCTGAAAGGCACATCGGCCTCGCCCCGTCAGCTTCGCAACAGTATTTCGCGTCTGTTACCTGGCCCCGTCAGCGTTTCAACCAAGCCGCAAACTGACGCGCAATTACAATCAAGGGGATATCGTTTGTCCAGGGGGCGAGCCGACATGTCCATCAGTATGCGCGAGATCGCCAAATTGGCCGGCGTATCGAACGCAACGGTTTCGCGCGTCCTCCATGGCTCCAACCTGGTCACCGAAGAAACCACGCGCCGCATCCAGAAGATCATCCAGGATCTGAACTTCGTTCCCAACAACAGCGCCGCTCACCTGAAGAGCGGGAAAAGCCAGATCTACGGCATCATTGTCCCCGACCTCAGCAATCCGTTCTTCACTGAAGTGGTCAAGCTGTTCGAGGGTCTGCTGGCTGAGAATGAGCAGGAGCTTCTGGTGGCAAACACCGATTCTCACTCCACGCGCATGCATCGCTCAGTGCGCCGCATGTTGTTGCGGCGGGTGGATGGAGTAGCGCTGCTGACATCGGAACCGGAGGCCGCCTCCCTGGATTCGCTGGTCCAGAACCAGATCCCCGTCGTTACCGCTAACCGCCAGGGCGTCGCCAACGGCTTGAGCGATATCATGATCGATCTTGCCAACGGGATGACTCAGGTGATTGCCCACTTGAAGGAACTGGGTCATCGCCGCGTGGGCTTTATCGGAGGCAGGGTCGGGTTGGCCACATCGCGGGTTCGCCGGGAATCGTTCCTCGAAGCTGTGGTGAAGCTGGGACTTTCGTCCCGGGAAGGCTGGATGGTTGAGGGAAATTCCCGCATCGACGGAGGCTCAGCGGCGATGGCAAAGATCCTCGCCCAGCCGGAGATTCCCACCGCCGTGGTCGCCGCCAACGATCTCACGGCTATCGGTGCGATGCGCACGGCCCACAAGCGGGGATTGCGCGTTCCCGACGATATCTCGATTGCCGGTTGCGACGACATCGAGATGAGCGACATCGTGGTCCCCGCCCTGACCACGCTGAGCATCTCCCGCAGGGAATTTGCACGCATGTTGTTCGAGGCGCTTCGGGAGACCGGCCAGGATCTCACGCGACCGGGCAGGCAGTTCCATCTCTCCACCCGGCTGGTGGTTCGTCAATCCACGGGACCCGCGCCAACCCGCAGCCTCGGCCCGGCTTGAACTGCCCGGCGTCGCGATGAATCCCCTATGACCGGAGACTCACCGCTGAACGTTGGCAGCTACTCTTCTCCCAGTTCATACGGAATCCCAAACCGCCCAATCTGAATCAGCGCCTTCGTTCCCGGAGGCCAGATGTGGAGGCTTTCCACGCGGCTCGACCCGGCAATGCGATGCGCGTCCGTGGTGCCCACCAGCGTTCCCGTGGCGGCTTCGTGGAAGTGCACGCTCAACACGTCTCCGGCGTGTGTATATCCAAAAACATATTCGCCGGGCTTGAGCGCGATACCCCCGATCCGCACCGGCGCCTGCACGATCAGGTAGTGCGAATACTTGCCCTCGGCCGAGTAGCCCGCTGTAATCAGCACCACCCCGGCGATGAAGTGGCCGCGCCCATTCACAATCCCCGAGGCGGTCCGCATCTCCGTCTCAATGTGCTCTTTCTCCACGGGCGCGCGCGCCGGCAGCAGGGAAGCCAGTTCCGCATCCGAAGCCTGCCGCCACGCCGACTTCTGTGCCTGCGCAGATCGGCCCAGGGGAGACAGTATCAACAGAAAAATTGCGCAATAAACTGCTCTCTCCATCGCTTTCTTCATGGCTTTGGCTTTCTCAGGGATTCGAGCGGAACAATGCCCCGCTGGATTGCTGCCGTGGCCGCCTGCGTCCGGTCGGTCACGCCCAGCTTGCCCAACAGGCTGTTGATGTGGGTTTTCACAGTGGCTTCCGAGATCTCGAGCTCGGAAGCGATCTCCTTGTTGCTCTTGCCGTGGACAATCTGTTCCAGCACGTCGAACTCTCGCGGCGTCAGCTCCTCGGTGCCCATCCGCTCGGCCAACCGCTGCGCAATCACCGGGGGAATGTGCGACTTGCCTGCGTGGACCGTGCGGATGGTCGCAATCAGTTCCTCGGTCGTCATGCCTTTCAGCAGGTAAGCGCGCGCCCCGGCCTGCAATGCGCGATAGATGTCCTCATCGCCGTCGTAGGTGGTCAGCACGATGAACCGCGCATGCGGCGTCTCCATGCGGATGCGCTGAATCACGTCCACGCCGCCCATCCGCGGTAGCCGCAGGTCGATCAATGTGATGTTCGGCTGATGCTTGCGAAACTGCGTAATGGCCTCGACGCCGTCCGCGGCCTCGCCCACCACCTCAATCCCGTCCACCACGTTCAGCAGCGCCACCAGTCCCTGCCGTACCACGTGGTGATCTTCCACCACCAGCACGCGAATCGATTCCTTTGTCCCAGATTCTCCCACGCTCACGCCTTCTCTCTCGACTCTCTTGGCGCCGGAGCCCGCAGTCTCACCGCGGTTCCTTCGCCCGGTTCGCTGGTCACTTCGAGAGTGCCGCCAACTGCCGCCGCACGCTCCTTCATGCCGGTCAATCCATAGTGTCCCGGCGGCGACTCCGCTTCCTTTTCCGCCTTGAATCCGCGCCCATCGTCTCTCACTTCCAGAGCAATATCTCCGGGCCCATACTCCAACTGGACCGAGAGCTGATTCGCCCCGGCGTGCTTGTTCACATTATGGATGGCCTCCTGCGCCACGCGCAGAATCTCCCGCTCCATCCCCGGCGGCAACGGCCGGTATGCACCAAAGATGCTGAATCTGGCTTCCATGGTGTGGTCCCCGGCCGCCTCCACCATGCGCCGCAACTTCACCGGCAGCGTGGTTTCTCCCGAGTCCTGCGAGCGCAGCGCCCAGATCGACTGCCGCGCGTCGGCCAACCCTTCGCGCACGTAGCCGCGGGTGGTGTCCAGATGCTTTGCCGCCGCGTCGGTTCTGTTCAGCCGCAGCAGCTCCGCCAGCACCTCCAACTGCACTGAAATTCCCACGTAGCCTTGCGCCAGCGTGTCGTGAATCTCGCGCGCAATCCGGCTCCGCTCGCCCAGCACGGCGCTGAACTCCCGTTCGGCCACGCGCAGACGCCGCCTGAGCAGCAGCACCACCAGCCCCGCCACGGCAGCCGCCAGCAGCACATAAAACCACGCCGTCTGGTAGAAATGAGGCCGCAACTGGAATCCGAGCGCCGCTCCGTCCGAGTTCCAAACCCCGTCGTTGTTGGCCGCCTGCACGCGAAACGTGTACTTTCCCGGCGGAATGTTCGTATAGTAGGCCGTGCGCCGCGCTCCGGCCTCGGTCCAGGTGCGATCAAAGCCCTCCAGCATGTACCGGTAGCGCACCTTCTGCGGCGCCGTATAGCTCAATCCCGCATAGTCGAACTGGAAATGGACGTGCCCGGCCGGAACCTGCACAAAGGAGGCCGCACCGCGCAAACCCTGGTCCACATCGTCCACGGTAAACCGCTCCAGCGCCACCGGAGGCGGCGTTGCATTCACCGGAAAGTGCGCCGGGTCCACCTCCACCAGCCCCTTGGGCGTGGCAAACCACAAGTGCCCGTCCCGCGAACGCCACGCCGAAGGGTGGCTGTTGGTGGCCGTCTCCCGGCTGCGCAGCCCGTCGGCCGAGCCAAACTCGATCCAGTGCGAGCAGCCCCCCGACATGTCGCAGTCGCAGCGCGCAATTCCGTTGCCGGTGGCAAACCACAGGTGATTGCTCCCGTCCTCCAGAATGGCGTGGATAGTCGTCCGGTCCAGTCCGTCGTGCGTCACTCTCAAGAAACGCTGCCCATCCCACGCGTTCCATCCGTGGTCCTGCGTCCCCACCAGCACCGTCCCGTTGCTGCGAGCCATCAGGGCCGTCACCACGTTGCTTGAGAGCCCGTTGGCGGTGGTGTAATTTGTGATCTTTCCGCTGTGCAGCCGGCTCAGCCCGGCAAACGTGGCCACCCACAGGTCTCCGCCGGAATCGCGCGCCATGGCGCCCACCAGGTCGCTGCCCAGCCCGCTGGCTTGGGTATAGGTCACCATGTTCGCTCCGGAATGGGTCACGATCAGCCTGCCTGAACGGCTTACCCAATGCGCCAGGCCGCGCCGCGTCCCGATCCACAGAGAGCCATCCGCGTCAGCCAGCAGAGAGCGGATAAAGTCGTCGGGCAGTCCGTCCGCCGAGGTGAACGACTCGATCCAGCCTCTGTGAATCCGGTTCAGTCCGTCCGGCGTCCCCACCCACAGGTCTCCATTGGGCGCGGCGGCCAGGGACAGGATCACGTCGCTCAACAGGCCGTTGCGCACCGAGTAGCTCCTTACGGAGCTTGTGCCGGCGCCCGTTCTCGCATTCGGTGCCGAGACGCCGCGTTTCACCGCGTTCAACCCGCCGCCGGCGGTTCCCACCCAGAGGATGCCCTTGCCGTCCTCCACCACCGTGGTGGTCGCGTCTGAAGCGAGTCCCTCGCGCGCCCCAAGGTTGCGAAACCGCTGATCGCGCAGGATGTGCAGTCCGTCCGTCTCGGTCCCGGCCCACAGATTGCCCTCGCGGTCCTCCATCAGCGTCAGCACCGACGCCGTGGCCAGCGGATCAGTGACCGGCAACAGTTGCAACTTGCCTGCCGCCAGCCGCGCCAGCCCGCTGTTGGTCCCAATCCACAGGCAGCCCTCGCGGTCGGCAAACAGGGCCTGAATGCGGCTGCCGGGAAGCTCCTTGCCGACGGTCAGACGCTCAACCACGCTGTCTCCGCGCAAAACCGCCACCGCGGTCTTGCTGGCCACGGCGACGCCCCCCTTCACGGTTTGCAGAAAGTCGGCGCCAGCGTTGAGGTAATAGGGCTGGAGCCATTGCTGGAGTGCGGGTTGTCTCCACCAGCCCCCCTCGTACATGTTGGAGCTATCCCGAGTGGCCACCCACAAAATGCCCCGTCCGTCGACTGTTACCGAGCTGATCGCGGCGGCTGGAAGCCCGGTTGCCGCCGTGGCATCAACAAAACGCTCTTCCTTGAGCCGCGCCAGCCCCTGGTCCGTCCAAGCCCACAACACGCCATTCGGCGTCTCCACCAGCGCCTGAATCCCATTGCCGGGTAGCCCATCCCGCGTGGTGAACGCCGTCGCCGCCCCGTCTTTCCACCGCGCAAGCCCTTCGCTTGTGCCAATCCACAGCGCTCCGTCGTGGGTCTCCAACAGACAGCGCACATCGCTTCCCGGCAGCGCCGGCGTCGAGTTGCGGTCAAACACCGCGAACCCGTTGCCGTCGAACCGCACCAGCCCAACCTCGGTCCCCAGCCACACAAACCCGTCCCGCGTCTGCACCAGAGCCTGCACCGTGTTCTGCGGAAGCCCGTTCTCCATCACCCAGGCTTGCCGTCCGTAGCCGGCCAGCGGCGTCGTGGGCTCCAGCGCCAAGCCCGTCAGCGGCCCTACTAACAGCGCTGCGACCACAACTGCCGCGCACAACACGACCCGGGTTGCCAGCCGCAAGCACGCCGCCAATCGCGGTCTCGCGGCCTTTGTCTCTCGGTCTTTCGATTTGCCCCGAACTCGTGCCATAGGTAGTGCGCAAAAAACCTTGCACCTCAACAGTAATGCCGCAGATGAATCAATGCACACAGGATGCGCCACATTCCCGCGCAAAACCGCCTCATCTCCACCCATTGATGGATTTCAGCATCACCCGAATGGGCCAAGACGCCCCACCAGATCGCCGGTACGCTGTGAATGTCTCCTGAATTGGTCTCTTGAACTGGTCTTCCAGAGATTGATCTTCGGGCGGCGGCCTTCTCGCGGCCTGCCGCCCGATTTCTTTTTGTGCCGGGAAGTGTGCGGTCCAGCTCCAGCTTCCGCAGCCTCGGAGCCCAAACCCTCGCAAGGAAGCGTGAATATCCGCGCCCTGGTCCCTAGTCCCTAGTCCCTGGTCCCTAACCCCTGCTCTCACCCCGTCGGCGTAACCACCGCCGCTACCGGCCGTGTCATCAGCGCCGGCCGGACCAGTTCCGCCGGCCACAAATAAACCGCGAGGCGGCGCGAATAGTGGAGGACCGGTTCCTGGTCTCGCAATTCGATCCCTACGGCCTTCGCCAGGTCGTTCCGTTCGATTTCCGCCTCCGCGTCTTCAAGCGGTCCGGCCACGTGGTGCAGATTCGCCCTGAACGTCTGTCCCGCTCGGTTCGAGCTGAAAAGGCAGGAGCGCTCCATCAGGAAGTTCTCAAGCGTGCCGCTGCGGCTCTCCGCCAGCCTGCGCGTGGGCCCCAAACCGCGGTAGCGCGCGCTGAAAATAACGGGTTGGCTCGCCAACCGTCTCCGGCTATAGAACGAGAACTCCCGCTCCGTTCGCTGTTCCAGGCTCATCTCGGCCCAGTGGTAGGGCAGCCGATAAAGAGCGCACCCCAGCCCTACCGCCAGCAGGTTATTGGCGTCCAGCGAGAGAAAATACATGCCGGGCGTTCCCGTGTGCTGGTCGCGGACATAGGTGCGCAGGTTCAACTCCGGAAAGCTGCGCGCCCCGGGAATCGGCGGTACGCCCCTGATTTTGATCCGGTCAATCCAGAACGGTACGATTCCCAGCCAGCCGGACCCCTGGAAGGTGTCTACCTGCAGCCCATCGGGCAGCAGCGGTGCAATCGATGAGGCCGCTACCGGCCAGTGCGCAAACAGCAGGTCGTTCCAGCGTTGCGTCATTGCCCAGCGGCCCGACGGCAAAGGACGCGGCCTTTGTGACGTGCGAACCAGATACTCCTTCATCATCCGGTTACTCCTGCCCTTTTCCTGCCGCTCTCGCGATGCTTGCAGCGTACATGGCCCTGGAACCCGTAGAGGAAATTGAGCGTCAAAGTGTGCGTGCCCGATTCCAGGCCTGCGGCAAAGTGCAACCAGTTGAAGGGCGCGGCCCTTTGAGCCTGCTGAAAGAACCCGTTTGGGGGTTGCCCATAGGTGTCAGTCGTCCACCGGCTTTTGCCGGTCCACGAAGGATGAAACGGTGCCCCATGTATCGGAAGTCTTTGCTTCTGTCTGATGGGTGGGCGTAAACACCCCATCTGCGGCAACCTTTTATTTTGCTGAACTTGCATTGCTGCTTCTTTTCAGGGCACGACTTCACATGCTGTGCAAAAAACTCGTTTCTCGCCAGTAGGCCGGGACTGGTAGGTCAGGGCTTTAGCCCTGACAAACTCGCCCAGCAAAATCAACGCCGGTTTTAACTCCTGCGGCATGCGCTTTGAGCACTTCTTCTGACGGCCACCCTGCCCGCGCAGTCTGTCTAGCCCCCTAACGGAATCTTGAATCCCACACTCTCTCCCACGGCGAATCCAAGCCTGTCCAGCCCAGGCTCGGCATCCCTTATTCAATCGACGCCTTCGGTGGCGGCTCGGATGCACACTTCAATTGGCCCCAATGCCGTATTCTGGTCGCGAGCCCTCAGCAATGTCCAGTAAATCTTTCATGCCCCCCGGAGCCCGCAACCAGACCGATGTCTTCGCCGTTCACGGCGCAGACCCAGAGGTTCTGGCCTATGCGATGGCCAAATATTCCCGCTCCTCGCTCTCCATGCGCGAGTCGCTTGCCGAAATCAGCGCCCAGCGCGCCGAGCAGTTTCTCAACACCTTCTACTTCCAATACGGCCATCGCTCCATCGCCGATCTGGCCCACGTCGCCTTTGCCGTCGAACGCCTCAGCCTGATGGCCGCCATCGTCCTGGTCGACGAGCAGCGCTGGGACGGGCAGGAGCGATCAACCAGGTATCAAAACTTCCTCAAATCCGGCTGGTTCTTCCCTGATTTCGGCGACCATGCCGAGCCGGCAAAACTCTATGCCGACACCATCCAGAACCTCTTCGACACCTACCAGCGCACCACGGCCGCCGTTCTCGAAGCCCTGCGCCGCCGCATTCCGTGCCCGGAGGCCATGAAGCCGGAAGCCTATGAGCGCACGCTAAAAGCCCGTGCTTTCGACGTCGCCCGCTACCTGCTTCCCCTGGCCACCAACACCTCGCTCGGCCAGATCGTCAACGCCCGCACGCTCGAAACCCAGGTCTCCCGCCTGCTCTCCCATCCCGTCGCCGAGATTCGGGACCTGGGCTTGAAGCTCCGCGAAGCCGCCACCGGCCCCGCCTGGAACGTCAACTCCCAGGCCGCAAGCGCCTTCGTCGAAAAGCTTGCCGCAGCCGATCCGGAGCTATCCGCCGAAGCCGCCAGCCTGTTCACCCGCGAGGTCCGCACAGCTCCCACGCTGGTCAAATACGCGCAGCCCAACGACTACGAGCAACTCACCCGCGTCGAACTGACTGCGGCGGCTGCCGAATTCCTCGCAGGCCAGCCCATCGCCGCCGCGCCGGTTGTCGATCTGGTCGAGCGCACCGAGACCCTCGAAGTCGAGTTGGCCGCCACGCTTCTTTACTCTGCCGCTCACCACCCCTACCGCCAGATTCGCGACCTGGTCGCCGCGCTGCCCGAAGCCCGCGTCAGCGAGATCATCGAGCTGGGCCTGCGCCACCGCGGCAAGCACGACGAGGCCCTTCGCGCTTTCCACGCCGGAGCCGCCCTCCGCTTCGACATCCTCATGGACATCGGTGGCTTCCGCGACATGCACCGCCATCGCCGCTGCGTGCAGATCATCCAGCCCTTCACCTCGCTGCACGGCTACGAAACTCCCACCTGCGGCGACCTGGCGGGCGATGTCAACATCCTCGCCGAGGCCGGCATCCTGGCAGAATTCCAGGGCGCCATCGATCGGGCCCACCTGGCCAGCGCCCGCATCGCCGCCAGCCACGCTCCCGAAGGCGCCCAGTCCGCGCTCTACCTGTTGCCTTTGGCCACCCGCGTCCGCGCTCTCTTCAAAATGGACTTCGCTGAAGCCCAGTACATCTCTGAATTGCGCTCCGGCCCCGCCGGCCACTTCAGCTACCGTCGCGTCGCCTGGGAGATGGTGATGGCTCTTCTAAGCCAGCACCCCACCCTCGCCCAGCACATTCGCGTCACCGACTTCACCCAGCCCATCGACCTGCTGCAGCGGTAACCCAAATCCGCCAGGCGGCCCATTTCCGCGCAAAAAAGTATGGCCCGGATCTCGATCGAGACCCGGGCCACACGCACTCACTCTCTACCCCTTCGCGAACATCTGCCGCATCCCGCGCAGCGCCTGCCGCGTCCGCTCTTCGTTCTCGATCAGCGAAAACCGCACGTGCCCATCCCCGTAATCGCCAAACCCAATCCCCGGCGAAACGGCGGTCTTCGCCTCCGTCAGCAGCAATTTCGAAAACTCCAGCGACCCCAGCTTCCGGTATTGCTCCGGAATCTGCGCCCACACAAACATCGTCGCCTTGGGCAGCGCCACCGGCCAGCCCAGCTTGTTCAGCCCTTCCACCAGCACGTTGCGGCGCTTGCGATAGTTCTCGCAGATCTCGGCGACGCACTCCTGCGGGCCTTCCAGGGCTTGAATCGACGCCACCTGGATCGGCGTAAACGTCCCGTAATCGAAGTAGCTCTTGAGCCGGGCAAGTGCGCTCACCAGCACCGGGTTGCCGACCATGAAGCCCACGCGCCAGCCGGGCATGTTGTAGCTCTTTGACAGCGTGAAGAACTCGACCGCCACGTCTTTCGCGCCGGGAACCTCCAGCACGCTGGGCGGCTTGTAGCCGTCGAAGGCGATGTCCGCATAGGCCAGGTCCTGGATCAGGTGAAAGCCGTATTCGCGGGCCAGCGCCACAAGTCGCGCCAGAAAGGGTAGCTCCACGCATTCCGTCGTCGGGTTCGACGGGAAATTGACAATCAGCGCCTTGGGCCGCGGAACCATGCGTGGAATCAGGTCCTCCAATTGCGCCAGGAACTGCTCGCGGTCGTGGACCGGCACGCTGACCACGTGGGCTCCGGCGATCACCGGGCCATAAATATGGATGGGGTAGCTGGGGTTGGGCACCAGCACCGTGTCGCGCGAGTCGAGAATGGCCAGGCACAAGTGCGCGATGCCTTCCTTGGAGCCGATGGTGACAATGGCCTCGGAGTCCGGGTCCAGATCGACGTTATAGCGGGTCTTGTACCATGTGCAGATGGCCTTGCGCAGGCGCGGAATGCCGCGGGAGACCGAGTAGCGATGCGTGGGAGGCTTCAAAGCCGCCTCGACCAGCTTGTCGACAATGTGTTTGGGCGTGGCCCCGTCCGGGTTGCCCATGCCGAAGTCGATAATGTCCTCGCCGTGGCGGCGAGCGGACATCTTCATTTCACCGGTGATGTTGAAGACATAAGGCGGGAGGCGCTGAATCCTGCTGAACTCTTCCATCGGACCAGTTTAAGGCAAAGCGCCCCGCCGCGGCTGTGAGCGGACCGCGTCATTTGCCCGCCGGGCGCTCGGCCGGGACTGGTAGGCCGGGACTTTAGTCCCGGCACAAACCCAGCAAAATCAACGCGGGCTTTAGCCCCTGAGGCATGTTTTTGGGGCATTTATCTTGCGCAACTCCCATTTCCGCAGCCTGTAAAGCCGGTCAGCCCATGCAGAATTTACGCCCCCGTGGTGAGCACCGCGCGGAATCGCGCCTTGCCGCTCATCATGCGGTCGAACGCCTCGGCGGCGCGTTCCAGAGGATAGGTCTCGATCATCGGCTTCACGCCGGAAAGAGCACTGAATTTGAGCGTGTCTTCGGAATCCATGCCGGTGCCCGAAGCCCAGCCGGCAACGGCCCGGTTGCCCAGGATGAGCGGAAGCGCGTTCACCTCGAAGGGCTTTTCAGGCACGCCGACAATGATCAGCTTGCCGTTAAGGCCCAGGCCGTTAACCGCGGCAGCCAGAGCGTCGGCGCTGGTGAGCGTGGACAAAATGATCCTGGCTCCGCCCAGCTTCTGGAGTTCGGCAGCCGGGTCCTGCGTAGTGCTGTCGATGTAGATGTGCGCGCCGAGCTGACGGGCAAGGGGGGCCTTGTCCTGGCCGCGGGCAATGGCTACCGTCCGGTAGCCGCTTTTGGCCGCGAACTGCACTGCCAAGTGGCCCAGCCCGCCAATGCCGAGAATGGCCACCGTGTCGCCGGGCCGCGCTCCGCTGTTGCGCAGACTGTTGTAGGTGGTCACGCCGGCGCACATCAGGGGCGCGGCGTCCACCTCGGCCAGGTCTTCAGGAATCAGCGCCAGCGCATTCGCCGGAGCCACCACGTAGTCGGCATAACCGCCGTCAAAGCTGATGCCGGAGATCTGCTGATTTTCGCAAAGGACGAAGTCGCCGCGGCGGCAGGCGGCGCAGTAGTTGCAGTGGCCGCCGTGCCAGCCCAGGCCCACGCGCTGGCCGGGCTTGAAGAGCGGCACATCTGCCGCAACCGCATCCAGCACCCCGGCAACCTCATGGCCGGGCACGCGGGGATAGGCGATTCCCGGAAAGAGGCCATACTTGGTGATCGAATCGCTATGACAGACGCCGCAGGCTTGCACGCGGATGCGCACATGCCCCGGGCCGGGCTCGGGAAACTGCTTTTGAACCAATTCAAAGGCTCCGCCCGCTGCGGGAACCTGCATTGCACGGCCAGTTACAGAAGGCATAGGTGTATTCTCCAGCCCCTTGGATGAAGACCGCGGTGTGCAAGATGCAGGAGAAAGCGATGGGAATGGATGCACGCTCCGGAAAGATATCTGCCCGGCGAACTTTATACTTGTTCTGACATGCCAGAATTCCTACCCGTAGACGAACAGATGGACCTGCTTCAGAAGGGCGCGGCGGAGATCATCCGCGTCGCCGACCTGAGGGAGCGCCTGGAAGAGAGCCGCAAAACCGGACGCCCGCTGCGCATCAAGGCCGGTTTCGATCCCACCGCACCCGATCTGCACCTGGGCCACACCGTGCTCATGCGCAAGCTGCGCCACTTTCAGCAGCTCGGCCACACGGTCATCTTCCTGGTCGGCGACTTCACCTCGCTCATCGGCGACCCCACCGGCCGCAACGTCACCCGCAAACCGCTCACGCGGGAGCAGATCGACCGCAACGCCGAGACCTACAAGGAACAGGTCTTCAAGATCCTCGACGAGAGCCTGACCGAGGTCCGTTACAACTCCGAGTGGCTGGGCAAGCTGGGCTATGAAGACACCATCCGGCTGACGGCGCACTTTACCGTCTCTCAAATGCTGGAGCGCGACGAGTTCAACAAGCGCTTCCAGGCCGAGCAGCCTATCAGCCTGCACGAGCTGCTGTATCCCGTCATGCAGGGCTATGATTCGGTCTGCCTGGAGTGCGATGTCGAGCTGGGGGGCACCGACCAGAAGTTCAACCTGCTCTGCGGGCGCGAACTGCAGCGCCACTACGGCCAGAAGCCGCAGATCGTCCTCATGACGCCAATTCTTGAAGGCCTCGACGGCGTGCAGAAAATGTCAAAGTCCCTCGGAAACGCCATCGGCATCAACGAGCCGCCGGCCGAGATGTACGGCAAGCTGATGAGCATCAACGACGACCTGATGTGGAAATATTTTCTTTTCCTGACCGACCTTCGCGGGTCTGAGGTGGATGCCCTCAAGGCTGAGGTCGCCGCGGGCGCGCTTCATCCCATGGAAGCCAAGAAGCGTCTGGCGCGCACCATCACAGCCGGCTTCCACGGCGCAGAGGCCGCGCACGCCGCCGATGAAAACTGGGCCAAAATGTTCCAGCACAAAGAGACCGCCGAGGACCTGGAAGAGGTGGCTGTCGCGTACGCCGACGTTGCCGGACCGGACGGCTCGCAGCAGCTTCGCCTTCCCAAACTGCTTGTGCATCTAGGCCTTGCCGCCTCCGGCGCCGAAGCCAACCGCAAGATCGCCGAAAAGGCCGTCAAGCTCGACGGGGAACCGGCCCTCAACGCCCTGATTCCGCTAGCCGCAATTCCCGCCCGCCTCGTTATCCGCCTGGGCAAGCGCGCCAAGGTTGCCGTGATTGCATAGCGGGTGCCCCAGGTCTCGCTTCTGAGACCTGGGAAACTGTGAACCTATGTGCCGAGTGCGAACCCGCGCGCCGACTCCAGCAGCTTGGCCACCGATTCCTTCGAGCAGGACTCGGTGTAGATGCGCAGCAGGGGTTCGGTGCCGCTGGCGCGCAGCAGAATCCAGGTTTCCGCGGCGTTGGGCTTGGTGGCGGCCTCGGGGTTGTCGGGCAAGCGCACGGGCGCGGGCAATGGCGCTGTTCTTGAGGTCGACGGGAATGTGCAGGTCGATGCGGCCGTACTGGTGCTCGCCGTACTCGGCTTGCAGGTCGGCGACCAGTTGGCCCAGGGTCTTGCCTTCCTCGGCCATCACGTTGGCCAGCAGCAGGGCATTGAGCAGGCCGTCGCGCTCCGGCAGATGGCGCTGGAAGCCGATGCCGCCCGACTCCTCGCCGCCCATCAGAATCTCCCGCTCCAGCATGTAGTCGCAGACAAACTTGAAGCCGATGCCGTGCTCGATCAGTTCGCGGCCGTGCTTTTTGCAGATGCGGTCGAGCATTTTGGTGGTGTTGAAGGCGCGGGTCACGGCTCCCGGCCAGTTTTTGCGCTTGAGAACCCAGCTCAGAAGGACCGAGAAAATCTTGTGGGGATCGACGAAGTTGCCGTGCTCGTCGGTTGCTCCGATGCGGTCGGCGTCGCCATCTGTGCAAAGGCCGGCGTGGCAGCCGTTGGCGGCCGCCGCTTCTCCCAGGGCGCGGATGTGGGGCTCGATGGGCTCGGGATTGATGCCGGGAAAGAGCGGATCGGGATTGGCCCGAATCTGCACGTGGGCCACGCCGAGGCGGGTGAAGATGTCGGAGATGTAGGTGAGCCCGGCGCCGTACATGGAGTCGATGGCGAATTTCATGCCCGACTTGGCAAGCTGGTCCAGGCTGGTGAAGCTCTCGATGGCCTTGAGGTAGGTGGGCAGGAAATCGACTTCCTCAATGGGGGCCGGATGGGTGGTGCGGGGCACCGGCTGGCCGAGGTAGGACTCGATCTCGGCAATGATGGAAGGCTTGCCGGAGCCGCCGTACCATGCCTTGTACTTGACGCCGTTCCACTGCGCGGGGTTGTGCGACGAGGTGATCATGATGCCGCCGGCACAGCCGCGTTCGCGGACGCCGAAGCTGAGAGCCGGGGTGGGCGTGATGTCGTTGGCCAGCAGCACGGGGATGCCGGTGGCCGCTACCACTTCAGCACAGGCGCGGGCAAAATGTTTTGACCCGAAGCGGGTGTCGTAGCCGATGCAAAGGCCCTTGGCAGGGTCCTCGTCTGCTGTGCCTTTGCGTGAATGCACATAGGCGGCGATCGCCTCGGCGGCGATGCGTACGTTGGCGAAGGTGAAGTCGTCGGCGATAACCGCCCGCCAGCCGTCGGTGCCGAACTTGATTTGTGGATGAGACATGATTGGGTGCTTGCTCCCTGAAGACTAGGGTAAACGAGGCGGGGTGTA
>JBEKTB010000060.1:0-19272 GCA_049516495.1 Occallatibacter sp.
AACCTTCGCGACAACGAGGGGGAGGAAGAGACGATGAAGCCATGGTTAGCGGGGCGGTTAGGTGCGGTGCGCGTGGGGTTGGCGATCGCGGCAGTTTTGACGGCGGGAACGTTGCTGGCGCAAGGGCCTGGGGGAGAAACGGGCGGAAGACCGGGATTTGGGGATCATCGGCCTCCCATGGAACGGGCTTTCGGGCCGCAGGGTGACCATGGGCGCTGGTGGAACAATCCCAAGGTGGTAGAGCGGCTGAAGCTGACCGACGACCAGCGGAAGGCGTTTGACGGCATTTTGCAGCAGCACCGGGAAACGCTGGTGGACCTGCGCGGCAGCCTGGAGAAGGCTGAACTGACTCTCGAGCCGCTGATGCGCGAAGACCAGCCGAATGAGTCCGCGATCCTGGCGCAGATCGACAAGGTGGCGCAGGCACGGGCGGAACTCGAAAAGGCGAATGCCCGTTTTCTGCTGGCGATTCGCGCCAAGCTGACGCCGGAGCAATGGAAGCAACTGCGGGCCGACCGCGCCGAGCACGGACAGGCGGGCCGCGGATGGGGCCCCGGTGGACAGGGACGGGACGGGCGCGGGCAATATAGGCAGCAAGCGCCTCCTCCGCAACCGCCTCAAGGCGCGGGACCGCAGGGACGGCTCGAGGACGAACCTGGCATGGACGAGATGGGCGCTGCCGAACTGGGCGCACCTGAGCTGGGAGCACAGAAGTAACGTCGAGTTTTTTGACGGCCGATTTTCAGGCAGAGAGCAGATGCGGTCGTAAGCGAGACCGGTGGCGGCAGGGGGCAATCCTCCTGCCGCCGATTTTTTGTGTGCGAAGAGTTTCGGCGGCGGGAGGGCGGATCCGCTATGCACGGGCGGCGCAAGTGGCAGGGGCGATTGGCTTTTGTAGCGAACTGGGACAGGGCGTGGAGCGGAGCGGGACAGCGGTGTGGAGCGCATCGGGACAGCGATTGGCGCGGTTTGGGACACGGATTGGACGGAAGCGATACAGCTTGAGCCGGGGCGCGACAGGCGGGGGCGAAAACAGCCTCGAAATTTGTGACTAAAGTTATTCCGGGATAAACCGATGAAAGGGGTGGATGCAATAAAGCCCATCCGGATGATGCGGAGGGTCTGGCGGACAAGCGTTACGCCGGCGGGCAAGGCACGATTGACGGCATCCGGAAGGAGTAAGCTCCATGGCCCTCGGTGTTTTGAACAATCTTTCAGCGGTCTATGCGGAGAACAACCTGAACAATACGGACAACAGCTTGCAGACGGTTCTGCAGCAGTTGTCTTCGGGTTCGAAGATCAATTCAGGAGCGGACGATGCCGCCGGGCTGTCGCTGGTGAACGGGCTGGAGGCCAATTCGACGGCTCTGACCCAATCGTCCACCAACGCCACGGAGGGTGTGGGACTGCTGGATGTGGCCGACGGCGCGCTGTCGCAGGTGACAAGCCTGCTGAACCGCGCCGTGACCCTGGCTACTGAAGCTTCGAACGGCACGCTGAACACCTCGCAGGAAGGGGCGGCCAACCAAGAATATCAGTCGATTCTGGCCGAAATCTCCAACATTGGCTCGACCACCACGTACAACCAGCAGCAGGTGTTTGGGCAGACAGCGGCGGGAAAAACGGTGAGCATTTATACCGGCGACTCCTCCGCTGCGGGCGCCTCGGTGGATTCTCTCTACTTTGCCGAGTTGTCGTCCGGCAGCGTAGGCGACGCGGGCGGGTCGGTGGTGTATACCGCTGCCGCGGGCGCGGTGCCGGCCACCCTCAGCTACACCCCGGTTGCCTCGGCGACCAACCAGGAGGTGCTCACCGGCACCAGCCTGACGAGCACGGGGACAGCGCAGACGGCGCTGAACGATCTGAACACGGCCATTGCTGATGTGGCGGCGCAGGACGGCTACATCGGGGCGCAGATCAACACGCTGGACTCGATCAGCCAAGTGATGACCACGCAGCAGGAGAACGTGGTGTCGGCGCAGAACGCGATTCAGGCGACGGACTATGCCTCGGCGACCTCGAACATGTCGAAGTACGAGATTCTGAGCCAGACCGGCATTTCGGCGCTGGCGCAAGCCAACAGCGTGCAGCAGGAAGTGACCAAGCTTTTGCAGTAAACGCAGACCTGCAGTAATTTCAAGACAACCCAGGGACGGGCGGCGGCAGGGACATTCCCTTGCCGCCCATTTTCTTGGCCGGGAGAATCGAGCTGCGCGTGGGCGTTGCCGTTTGAGCGGATTGCGGTCCCACCCTTTTCGCAAAGAGCGCGAAAAGGATGGGGCTGAGATTGCGCTGGGTGAGGGCATTGGTCTCCCACCCTTTTCGCAAAGTGCGCGAAAAGGGTGGGGCACCCGGCTTGGTTGGGGTTGGTTGCCGGTGTCGATTGACCGGGACGCTACACGTGCTGGACGGCTTGAGCCAAATGGCTGAGGCTTGACTTGGCGTCGCCGTAGAGCATGGTGGTGCGGGGCTTGAAGAAGAGCGGGTTTTCGAGGCCCGAGAAGCCGCGCCCCTGTCCGCGCTTGAGCACGATCACGCTCTTGGCGCGGTCCACTTCCAGGATGGGCATCCCGGCGATCAGCGACTTGGGGTTGTCGCGGGCGTCGGGGTTGACCACGTCGTTGGCGCCGATGACCACGGCCACGTCGGTCGAGGGAAATTCCGGGTTGATCTGCTCCATCTCGTACAGTGAGGAGTAGGGAACGTTGGCTTCGGCCAGCAGCACGTTCATGTGTCCGGGCATGCGGCCGGCGACGGGGTGAATGGCGTACTTGACGCTGACGCCGCGGGCTTGAAGCAACTCGGCCAGTTCGCGGACGGCGTGTTGCGCCTGCGCGGTGGCCAGCCCGTAGCCAGGCACGAACACTACGTGATTGGCGAAGGCCAGTTGCATGGCTGCGTCGTCGATGCTGATTTCGCGCATCACGCCGCCCACGTTCGATGTGGCCTCGGCAACGACGGCGCCGAATCCGCCGAACAGGACGTTGGTGATGGAGCGGTTCATGGCCTTGCACATGAGAACCGACAGGATGAAGCCGGAGAATCCGTCCAGGGTGCCGGCGATGATGAGCACGTTATTTCCCAGCACAAAGCCAGTGGCGGCTGAGGCCAGGCCGGCATAGGAGTTCAAAAGGGACATCACCACGGGCATGTCGGCCGAGCCGATGGGAATGACCAGCATGACGCCGAAGACGAAGGCCAGGCCGAGCATGGTGTAGAAAACGGTCGCTGCTTCGGGGTGCATCCAGAAGTAGACGAAACACGACACCATGGACAGGGCGACCAGCAGGTTGACGATGTTCTGGCCGCGGAACTGGATGGGCTTGCCGTGGATGATGCCTTGCAGCTTGCCGCAGGCGATCAGCGAGCCGGTGGTGGTGAGGGCGCCCAGCATGACCTCGAAGCCCAGGGCGCCGCGCGTGACGGTACCCAGTTCCGATCCCCTGACGATGAACTCGCCGATGCCCACCATGGCCGCGGCAAAGGCGCCGAAGGCGTGGGAGAGCGCGGTTCGCTGGGGCATGGCGGTCATGGGAACCCAGACGGCCATCCATGCGCCAATGATTGAGCCGATCGAAAGGCCGGCGATGATCCAGATCCAGGAGACGATTTCCGTGCCGACCAGCGTGCCCACGATGGCGGCAAACATGCCGGCCTCGGCCATGAACATGCCGCGACGGGCGGTTTCCGGATGGGACATTCCTTTGAGCGAAAGAACGAAGAGAATGGAGGCGACCAGGTAAGTCGCTTCCATGAAGTAGGTTTGCAGGGTCATTTCGCCACCGCCTTGGCAGCGGGCTCGGTCTTGCGCTTGCCGAACATCTTCAACATACGGTCGGTGATGCCGAAGCCGCCCACCACATTGATGGTGGCGGTGGTGACTGCGACGAAGCCCAGGATGTGCGCGCCCAGCGGATAATGCGCCTTTCCGGCCAGCACCAGGGAGCCGATCAGCGAGATGCCGGAGATGGCGTTGGTGGCCGACATCAGCGGCGTGTGCAGCAGGGGCGGAACGCGGCTGATGACCTGGTAGCCCAGGAAAGCAGCCAGCGCGAATACGTAAACCGAAGCGATGAGGACGGCGGGAATCATAGGTCTTTTCGTTTACCCCGAGGAGCGAGTTGGTACGTTGTGAGTGAGCGAGTTAGCAAGTTAGCGGGGCTAGCGGAGTTAGCGGGGCTAGCGGAGTTAGCGGCCGTTGGCGCCGGTTAGAGGAGTTTGCTTCCCGGGTCTCAAAAGCGAGACTTGGGGCACCCGGTGGAGTTTGCTTCCCAGGTCCCCAAATGCGAGGGACCTGGGGCACCCGGCGGAGTTCGGCGCCGGTGAGTTAGGTCGGCAGAGTTTGACTCCCAGGTCTCAAAATCGAGACCTGGGGCCCCCGTGATGTTAGCTGGCAGATGCGGTAACCGGTTCCAAGAGCTTGGCGACGCGCGGATTCACGGGGTTTCCCTGGTGGGCGACGCAGGCGCCGGCCAGAACCTCGTCGGCGAGATCGACCGTGAGTTCGCCCTTTTTCACGATCAGGCCGAGGAAGTTGAGAATGTTGCGCGCATAAAGCTGGCTGGCGTGGACAGGAACCTCGGCGGGCAGGTTGAGCGGCGCAAGCAGCTTGACGCCGCCGATGGTCTGCGTGACGCCGGGCTGGGTCAGTTCGCAGTTGCCGCCGGCCGGCGCGGCCAGATCCACCACCACGGAACCGGGGCGCATGGCCTCGATGGCGTCGCGGCGAATGAGGCGCGGCGCGGGCCGTCCGGGCACTTGCGCGGTGGTCACGATCACGTCGGAGTGGGCGGCGGTGCGGGCGATCAGGTCGCGGCCGCGGTCCAGGGCTTCTTCGGTCAGTTCGGCGGCGTAACCGCCTCCGCCTTCGGTGGCGATGCCGCCCAGATCCACATCCAGGAACTTCGCGCCCAGCGAGCGAACCTGCTCGCCCGCGGCTGCGCGCACGTCATAAGCCTCGACCACCGCGCCCAGGCGGCGGGCGGTAGCAATGGCCTGCAAGCCGGCGACACCCGCGCCGACGACGAAGACGCGCGCCGGCGGAATGGTGCCCGCGGCGGTCATGAGCATGGGGAACAGGCGCGGCAGCAGGCCGGCGGCGTCGATGATCGCCTTGTAGCCGGCGACGGTGGCCATGGAGGAGAGCGCATCCATGCTCTGCGCGCGGCTGATGCGCGGCACAAGTTCCATGCTGAAAAGGGTGACAGGCCGTGCAATGGCGGCGGCGAGGGCTTGAGGTGCGTCGAGCGGCTTGAGAAAGCCGATGACGACCGCGCCGGGCTTGAGCCGGTTCTGGTCGACGGCGTTTGGCGCGTTGACCAGCGGAATGAGATCGGCGTTGGCCAGGATGGAGGCGCGATCCGGGGTGACAGTTGCGCCCGCCTCAGTGTATGCCGCGTCCGATGCGCCGGCGGCCAGGCCAGCGCCCGCTTCGACGGTGATCGCGATTCCTTGCGCCACCAGCGACTTCAGACTTTCCGGCAAAAGCGCAACGCGCGTCTCGCCGGGTGCAGTTTCTTTCAATATGCCTAAAAGCAATGTGCCTCCGAGATCGGTGGGGCGGAAATGAATGCCAGGGACGAGTTTCGCCTCGGGTCGAGGCCGCTCCTTAGCCATCATTCAGGATTATTCAGGAATTGGGAAGGGGTGCATTGTGACGTTCGTCACGACGGGGAAAAGTAGACCGCGCTGGTCAGCGCTGCTTCCCGGCTCTTTGCGGCGCGGGCGGGCTCAGATCGAGCCTGCCCGCGCTGGACTTGTGGCTATTTCGGCAGGGGCGCAGTGCCGGTGACGGTGAAGGCGGATTCGGATTTGGATTCGGTTTCGCTGGGCTGCGCGCCGGCGAGGGTCAAGGTATATTTGCCGGCGAGAATAGCCCGATTGCCCTTGTCGTCCACGCTCGATAGCGAGCGGGGATCGATGTTGAGAGTCACTTCTTTCGATTCGCCGGGAGCGATGGCGACGCGCTGAAATCCGACCAGCGAGTGGACCGGACCACCGGATTGCGGAGTCTTGAGGTAGGCTTCGACCACTTCGTCGCCGGGGACCGCGCTGGAGTTGGTCACGGTGATTGTGGCAGTGATCGGGTCGCCGGCCTTGACGGTGTCGGCGGAAAGCTTGACGGGACCGTATTTGAAGCTGGAATAGCTGAGTCCGTAGCCAAAGCCCCAAAGAGGCTTGCCGGTGAAATAGCGGTAGGTGCGGCCCTTGAGCGTGTAGTCGGTGAAGGCGGGCAGGCCGTCGAGCGAGGAGTAGAAGGTGATGGGCAGACGGCCGGCGGGGTTATTGAGGCCGGCCAGGGTGCGGGCAATGGCGCTGCCGCCTTCGACGCCGGGGTACCAGGCTTCAAGAACGGCCTGGGCGTGCTGGTTGGCCCAGTTGAGCGCGACAGCCGAGCCACTTTGCAGAACGACAATCAGCGGCTTGCCGGTGGCGGCAACGGCTTCGAGGAGCTTTTGCTGCGGCGCGGGCAGGTCGAGGCTGGTGCGGTCGCCGCCAACAAAGCCGTCGATCTTGATGGGCATTTCCTCGCCTTCAAGCTGCGGCGAGAGGCCGACGAAGGCGACCACGATGTCGGCTTCCCTGGCGCGGGCCACGGCTTCGTCGAGCTGGGCCTGGGCGGGCGCTTCCCACTTGAGCGTGACGCCGCCGCCGGCCTGGTCGCCCGCGTGCGAGTATTCAAGCCGGAAGTCATGGGGATTGGTGTCGGTGAAGTCGACCGCGATGGTGGGCGTCTTGGGGAACTGCATCACCGGGGGCGCGGTGGGAGATGCGCCGGGTGCGGCCTTGAAGTTGCCCATGGCGGAAAGATCGTTGCCCGCGCGCAGGCTGCCTTCGGACAGAACTTTGCCATCGAGGACAAAGCGGTAGGTTTCCTGCGGAGAGTAAGGGAAGCTGTCCCCGGACTCGATCGAAAAGACGTAATGGCCCGGCCCGGGCACGGCCAGCGAGCCAGTCCAGCGAACGGAGTAGTTGTGCGTGGCCAACTGGGGGACGGGAAGGGCGTTTTCCCAGTCGGCCTGGACCTCGGGCTGGGTGATGGTGGCGACGGGGCGGCCGGTCCAGTCGGGGGTCGCGAAGAACTCAGCCTTCAGACCTTTGTTGAGACCGAATGCTGTACGCGGAACCGGAACGCCTACGCCGGTGGCCAGCGTGGAGCCCTGCGCGTACAGGATGGGCGAGCTCTTGAACTGCTGCAACATCCCGTCCAGCGGAGTTACGGGACGGATGGGCGTGCCGACGTAGTTGCCCAGGATGGAAGGCAGCAGGTCGGCTGTGGGGCCGAGGACGGCGATGTGTCCGGGCGCGGTTTTGAGCGGGAGAACGCCGGTGTTCTTGAGCAGGACGATGCTCTCCTGGGCGGCCTTGAGCGAAACCTGGCGATCCTGGCCTAAAAGCTCAAGGGAGATGCGGATGTTGTCAAGCGGGCTGGAGCCCTGCGGATCAAAAAGGCCGAGCTGGAAGCGGGCGGTGTAAAGCCGCTCGGCTGCCTGGGTGACCAGGTCTTCCGGGACCAGGCCCTGGTGGACGGCGTCGGCCAGGGTGTTGAAGCCCGGGGTCCAGATGCTGCAGGAGAGGTCGGTTCCGGCCTGGAGGGAAAGCGCGGCGGAATGGGTGATGTCGGCGGTCTTCTTGTGGCCCTGATTCACGTCGACGATGGCGCCGCAGTCGGAGACGACAAAGCCCTTGAATCCCCAGGCATCGCGCAGGTGCTCCTTGAGGAGCATCTTGTTGGTGCAGGCCGGCCAGCCGTCGATGGAGTTGTAGGCGCACATGACCGATTGCACATGGCCCTCGGTGACGGTGGCGCGAAAGGCGGGCAGATAGGTTTCCTCGAGGTCGCGGGGCGAGGGGTCCACGTTGAATCCGTGGCGCAATTGCTCGGGGCCGCTGTGTACGGCAAAGTGCTTGCTGGTGGCCACGGCGCGCAGGTGGTTCAGATCGGCGCCCTGCACACCGCTCACAAAGGCCACGCCCAGCCGGGAGGTGAGGAACGGGTCTTCGCCGTAGGTCTCCTGGCCGCGCCCCCAGCGCGGATCGCGAAAGATGTTGATGTTGGGCGACCAGAACGTGAGGCCAAAAAAGATGCGGTGGTTGCCCTCGCGCTGGGCCTGGTTGTACTTGGCGCGGGCTTCGGCGGAGATCACGTTGCCCATGCCCTGGACGATGGTCGGGTCCCAGGTGGCGGCCATGCCGATGGCCTGGGGAAAGACAGTCGAGGAGCCGGCGCGAGCCACGCCGTGCAGCGCCTCATTCCAGGTCTGGTAGTCGGGAACGCCCAGGCGCGGGATGGAGGTGGCCCAGTCTTCGAGTTGGGCGGCTTTCTCCTCAAGCGTCATGCGGCCGACCAAAGCGTGGGCGCGCTCGGCAGCGGGCAGTTTGGGGTCCAGCCAGGGATCCTGTTGCGCCTGGGTGCGGGCGGCGGCCAGGGTAAAAGCGAGGGCTACAAATGCGAGCCAGCGGCGAAGCGGCATGGAATGATTCCTCCCGGGGGTCTGACCTTGATTCCGCTGAACTGGAGAACCCTCCAAGGGCAAGAACGGGCCGGCGGAAGCGTTTGCGGGGTCCAGGAAACGGAAAGGGCAGCCGCGAAGAACTTTACTAGGCCGGGGGTGGGCTTGGCTAGCTTTATCGGTTTACTATTGATCCGGCGAGAAAAGAGGGACATTCCTTCCCACCCTTTCCCGCACAAAACGCGGGAAAGGATGGGGGCACCCACACAGTATTTAGTTGCCGGATCAATAGGGAATTTTCAGCAGATCAGCAGAAGCCGTTCAGCCTTCCCCATCGAGGCTGCGCGCGGCTTCGGCCTCTATTTGCGCAAGGAGGTCGCGCATCCGCTCGAACTCCGGCTGACCGCCAAGAGGCTTCAGGCGCGGATCGGCGAGCATCTGGAAGAACCAGGGACAGCGGGCCTCTTCCGCGGCGCGCAGCTCCGCAAGGGCATTCTGATGATCTCCCAGCGCAACGTAGGCGGCGGGCGTAAAAGAGCGCAGAACAAATCGTTCCCGGCTCAACCACTGCAGCCGTTCGAGGATGGCGCAAGCCTCGTTCCTTAGGCCGGAGCAGGCCAACGCATAGGCGTGGACGGCGGTGGCCAGGTCGAGGTCGGGCGAGCGATGCGCGAGCGTCTTCGCCAGAGCCGCGCCGCGCTCCGTCTGGCCGTTGAAGACAAGAATCATCGCTCCGTAGAGGCTGGTTCCTTCATGGTCGGGAAAATGGGAGAGCCCGTGCAGGACCTCGTTCACACTCTCGGTCGCCTGTCCATCCAGGTGGAGCGCCCATGCCAGTCGGCTTTGTAGCCAGGCGGAAAACGGGTCCGCTTGAATGGCCGCGCGCAGCAGGGCGATGGCCTCGTCAAAGCGGTGCCGGCCGAGAGCCAGCATGACGCGCATGCGGGTCACCCATTGTTCGTGGGGCAGGTGCGCAGACAGGGTGAAAGCTTGAATGGCCGCACTCAGGTCGTGGTCGAAATGGAAGCTTACCCATCCCATCGCGGGCAGCATCGCCTCGGCCCGATGAGGAAAGTCGGGAATCGAGTGAGCAATGCGGCGCATCTGTTCCGCCGCGACTGCCGGGGACATGAAGCCATAGAAGCTCTGCGTGACGCACAGGTGCACCAGGTCGACCTTGGCGGCGATCAGCGAGGGATCGAGTTCGGTGGCTCGCATGAGGTGCCGCAGTCCGTCCTGCATGCGGTGCCGAGCCAGCGTGTGCCACTCGTGACGCCCGCGCAGGAACATCTCATAGGCCTCTCTCTTCCGGACTGCGCTTTGGTCCTGCACCTCTCGTTCCGCTGCGGCCGAGATGGACAGGGCGCCGTTCTGCCAGCTTCCCGGCGAGGCTCCAGGTTCATCCCGATCGGAAGCGGAGGACATTTGGGGGGCGTCGGAATCCTTGCCGGCTCCGAGCCACCTCAACGACGAAGACCCGTCGCCGGGGATTCCGGAGATCAGGCGAAAGGCGAGGCGTTCGACCAGTTCGGCTTCCAACCCCACCACCCGGAAGGGGTCGACCAGCATATCTTCCACCCAGATCTGAATGCCATCCTCGACGCGAATCATCTCTGTACGTACGCGGAAACTCTGGGCGACGGCGGACAGCGTTCCGCTCAGGACAAGGTCGGCCCCGAGTTCCCGGCCAATCTGCAAGGCGGTGAGCCCGCGGCGAGCCAGGGCGAATATCGAATCCCGGGCCAGCACGGCGAGGTTTGGGGGGCGCATATTGGAGAGCCGGGCGATCGTATCCTCGGCAATGGCTGCGCCGAGGTGCTCGGGGACCGAGTAGCCGGTGGCCAATGGAGGGATGGCCAGCCGCAGGGCCACAGGCTGCGGAGAGCCCTCCCGCCGGACCTCGGCAAGAAAACGATAGCCGCGCTTGTAGACAGTCTGGATGCAGGCCTCCGGCGCAAGCCGCGCGCGCAAAGAGGACAGGCACTTGGGAACGCTGTCGGCGGTTACATGCACATCGCTCCACAGGGCATGCTTCAGTTGCAGGGGCGAGACAATTTGACCGGCGTTGTCGATCAGAAGACGAAGCGCCGCCAATTCCCTCGGGGCCAGGTGCACCACTGCATGGCCGCGCCAGAGGGTGCCGTCGCTTTCCAGACGGAAGCCGGCAAATGAGAGTCCCGGCTCAGCACCCCCGCGACGAAGACCTGTCGCGGGGGACCCCGGCTCACCACCCCCGTGACGAAGACCTGTCGCGGGGGACCCCGGCTCAGCACCCCCGCGACGAAGATCCGCCGCGGGGGTGCCAGGAGCCGGTACTCCGCCCAAATCTAAGGAGGGCCCTGTCGTTCTACCCAACGTACTCCCTCGAATCCTGGGCAGTTCGCGCGCCTGTCTCCTGCCAAAGGAGGCGGAGAAAGGCGACCGCCAACTGTGGTCGCGTGGACCTGCGTGCCAGACAATCCGGAAGGGGAAGGTGCCGCTACTCCGATGAAGGTCTCAGCTCTGATGAACCCAGTGTAGTTTTGTCAGTTCTGATTATCAGCTCCCGAGGCGCCGGCGGAAGAGCCTCGATTCGACTTCCTTCGTTCACGAAGTAATCCGGACACGGTTACCGCTGAGCCGCGAAACTGTCTCCGCCCACGAGCGGGACCGGACGCCCCAGAGGTTGCTCTGGCGTGTGCGGTCGATTGGTAACACACCGAATCTGGGCTTCGGGAAGGGGCGGGTCAGGGGTAGCAAGGGCAGGAGATCTTTAGCCCCTCCACAAGTTGCATGCCCTGAAGGCCGTACGGCCCAGCGGCATTTTCTTCAAGAAAATGCCGCTGGGCCGCGATGCCTGAAACGGTACTCAAAGCCTGGAACCGCCGCGCGCGCCAACTCTCCTCAGAGGGAACCGTGCATCAGTACTTCGACTTGATCGCGTAGGTCATGCCCATGGTGAATTGAAATGAATTGCGCTTGGTCGGGGGCTCCGATATGGGAGGATCGTTCAGATAGCTGTCCATCGTTCCCAGAGAGAAGCTCAGGTTCTTGTAGGCCGGGAAGGCAAACGTGTCCGCTTCCGTTGTGGAATACGCCCGTTCATCGTTGTACGCGGGAATAAACGCAAGCCCCTGCGTATAGGTGAGCCGTTTCAGGTGGAGCACGTAGTTGGCCGCGAACGTGGAGCCTACCAGGTTCAGATTGGTATTGGATGAGCCGCTGCTGGTGGTGCCGCTGATGAATTGCTGTTTTTCATACTGGATTGTGGCTCGCAGGTCGAATTCCTGCTTGGGTGTCTTCACCGTCGTCCACCCCATGCCGCCGCCATAGATTTGCTGCAGGTCCAGGTCCTGGCCGAAGTTGTGGTCGAAGGCCGTTTGCGCAAGGGCGTAGAAGCGTGGGGAGAAATACTCGTCGCGCTCGGCTCCGGCATGATAGATCGCCGATTTCGTGATCACCTCGGGAACAAAGGTGGCCGGTGTTGTCGAGGTGGCCGGGATGGTATAGCTCGGCTGCGTGATTTTTCCAAACGAGCCGGTGAAACCCGCCGATGTGCGGTCGCGCGGATTGAGCCAGGCGACGGTGGGCACCACCCGCGCCAGAGCGACGCCTCCCGACACCGTGTACTGATTCTCGGTCGCGGTCACGATCGTGGCTCCGGCAGTGGCTGCGCCATTCCACCCGGTAAAGAAGCCGGGCGTGTGATTCACCTGTTTGTCCAGCGTGGCCGTGTCCAGGATGAATTGCGCGTCCTTCACCGGGATGGTCGCCGCCGGGGCGTTCTCGGGATGCAGGGTGACAGCCTGGTTCTCTACTTCAAACGTCCCCACCGGAATCTGCCCCGCGGTCTTCTTACCGAGCAGCTTGACGTTCTTGTCGATCACGGCGAACTTCTGATCGGTGTGCAGTTCCTTGATCTTGTCCCAGCCGAGGGAGACGTCTCCCAGTGGATCGCTGTGGAAGGTAACTTTTCCAGCGACTTCATTCACGAACTTGCCGTGCAGCGTGTCGCCGTTGCTGAGCACCAGCAGGTCGGGCGCCGGGTTGGGGGCAGGCTTGCTCTGCGCGATTGAACTCAAAGCCCAGCCCAAGGCGGCCGCGAACAATACCGGTCGAATGGAGCGTTGGAGAAAAGGAAGAATGGCAGGAATTGATTGCAGGTAAAAACGCAGGGTCATTGGGGGTGATCCTCTTGCCTGGAGTTGGTTGTGAAAGGAGCGGGAATCGCGAAGACAACTTTCCCGTATCCCTTCAATCCATCTGATGCAAACAAAGGGCGGGACGGGGAAAAATCGTGGGGAGATTTTCAGAAAAACTTCCAGGTTTGATCAAGAAGAAGCAGGCCGTCCGGTGCGAAGCTGGTGGAGGGCCCTGTAACTTGGTTGTGAATATCTGCATCGCTCCCCGGAGAGAAAGCCATGTCCAAGACTGTTTCCTACGCTCACTGGTCTCTTGGGCGCTACTGCATCGGGACAAAGCTGCGCCTGCTGCGGACTCAGAAGCGGCTCACGCTTTCGCGGCTGGCGGCCGAAACCGGGCTCTCGACGGCGCTGCTTTCCAAGCTGGAAACGGACCGGATGATTCCCACGCTGCCCACCCTGGCGACCATCAGCCGGGTGTACGGGGTGGGCATGAACCACTTCTTCTCAGAGCCCGGCAAGCACACGCTTTCAATCACGCGCAAAGCTCACTTGCAGAGCAGCAACCGGGGGCTGGAGTCGGCCAAGATTACCCCGCTGAGTAATGTTGTTGAAGGGTCACAACTGGTGGCGAAGATGATCGAGTTTCCCGCTGCCGGTTCTCCTTGCGCCATGGACGGCTGCCAGGTGAGCACGGGCCTGGTGTATGTGCTGGAGGGGAAACTGCAGTTGGACGCGGGCGGCATGCACGAGGTGCTGGAGACCGGCGATTGCGCCTATGTTGAGAGCGAGATGACGCTGGCATGGAGCGCGGCAGGGAAGCATCGCTGCCGGATTCTGGCGGTGGTGCCGGCGGGCTCGAATGCGGTGGGGTAAACAATCCGAATCGCGGGCGCGCTTTTCGTGCCGTGTGGGCCGAGTCTCCCCGGTTCGCTCTACGCCCCCATCCACTTGCGCAGGAGCCGCTGCGCCGGCTTCTCAATGAAGTGCAGCGCGAACAGCGCCAGCCCAACCAGGATGACGTAGCTGATCCAGGGGTCGAAGCGGCTCAGGCCCACCAGGTCCAGTACATGCGTGTCGTGAATCAGGGCCCAGAAATTGAAGTGCAGCAGGTAGAGGCAATAGCTCGACTCGCCCACAAAGACCAGCGGCCGCCAGCCCAGAACGGAGGACAGAGCGTTCTCTCCGGCCAGGCCCAGCACGATGCAGGCGAATAGCGGCATCAACAGGCCGTCGTGGATGATGGCGTAGGGCACCAGCGGGCCCAGCGTCAGAAGCCCATAAATCCCGGCAAAGCCGCCCAGGCCAAGCCAGAGCCGCAGGCGGCTGGCGCGCGGGACCATCTCGTCCAGTGTGGCCAGCATTACGCCGAAGATAAAACTGGCCAGATGGGCATAGGGGGTATATTTCAGCGCCTGCAGCCACGGGCCGTAGCTCCAGCGGTCGGGATGGGCAATGCTGTCCGGATTGAACGCCATGTAAAGAGCGCCGGGAACCATGCCCAGCACCCAGATGCCCGCCATCTTCCACAAATGCGGCGCCAGGCGCGCAGGCCGCTTCCACTTGGCCAGCCAAGGGAAGAGAAAGTAATAGAAAGCCTCGGCCGACATGGTCCACGCCGGGGTATTTAAAAACGTGGCGATGGCGGGAATCCACCCTTGAATCAGCAGCGGAGTAAGCGCGATGCCGGTCCAGAACATACCGTGCGTGTGCGCCGCGTACTCCCGCGGCAGCATCCGCCAGCTCATCAGCAGGCTCAGCAGGTAGATGGGATAGATGCGCGTGAAGCGCGCCTTCCAGAACCGAACCTTGTCCAGTTCTCCGGCCCGCGCCCGCCCCGCGTAGTTGTAGGCCAGCACAAACCCCGAGAGCAGAATGAAGTAGCTCACCGAAACGTAGCCGGCGTTGACGACCGAGGCCAGAAGCAGCTTGAAGTGAAGGGTGGGCTCGTTCAGGACCGGCACACGGAAGTCGTACCGGAAGTCAAACCAGTGAGGATTGGAAAAATGGAAGAGAACGATGTTGATGGCCGCGAAGCACCGCAGACCTGTCAAGGCGTTCAGTCGGGCTGGCTTGCGTACTTCCACTCGCTGTTAGACGTCCCCGGGCAACCTGCCGGGACAGCCGCGCAAACCAGAGTTGAAGTCCGGCCACTGTTCCCTGGTTCCCTGTTCTCTGATCCCTAGCCCCTGATCCCTGCTCTTACGGGGCGGCTTACGCCGTTACCAGCGATCCGACCTTCTCGCCCATCACCACGCGCCGGATGTTTCCCGGCTGGTTCATGTTGAAGACGATCATGGGCATGTTGTTGTCCTTGCACAGGCTCACGGCGGTCAGGTCCATCACCTTCAGCCCCTGGCGCAAGATCTCCATATAGGTAATTTCGTCGTACTTCACCGCGTCCTTGAAGAGCACCGGGTCGGCGCTGTAAACGCCCTCTACCTTGGTGGCTTTCAGCAGAACGTCGGCCTTGATCTCCATGGCGCGCAGGCTGGCCGCCGTGTCGGAAGAGAAGAAAGGGTTGCCGATGCCGGCGGCGAAGATTACCACGCGGCCTTTTTCCAGGTGCCGCTCGGCGCGGCGGCGAATGTAGGGCTCGGCCACCTGGTTCATGAACACGGCGCTCATCACGCGGCATTGCACGCCGCGCCTTTCGATGGCGTCCTGCATGGCGATGGCGTTGATGACCGTCGAGAGCATGCCCATGTTGTCGGCGCTCACCCGGTCCATCTCCTTGGCCTGCTCGGCCACGCCGCGGAAGATGTTGCCTCCGCCCACCACTACGCCAATCTCCACGCCCAACGCGTGCACATCGACGATTTCGCCAGTAATCTCGGCGACCTTGTCGGCGTCCAGACCGAAGCCGCGCGGTCCCGCCAGTACTTCACCCGAAAGCTTGAGAACGATTCGTTTGTACATGCCTTTTCGAGTATCGCATACGATCCATGAACACAGGCGAACCCCGAATCCCGGCGTCTCAAGCACGGTCGTGGAGGTCGTTGAAGCTGTCCTCCTGCCTGATTGTCCGCCCCGCGCGGCGGGCGTACCATCAGGGGCAGGCAAATCGGTTCGGGAAGGCAATATCGACCCCAGAAAGACGAGATTCAGGAGCATCTTTGAGAAATCGCGTCCTTCGATTGCTGTCTACTGATACCGCAAGAATCATATCCCTGGTTGCCGCAATTCTCCTTCTGGCGCTGGGAGGGATTGAACTCGGGCGGGTCGTCTCTGCGGATCTGTTGCGAGCAGAGGCAGAGTCCACGGCCATCACCTGGGCGGCCACCTTGCAGACCGCCGCCGATGAAATTCCGTCCATGATTGCCGGTGCAGCTCCCTCGGCGCGGACCGAACGTCTCCTCAAGGATGCCAGCCATCTTGGGGACGTTTACCGCTTCAGAATCTGGAGCAGGGATGGGAGGCTGGTTTTCACCTCTGAGCGATTTAATTCCATTGCCAAGCCGGCCGGAATTGCATCGCGTTACGGCAAGCGGATCGCCGACTCCGTGATCGCAGGTTCTCCGTTTACGCGAGTGCGGACCGGTGGCGAGCCGGGGGTTCCGCACGATTTCTCCGTCTCCTGCATTCCCATTCGGCGGAATGGGCTGGTGATCGGGGTGGTTGAAGTGTACATGGATCAGACTGGAGACAGAAATCTCTACGAGAAGTTCTTGCTGCTCACCGAAATCATCATCGTGATCGCTGTCCTGCTCGCGGGCGGGCTGCCAGCGTACATGGTCTATCGCAAGATGGAGGCCCACCGCGCCGCGCAGGCTGAGGCCATGTTCCTGGCAGAGAATGACAGCCTCACCGGAATCCCCAACCGAAGGCGACTGGGAGAGGCGGCGAAGAGCGCCTTGTCGTCGGCCCGCCGCAGCAAGACTCATGTGGCGGCCCTGCTGCTGGATGTGGACAAATTCAAGGACATCAATGACAGCTTTGGACACGCGGCCGGGGATGAAGTATTGCGGACATTTGCGGCGCGGCTCCGCTCCGCCATTCGAGAAGAGGATATGGTGGCGCGTCTGGGAGGAGACGAATTCGTTGTGCTGCAAGTGGGTATCGGTCAGCCCGACGGCGCCGCCCATCTCGCCGAACGCCTGCTGAACATCCTGTCAAAACCATACGACATCGGCGGCTCGCATCTGGCCTGTAGAGCGAGCATCGGCATTGCGACTGCACCGGCCGATGCCGAGGATTGGGACAAGCTGCTCTCCTGCGCTGACGCCGCCCTGTACAAGTCGAAAGCCTCGGGCCGCAACGCCGCCTGCTTCTTTGAGGTGGGCATGGACGCCGCCATCCGAGATCGCTGGCGCCTTGAAGCAGACCTGCGTCGCGCCCTGGAGGCAAATGCCTTTCAATTGGCGTTTCAACCTCTCTTTAATTTCCGTGAGCGCAACCTGGTCGGATTCGAGGCCCTGTTACGCTGGCCGGAAGGCTGGGAGCCGCGGTCGCCGGCGGACTTTATTCCGATTGCGGAGGAATCGGGCCTGATTGTCCCCATCGGAGCCTGGGTGCTCGAAACTGCGTGCAGGACAGCATCCGCCTGGACGCGGCCTCTGAAAGTTGCTGTCAACCTGTCGCCGGTTCAATTCCGGGACGGCGATATCGCCGCGGTCGTGAAAGCAGCCCTGCTCACGTCCGGACTCGATCCGGCGCGCCTGGAACTGGAAGTGACCGAGAGCCTCTGGATTCAGAACACGGATTCTGTTCTTGCTCAGCTCGGTGAACTGCGCTCCATGGGTATCTCGATCGCGCTCGATGATTTCGGCGCGGGCTATTCAAGTCTGACCTATCTTTGGAGGTTTGATTTCGACAAAGTCAAGATCGATCGGTCGTTTGTGAGGGAGATGAACCTGGATCCGAAAGCGGAAGCCATCGTCAATTCGATTGTGGCCCTGGGAAAGACACTCGACCTGACCATCACCGCGGAAGGCGTAGAGACGGAGGCGCAGGCAGAGATGCTGAACGACGCAGGTTGCGACCAGGCGCAGGGGTATTTGTTTGGCCGGCCGCTTTCCATCCCGTTAGCAGATGCGCTGGCAAACGCGGAGCCGGGATCCGTCATGCGCGGGATGGGCCCGACTCCATGAGTTGCGGCGCCGCCCCCCTGTTTCTGTTCTGCGGCACAAAGCAAAAGGCCCAGGGTTTGCGCCCTGGGCCTTCTTTTGTTTCGCTTGCGGCGAACTTACTCCGCGGCCGGTTCCGCCGGCTTGGTGGTGGCCACAGTCCAGTCGGGCGCACCCACCTTGAAGCGCGCAAAGCGCCGCACGGTGATGTTTTCGCCCAGTTTGCCGACCTTCTGTCCGATCAGTTCCTTGATGCTGACTGACTGCTCCTTGATAAAAGGCTGTTCGAGCAGGCAGACTTCCTCGTAGAACTTGGCCATCTTGCCGTCCACAATCTTCTCGATCACCGGGGCCGGTTTGCCCGTGGCAGCGGCCTGCGCGCGGAAAATCTCCTTCTCGCGCTCCAGGTCGGCCGGGGTTACGTCCTCCGGACGAACATAGCGCGGATCGGAGGCCGCAATGTGCATCGCGATGTCCTTCAGCAGTTCCTGGAAGTCGTCGGTGCGGGCCACAAAGTCGCTCTCGCAATTCAGCTCGACCAGCACGCCGATCTTGCCGCCGGCGTGAATGTAGGTGCCCACCGCGCCCTCATTGGTGGTGCGGGCAGCCTTCTTCTGCGCCGAGGCCATGCCGCGCTTGCGCAGCACAACAAAGGCATCCTCGATGTTTCCCTTGGTCTCCTGCAACGCCTTCAGGCAGTCGCCCATGGGTGCGCCCGACTTCTCCCGAAGCTCCTTCACCAGCTTGGCATCAATCTTTTCGCTCACTATCGTCCTCTCTTCTTCATCTCTGCAGGTTTCTCGGGCAGAACCAGGAGTACTGTGTCCTGCGTCGTTTCGTTCGAGGTCGCTGCTTCCTGTCGGTCGCATCGGCTTGAATGTCGCTTCCCCGGGAAGCATCTTCCCTGGTTCTGACCTGGCCGGAGGTTTTCCGGCATAAGAAAAGCGTGGCACTGAACTCTAGCGGCCACGCTTGTCTCATTCTGCGCACCGCAGTGCGCGGGAAGGATTAAAGGCCGCCCTCGGCCACTTCGGCCTCGTCCAGAGCCGCAACTGCGGCAGGCGCCTTGCGAATTCCGCCGCCCAAAGCCGCTTCCAGGTCGACTTCCTCGACGGGCGCAGCCTCCACGGCCACCGCCTCCGCCTCAGCCTCGACCGGCGCCGGCTGTTCATCGGCAAACGCCTTGTCGCCCACCAGGTTCACGCCCTCGGCCGCCGAGTCGGCGATCTTCGAGGTGAACAGGCGAATGGCGCGCAGCGCGTCGTCGTTGCCCGGAATCACGTAATCCACAACCGTCGGGTCGCAGTTGGTGTCTACCACCGCTACCACCGGAATCCCCAGCTTGCGGGCTTCCTTCACGGCAATCGCCTCGTTGTTCGAGTCGACGATGAACAGGGCGTCGGGCAGACGCTTCATGGCCTTGATGCCGGCCAGGTTTGCCTGCAGGTGCTTGCGCTCCCGCTCCAGCTTGATAACTTCCTTCTTGGTCAGCAGCTCGTAGCGGCCATCCGTGGCCATCTCATCCAATTCCTGAAGGCGCTTCACCGACTTCTGCACCGTCACCCAATTGGTCAGCAGGCCGCCCAGCCAGCGCTGGTTGATGTACGGCATTCCCGCGCGGGTGGCTTCCTC
>JBEKTB010000061.1:0-18847 GCA_049516495.1 Occallatibacter sp.
AGGAGAACCCAGCATGAGTGAAACCACCTCCATCCCGATCGCCATCCAAGCTTCCCCTGAACCGCCCACCCGCAACGCCGCCGTCCAGCGCTGCTGCCAGGCCCGCCAGCATTCGCTCGAACTCAGCCGAGAGAAGCGCCGCGACGACTTCGACACTCAGCAATACGCAGGCTATGCCTATCGCAGCGCCATGCCGGACCTGGCTGGCTACGAAAACATCCGCGACTTCATAGCATGCACCGCGCACGGAATGGTCATCGGCGCCATTGAGGCCATCGAAGCCACCAAGTACCTCTACGCCGCACAAGTCGCGCTCGGCGTCCTCCACCATGAGCCGAAAGCCCAGAAGCAACCCGCCGCATGACCACCCCTACCCCCCTCACCAGAGGTAACCAGTCGGCAGAGAAAAAGTAACCATCCAGAAAGAGCGCCTCGCCCGACACGTCGCCGGCACTCAGCGCGCACGCCTGTCTGTCGGCGGCAAGGGGAAGCGTCCAGCCCGCTCACCTTCGTGCCGGTCGGCCCCGACCTGGGACGCGCTTGCGAAAAGCAGGCCTCAGGCAGATGATTCTGTTGCCAATTCTGAAGTGATCCTGGCGTTCCGAACGGCAAGGAGAATCTGCATGCGCAAGAGCTATCTAGCCCTCGTATTTTTGGTATTTTATCCTCTGCTCGTAGCTCAGCAGTCACTGAACAATGACTCGATCATCAAGCTTGTGAAGGCTGGCCTCTCGGATGATTTGATCGTTGCTACCATCAATGCTTCGCCGGGAAGCTATGACGCATCCGCCGACGGAATCATAGCTCTTAAGTCCGCGGGCGCCAGCGACAAAGTGGTGTCGGCGGTGGTTGTAAAGGCTGCTATCCCGGCGACAGGCGCAGTGACGACAGCCCCGCCCACAATCCCTGCCCGCGGCCCCGCCAGCCCTCCAACTGCGCAGCCAGCGCAAGCCAAGACTGGCGCATCGGCACCTGAATTGGAGCCCACCGCCAACGCCAACGGCCCCGCCTCCGGGCAAAAACTGTATCATGGCCGGATCCAACCCGGAGACCGGGTCGTCATTGCTCCGATGGGCGGGTTCGAGAGCTACTTTGCCGCAGCCATTCGTGAAAAACGCGTTCCAATAACACTCACCTTGGACAGGGAATCAGCGCAGTATTTTATTGTGTCCACTGAGACGGAATGGCGGGGTTTTGTTGCCGGTTCAAGCGCAAGCGCAGACTGGAATTCGACCGGTGGCCATTATGGAAGCGCTTCTTCCGCTAGTTCCACGAGAGGCCTTGAATCGAGCATCATGCTCATTGACGCAAGAAGCAAGGATGTCGTATGGGCATACGAAGTGCATAAGAGCAGCCACGGCGCGCTGCTATTCGGCACTCTTGCAGCGCGCGGCCAGCAGTCTCTTGCAGAAGCGTGCGCCAAGCACCTAAAGGAGTTCATGGAGAAGGGGAAGTAGCTACCGCTCCGCTCCCGTGAGAGAGCAAAGGTCGTTCGGAGCCGCACGAAGCGAAGCGGCACGACTCAAGTCGTGCCCTGACACTGCCGGGCGCAAGTGTTACCTTGGTCTCTGACGGCCCCTCATGCACAGACGCACGCGCAGAACGCTCTGGATAGTAGCCGCGGTCCTGATCCTCTTGGCCGCGGCCATCTTCTTGCGCTCCAAGGCTCCTCCCGAGGCGGCGCGGCTGCTGCCTGAGTCAGACGGCATCATCTACGTCAACCTGCGGCCCGTTCGCGCCTTCTTCCACAAGGATCTCAAGCCGCCCAGCCATGTTCTCGAGTACCAGCAGTTCATCGACGCCATCGGCGTCGACCCGGAACGCGACCTGGACGAGGTGGCCATCGGCCTGCACCGCATGAGCGACCCCCGCGGCCCCAACGGCCCGGTCGCCTACTCCATGGTGCTGGTGGGCAAAATCACCGGGCAGAAGCTCAACGCCTGGCTCGACTCCCACGCCGCCGGCCGCGAGTCCTACGCCGGGCACACTGTCTACAGCATTCCTTCCGAGGGGCGCACGGTTCGCGTGGCGCAGGTCGGCTATGACATGGTGGCCGTCTCCAACTACCCCACAACCGAGATGATCCACTCCATGCTCGACCGGCACAGCACCGCCGCCTGGCCGTTTGCCGGATCGACGCTGCTGGCCCGCCACTTCCACGAGGTTCCGCTGCTTTCGCTGGCCTGGGGCGTGGGCCAGATCGGCCTGCCCTTCTCGGAAAGCGGCGCGATCAGTGTCCTCGGATTCTCTCTCAAGGTGCCGGACGACACCACTCTCATCGCCAGCGTGGCTCCGGAACTGCCCATGGCCGGGACTCTGCGCATCCGCGTCGAGGAAATCGCACCCAGCGATGACGCAGCCGCCAGCCAGGCCGCCCAGTTGGCCATTCTGGTCACCCTGGCCCGCGGATTTACCGCTCCCCTGCCCGCCAACGCCGCCAACAACGGGCTCAAAGAGTTCCTGAAGAACGCGGAAATCACCTCCAGGCACAACCGCGTCGTGGCCACCGCCACGCTCTCGCGCTCCCTGTTCAGCGGCCCGCCCCAGGAAAGTTCAGCGCCCGCCATACAACCCCAGGGGCCTGTTACCCCATCGAAGTAGACATAGCGCGCTTCCCAGCTCGGCACTCCAGTCCACGGCTACTCCCCACCCCGGAACACCCCCACATAATCAAACAGATCAGCAAGCCTGTCTCAAGGCAGGGGTGTTCCGGCGGTGGAAATAAAGCACATAGACACGTCAACCGCCCATCGAGCGCGCGATTCCGCAACCTCCTCCCACCGCCCGTCATCCAATACACAAAGAATTTCCCGCGGAGGTTCCATGATCCGGTTGACAAGTCTGTCCTGGTCCTTCAGGGCCACAGCCCTTGCCTGCATCCTTGCATTTCTACACTTCCGCACGGCGTTTGCTGATTCCCCGTCCAAAACATCGTCTCAGCACCCCGTTCTCACTGGCCAGGCGGCCTTTACCGACGCGGCCCACGAATCGCCCGGCGTACGCCGCCATCTCACCGTAGCCGACCTGCCCAATCCGGCTCCCAATGAGTCGGTGGACAACGGTCCCACCCTGGTTCCCCGCCCCGCGAACGCCTGGCCCGTCGCCCCCCGCGGCTTCAAAGTCGAGCTCTACGCCACCAACCTCGACAATCCGCGCCTGCTGCGCACCGCACCCAACGGCGACCTGTTCCTGGCGGAAAGCGAAACGGGCAAAATCAAGGTCTTCCGCGGCGTGTCTCAGGACGGCAAGGCCAGCCAGATCTCCGTTTTCGCAACCGGCCTGCACCAGCCCTTCGGCATCGCCTTTTATCCCAGCGGCACCAATCCCGCCTGGGTTTACATCGGCGACACCGACGGCATTGTCCGCTTTCCCTACCGGAACGGCGACCTCACCGCCCGCGGCCCCCTTGAGAATCTGGCTGAACTGCCTGGCGGAGGCCGTCTTCGCGGCGGAGGCCACTGGACCCGTGACCTGATCTTTTCCGCGGACGGCTCGAAGCTCTTTGCCTCCGTCGGGTCCCATTCCAACGTGGACGACACCGACACCCACCCCGAGGAGTACCACCGCGCCGACGTGCTCGAGTTCACTCCCCAGGGAAAGTTCGTCAAGGTTTACGCCTGGGGCCTGCGCAACTGCGTCGGCGAGGCCATCAACCCCATCACCGGCGAACTCTGGTGCTCGACCAATGAGCGCGACGGGCTGGGCAACAACCTGGTTCCGGATTACGTGACCCACGTCCAGGAGGGCGGCTTCTATGGCTGGCCCTGGTTCTACTTCAACGGCCCGTCCGGCGGCAAACAGGACCCGCGCCACCCCGGCAAGCACCCCGAGTTGCAATCCAGGGTCCTCACCCCGGACATCCTGGTAAATCCTCACTTTGCCTCGCTTGAAATGTTCTTTTACCAGGGGTCTCAATTCCCCGCCGAGTTCAAAGGCGATGGATTCGCTGCCGAGCACGGCTCCTGGAACCGTGCGCAGCGCTCCGGCTACGAGGTCATCCGCCTGCCCATGAAAGACGGTCATGCGACCGGCGAGTACGAGGACTTCCTCACCGGCTTCGTGCTGCCCGACAGCACCGTCTGGGGACGGCCTGTCGGCGTGGCCCAGGCCAGCGACGGCTCCCTGTTCGTCTCCGACGACGGCTCCCGCTCCATCTGGCACGTCCTCTACACCGGCAAGTAAGCCGCACTCCGTCTTCTCCGCACACAAACTCCCCGTCTCCCACCCTTTCCGCCTTCTATGCGGAAAGGGTGGGAGAAGACGCACTCATTCTCGCGCTGCCACGACAGAAGCACACACGACAGCAGTAACATCTGTTCCCTATTCCCTAACCCCTCGCCACGCGCCGGCTGCCCACGGGTCTCGACTCTGAGACCTCGGATGCATCCGTTCGTCCAACTGGTACCGGATCGCTCCTTCTGCCCATCCACTCCCGTCGTCCGCCGCCCTTGCCGAGTCCCGCACCCGAAAGGCACACTGAATCAGGATCCATTGAAAGCAGGCTTCATTCATGCATAGACTTCCCTTCGCTTCGCCGGCCCGATTCCTCGCCGTCCTTCTGGCGGGCTGCGCAACGGCCGCAGCAGTCCACTGCCAGGCCGCCAGTCCATCTGCGCCCAATCCAGCCGTACCCGATGCTGCGGCCCCGCAGTCCGCCCAGGGCCAGCCAGCGGCAGAAACCAACAACGAGTTGCTGGCCAAGGCAGCCAGGCTCTATTACTCCACCGATAAAGCCGGCCTCGCGGGATTCGATTGCGCCGTGCATCCGGATTGGCACGCCCTCTTTGTCAGCGACGGCAACGGCGCCGTCGACGCAGCCGATCCCCGCATCGTTCTTCTCAACTCGGTCAGCATCGCCTTCCACGCCCGCTTGAAGGGCGGCTCCGGCCTGGACTGGAACCTGCCCGCACATCCCGCCCAGCCGCTCGACCAGGAGTCGACCAGCCTGCTTGACAAAATGCAAGCCGGCACCGCGCAGACCCTGCAAGGCTTCATGCAGTTCTGGACGCCCTTTGTGGACGGCTCCATCGTTCCCGACTCCTCAGACGGCGTGGAAATTACGCCCACGGACAAGGGAGGGTACAAACTGCGTGCCGAACAGGAGGGAACGACGCTGACCGAAGTCCTCGACAAGAGCCTGGTACTGCAGCAGTTCAACGTGGTCATGAACGGCATGACGGTCAATTTCTTTCCGTCGTACAAACCCACCGAAAAGGGCCTGTTGGTCACCAGCTTCGTGGCCCACATCATGCCCGCCGGGGCCACGGCCGAGCAGGCCAACGAGATGCACGTGAACATCGAATACCAGACCGTCGACGGCTTCCCCATTCCGGCCAAACTCAACCTGGAAGAACTCAATCACGGGATATTCAACTTCGTGCTGGACGGCTGCACGGTTACCCGTCAGGCCAGGTGACATGGGTTTGGGACGCGACAATTCCCTTCCTAAAAACAGAACCGGCTCCCGCGTAATGGGGAGCCGGTTCTGAACGCGATGAGGCGAATAGCCTACTTTGTCGCAGGCGCAGCAAGAGGGTGGGCGTCTTCGAACGCCAACTGGTCATAGGTGGTACGCAGATACTTGTGCGGGTTCACCGGTACCTTGTGCACGCGCACTTCGTAGTGCAGGTGCGGACCGGTCGCGCGGCCCGACTGGCCCACGTAGCCGATTACCTGGCCGCGGGACACATGCTGACCAGGCACAACCGCCATTGCGGAAAGATGCCCGTAAAGAGTGAGCACATCGTGGCCGTGGTCGAGAACGATCTGGCGGCCATACCCGGCGCCCATCGAGGCTCCGGTCACCTCCCCATCGGCTGCTGCGCGCACCGGCGTTCCATAGGGCGCTTCAATATCGATACCGGAATGAAACGCGCCTTCCCCGTTAATCGGGTCCTGGCGCTCACCAAAGCTCGATCCCACACGGCCTTCAAGCGGCCAAAGCGAGGGAGCGTCGGCCAGCACCGTCCAGTCACCTTCAAAGCTGGGCGACAGGCCGCCCTCCAGGGCGCGCGAGATGCGGCCCGACATGGCCTGGGTGCGGAGTACATAAAACTGATCCAGAGAGAGCTTCACCTGCTGCTGATCCACGTCGTCGGTCAATGCCAGGCTGGTGGGCGTTGCCTCGGCCGCGGCGCTTGCCGCAGGCTTGGCAGATGCCAGCTTATTCTGCCGCAGCCCGTAAAGCGCGGTCACTTCATTGGCCAGCGCGCCCAGCGACGCCACCTGCACATCGCGGTCGTGCGCAATCTGCGCCATCTGCTTGTAGTCCTTGCGCAGCGTTTCCCGTTCCTGGCGGACCTGGTTGTAGCTCTCGGTTTTCAATAACATGCGCGTATAGGAACCGGCCAGTCCGACGATGGTAAAAGCTCCCACCAGCGCCGCGGCAACAAATCCATATACGTAATGAAGAGGAAGCGGAATCTTGCGAACCCGTCCGTCCTCATCTCGGGCAACAAAGAGAATGTAGTAGCGCTTGCGTAGCATCTTCGCCTTTCGTCCCTGACTTCTGCAGGACCGCAATTCGCCAAGTACTTGATTAAAGCGCAAGGCATTGGAGCCTTATCGGCTCATCAAGACAACACATACAACCGGGGGGAGCGTTCGAAGAACGTTCCACAAGGCTAACAAACCGAACAGCCTCGGTCAACAAATATGATGCAATTGGTATCAATTATGTTTTGTCGCAAAATCGGTGCAAAACGGTCTGACAAGAGGGCAAACCCACAGATTCCCAACCTTTTGTGCGATTCTCATGAAGTGCGCACCAGCCAATCCAATTCAACAATCCCCAGCGAACGAGGCGAACTTTCCCTCCTGCGCGAAATTCGCGATCGCGCCGGCCGAACTTCTTCGGGGGTTCTGCGGCTGGGCATTGGCGACGACTGCGCCCTTCTGGCTCCGAGGCCCGGCGAAGAACTGGCGATCACCACCGACCTCTCCATCGCCGGCCGCCACTTCCGCCTCGACTGGCACCAGCCCGAGTCCGTCGGCCACCGTGCCCTGGCGCGCGGCTTGAGCGACCTGGCCGCGATGGGGGCACGTCCCGTAGCCGCCTTTCTTTCCCTTGGTTTACCGCGCTCGCTCACCGTCGCCGCCAGCCGCCGCGCCGGAAGCCGGTCCTGGGTCCAGCGCTTCCTCGACGGCCTGTTGGCCCTGGCGGAAGCCCACAAGACCCCGCTGGCCGGCGGTGACCTGGCCGAATCTCCTCTCGCCGTGGCCGACATTGTTCTCGTTGGCGCAGTCCCCCGCGGCCGGGCGCTGCTCCGCTCCGGCGCACGTCCAGGCCACCTGCTCTACGTCACCGGCGCATTGGGCGGAGCCGCCGCCGGTCTAGCCCGCCTCGCCGAGTTGGCTGGACCCGCTCAGCCTGCGCGCCGCAACCCGCCGCACGTCCCCAAAAAGCTCGAAGCCCTGCTCGCCCCTCACCTTTACCCACAGCCGCGCATCGCTCAGGGTCTTTGGCTTCAGCGCCGGGGGCTGGCCTCCGCCGCCCTCGATCTGAGCGACGGACTTTCCACCGACCTCGCCCACCTGTGCCAGGAATCCGGCGTCGCCGCCGAAGTCGATGCCGCTCTGCTGCCCATCCACCCCGGCGCGACCGTCGCCCAGGCCCTTCACGGCGGCGAAGACTATGAACTGCTGTTCACCGCTCCGGCCGCAACCCGCGTGCCCCGTTCCATCGTCGGCGTGCCCGTCACCTGCATCGGCCGCATCGTCAAGCCCCGCCGCGGCCATCCTTCCATCACCCTCATCACTCCGCACGGCGCCCAGCCCCTTGACCCCCAAGGCTGGGAACATTTCTCCTGATTCCTGCCCGGTCCAGGCCTTGATCGTCAGTAAGCCACCGTGAATTGCTGCCGAAGATGCTTGGGGCTCTCCAGTTCGTCCACCAGGGCCACGGCATAATCCTCGGCTGAAATCCGGCTCTCGCCCTTTTGATCCACCACCAGCTGCGTGCCGCCCAGCCGGAATTTTCCCGTCCGTTCGCCGGGCTGGATGAAAGCCGCCGGGCTCAGTGCGGTCCAATCCAGGCTCGCCCCCCTGAGAATCGGCAGCACGTCCCGGTGCGCCAGGGCAATCGCCTTCCACGCCTCGGGAAACTCGGGCGTATCCACCAACTGCACGCCCGGCGCTACCTCCAGGCTTCCCGCGCCGCCCACCGCGATCAGCCGCCGCACGCCCGCAGTTTGCAACCCGGTCAGCAATGATCGTGTCGCCGCCAAAATCGTCTCAGGTTGCTGCAATGGCGGAGCATAGGCGCTGATCGCAGCCTCGGCCCCCTTGGCCGCCGCTGCCACGCTGGCCGCATCCGTCACGTCGCCCTTGACCACCGTCGCGCTTCCGGCCGCCACCTTCTCCGGGTTCCGGACCACAGCCGTAACCTGATGGCCGCGGCTCAAAAGCTCCTGCAAAATTCGGCTCCCGATCATTCCGGTCGCCCCGAATAGTACGACTCTCATGTTCAATCTCCTTGTGTTTTTCTCCGTGGCGCCATGGCACGTTGTTTCGTCTTGCGCGCCGTCAATTTTCCACCCTCAACATTAGGCGCTAAGATGGAGTGAGTTTCAAGAAGATACCAGGCGGTTATCTGGTCACCTGGAGGAAACCATGCCCGATCCACTCGTTTCGTTCCTGGGCGACGCCTTCGACTCGAACTGCCCCACTCGCGTGGTCCTCGACCAACTCGCCGACAAATGGACCGTGCTGGTGCTCGGCGCTCTCGATGCCGGTCCGGTCCGCTTCAACGCGCTCAAGCGGCGCCTGCAGGGCATCTCGCAGAAGATGCTGGGCCATACCTTGAAGCAACTGGAGCGCAACGGCCTGGTCGATCGACGCGCTTTCGCCACGGTTCCGGTCACAGTCGAGTACTCGCTTACCCCGCTTGGCGCCACACTCACCCAACCCGTCAACGCGCTCCGCGAATGGGCCGAAAACAACATCAGCCAGATGCTCGCCGCCCAACAGCGCTTCGACGCCAGGAAGTTACTGGACCCGATGCCGGTAGCTTCGTAGCGGCCGCCACCGTCTATCATCAAAAACGTGATGACTACGGAAAAGATCCGCGTCCGCTTCGCTCCTTCCCCGACCGGTCTGCTCCACGTGGGCAACGCACGCACCGCTCTCTACAACTGGCTGTTTGCCCGCCACACCGGCGGGGATTTCCTGCTTCGCATTGAAGACACCGACCTTGAGCGCTCCGAGGCCCACTACGAAACCCAGCTCATCGAAGACCTGCGCTGGCTCGGCCTCGACTGGGACGAGGGGCCTGGCCAGTCGGGCAACCCGTCCGAGCCGGAAAAGGGCGCTTTCGGTCCCTACCGCCAGTCCGATCGCCTGGCACTCTACGCGGAGTGCACCGAGCGCCTGCTCCGTGAGGAAAAGGCCTATCGCTGTTACTGCACCCAGGAAGAACTGGAACTCGAGCGCAGCCGCGCCCAGGCTCGGCGTCTTCCCCTGGTCTACTCCGGTCGCTGCCGCAACCTGAGCGCCTCCGTCCTGGAGCGCAACCTTGCCACCGATAAGCCCTTCTCGGTGCGTCTGCGCATCGGTCCCGAACCCCTGCGCTTCCACGACATGGTCCGCGGCCCGGTGGAGTTCGCCGCTGCAACCGTCTCCGACCCCATCCTGGTCCGCTCGGCCAGCAGCGTCTCGGCCGGCATCCCGGTCTACAACTACGTGGTCACGATTGACGACGCGCTCATGCAGATCACCCATGTCATCCGCGGGGACGACCACATCTCCAACACCCCCAAGCAGGTGGCCATCTACCAGGCCTTCGGCTGGCCGGTCCCCGAGTTCGCCCACCTCTCCACCATCCTCGGCGCTGACCACGAACGGCTCTCCAAGCGGCACGGCGCGACTTCGATCGCCGCCTTTCGCGAAATGGGCTACCTGCCGGAGGCGCTGGTCAACTACCTTGCCCTGCTGGGCTGGGGCGCCGAAGACGGCAAGACCGAGACATTTACACTGGATGAACTGACCCGCACCTTCTCGCTTGAGCGCGTCACCCCTTCGCCTGCTACATTCGACTTCGACAAGCTCAACTGGATCAATCGTCACCATCTGAAGGAAGCCGCTCCGGAGCGGCTGGCCGCGCTCTCCTGGGGCTACTTTGTCGACGATCCCCCTACTGTTTCAGCGGCGCCCCGGCCCGTCCAGGCATGGTTCTCCCGCCTGCTCGCCGTCTTTGTTCCCTACGTCGACCACCTCAGCCAGCTCCCCGTGGAGTCCGCGTTCGTCTTCGGATTTCAGCCTGAAACCGCCCGCGCAGACGAGGAAAATGCCGCAGTCCTGGCCACCGACTCCGCCCGCACCGTGCTCGGCGAACTGGCCAACCGCGTTCGCGCCCACGCCGGCGTCGTCACGCCGGAGGCGTTCAAAACCTGGCTGGGCGAGATCAAGGCCGCCACCGGCATCAAGGGCAAGGAACTCTTCCATCCCGTGCGCATCGCTCTCACCGGAAGCCAGGCTGGACCCGACTTCGACAAGCTCATTCCGCTGATCGAGGAAGGCGCGGCCTTGAGCCGCAGTTGGGACCTCGCGGTTCCCGGCATCCGCGAACGAGTCGAAAGGTTTGTTGGGGTCTGAACGAAATGGCAGGAGTTTTCTGGATCGAAGGCGACCTTCCCGTACCACTGGCCATTGTCCTCTGCCCCAGCGGCGGCCGCGCATTGCGCGACGAACTGCTCGCCATCAAGCGTGGCGGCGTTCAAACCCTGGTTTCCCTGCTGGAGGAGCAGGAAGCCGAGTGGCTCGACCTGGCTGAAGAACCGCAAGTTGCGCAGCAAATCGGGTTGAAGTTTCTCTCCCACCCCATTCCCGATACCCACATCCCGCAGGATCGCGCCGCTTTCCGGCAATTTGTCGCCGGGCTCGCTGCTCGTCTGCGTGCAGGTGAGCGCATCGGCGTCCATTGCCGCGGAAGCATCGGCCGGGCCACTGTCACAGCGGCCTGCACGCTCATCCATCTGGGTTGGTCGCCCGATGCGGCTCTTGAAGCCATTGAAGTGGCCCGCGGATGTCCTGTTCCCGACACACGGGAGCAGGAAGGCTGGATCCTGAGTTACAAGGCGAAACGATGAATGCTCCCAGCGAAGCTCCGGCACCGATCCCCGCGCCCATTGTGGATTTCAGCTTTCCTCACCGCTGGCAAGCCGGGATTCTCCCCGCGCGCCCCCTCATCCTGCCCCCGCGACATTTTGTCTATCCCCGCCAGGCAGAAGAAGTCGAACGCGGTGCGCTCGAAGTCCTGGTCCGGCCCGATGGACCGGGACAGCCCTTCCTGGCCACCTGCGCCCTCGGCTTTCGCGATCCGGCCGTCCCTACCGGTCTCTGGTCCACGCCAAATCCGGTTGAAATCTGCGCACTCTCCGGCGGCTATGCCTACCTCATCGACACGACCAACCCGGAGCGCTTCACCCTGCTCCTATACCGCCCGGTTCTCGAAGTGCGCCTGCTACCCGACGAAGGCTTGCTTCTGTTCGTCGGTCATCACTCCATTCTGGCCTGGGGACCGAACGGCGAAGCCTGGCAATCGGAAAAACTCTCCGACGAAGGCGTTACGATCTCAAGCGTCGAAAGCGGGATGCTGCGCGGGCTTGGCTGGGATCTGAGGACAGATAAAGAAACACCGTTTGCTCTGGACCTGCGAACGGGCGTGCATAGCGCATAAGCCCTATCCCGCCGCGAGCTCTCGCTGCGTCACCATTGACTCATACCCCGCATACACCCCCTCAAACACCGAGTCCCAGCTCATCGTCAGCGCGAACTCCCGCGCCGCCAGCCGCATCTCCGCGTGCTTTTGCGGGTCGCCGAGCACGCCGGCCACCGCCGCGGCAAACTCCGCATCGGCGACAATGCGCCCCGTTTCGCCGTCGCGCACAATCGTGCACGGGCCGCCATCGGGAGTTACGATCGCCGGCACGCCGCTGGCCAGCGCTTCCAGCACCACGTTGCCGAATGTATCCGTGTGCGAGGGAAACACAAAGAGGTCCATGTTTGCGTAGACCTCCGAAAGCGCCTCGCCCTTCAGCACCCCGGTGAACTCCGCGCGCGGCAGGCGCTCGCGCAGCCATGCATCCTCGCCGCCGTGGCCTACGATCAGGAAGCGAAAACTCCGGTGCCCCATCCGCTCCAGTTCTTCCTGCACCTGGGCCAGCAGGGCTACGTTCTTCTCCACCGACAGGCGGCCCACAAATCCCAGAACATGGTCGCGGTCTTCGGGGTTGCGCCTGCGCTTGCCGGGATGGAACAGTTCCGCGTCCACGCCGCGCGGCATCAGGTGGCAGGGCCGTCCCGTGGTCCGTTCCAGCAGCGCGCACAGTTCGGGGTTGGGCGCAAAAAGCACTTGCGCCACCGAGTAAAACTTGGCGGCGGCGGCCATGGTCAGGTCTTCGATCTTCTGGCCTGTCGCGGCCGACTGCCGCTCGGGCAGCAGGCGCAGAAGCCACTTTGAACGCCGCGCCAGATATTCGTGGACGTTGGTGTGCCAACTGGCGGCCAGCGGCAGGCCCAAGTGGTGGGCCAGCCCCGCGCCCAGCATTCCCACTTCGCTCGGGCCGGTGATGTGGATCAGGTCGGGCTTGAACCGCTCCAGGACTTCGCCGATGAGCGGAATGTGGCGCAGAAACGCGGGGTCGAAGCGCAGGTCTTTTTCCAGGGCAAAGGAGAGAAAGCCGCGCGGCAGTTCCAGCGTCCACACGTTGCCGTCTTCAAGGATGGCCTGGGTGCGGTCTCCCGCGCGGACGCAGAGAAAGGGCAGGTTCCGCCGCCGCGCAAAAGCCTCGAAGTGGCGGCTGGTGTGCGCCACCCCGTTGACCTCGTGGAACGAGTCGGGGAAGTAGGCCACGCGAGGCCCTCGATCGTTCATTGCAGTTCTTTCAGATTCCATTCCCTGACCGTTCGGACCGTCGACGGATCCCCCTCAGTTCTCAGCCGACAGCCTATCCTACTCGCCCAGCGCCAGCCGCATCTGCTGCGAATCGCTCCACGCCAGTCGCAATCCATCGGAAACCAGGCCCATGCCCATCAATTGCACGGCGGCCAGCATAAAACTCATTGCCCTGGGCGGCGCACCGTTGGGCCACAACTCGCTCAACGGCCGTACCACTCCACGCGCATCCGGATGATAGACGCGCTCGTCCCAGGTACGCGAACCCTGTGGAAACTCCGGATAGTGGCGGATGGCGTCGATGGTCGATTGCAGCAGGCGGTGCTTCCACGGCTCGGCATATTGGGGCATGAACAGCAGGTTGCTCTTCTTCTCGCGGCGAACCTCATGCACGAATTCCGAGAAGCTGACGGCGTTGGTCAGGTTGATGTTGGCGTTGGGTTCCACACCGTGCCGGTCGCCGCCGGAGATGAGCAGCATGTTCCAGCGCTCGGCCAGCCGCCGCACCGCGCGGTTCTCGTCCCAGTTGCGCAGCCCGTTGAGTTCCAGGGCGTGGAGAAATGCGCCGTTCTTCTGCAGGAACTCGCCCACCAGAAACTCGTGCTTGTCCTGTCCAACCAGATAGAGGTCCCACAGCGGGTGATTGAAGACCACCAGCACGTTCGGCTCTTCGTGGAGCGCCTTCAGAATCTCGGTCAGCCGCGCGTCGCTGGGGTTGGCCGTGAAGTCGGTCAGCGTCCGCATCCATTCCGCGGCTTTGGCGCTGGGCAGGTTGTGCACGCCCAGGTGAAACGACTGCACGCCCCCGTAGGGAGCGCTCCACTCCACCGAAACCGGGATTTGCCGGGCGCTCGGAAGGGTGCGCAGCAGCATCGGCGCCTTGATGTTGTCGTGGTCGGAGATGGAAACCATGGAACGTAGATCCAGTTTTTCGATCTGCCGGCTCTCCAGGTCAAAAGCCAGCTTGGGCGTCATCGGCGGCGTCCAATAGCTGGCCGCATAGTCCACCCGCACCCCGTACAACCGCTCCGAACGCTGCTCCAGGCGCGACAGCAAGGGACGAATCAGCGGGTACTGGTTGCCCAGATTCGCCAGAAAATCCAGTGTTTCCTGGGATTGGTTGGTGTGACTGTGTATTGAAACGCCGGTCCGGAAGCCTTGCGCCGCCTTCCGGTCGCGCCACAGGTACGAGATGGTCGATTGGGCCATTCCTTCTCCTCAATTCCGCTTGCCGGTTGGAATTTCTGGAGACAGTATCCCCCAACCCCCATCAATGCGGAGTTAACAGGGTGCGAATGTAGGTTCAATTAACGAAAGAATCAACAGAGTTAATGGGTAATTCAGGATAGAGAATGGGAAAATCCCCGGCAAAAAACGGAGAAATCGCCGGGTGCCTCATCCTTGCAGCGTATCTTTTTTGCCGCTTGTGGGGGAGACGGGAAATCCCGCAGTTTTAATCCCGTCGCCGGAGATCCGCCGCGCTCTACTTGCTCGTCTTGGCCAGTTCCGGACCCAGAAAATCCTCCACCGTCCAGCCGGGCATCAGTTCCTGGCCCTGGGCCGTCTCCTGGCTTGCAGCCAGCTTGCCCTCGGCCACCTCGGCCGCCAGGTAATTCTCCGTCAACCCATTCCGCAGCAACTCGAATGCCTGCTCCGGCGTGTCGGCGAACTGAAACAACTCGATGTCCTTGGGCGAGATAGCGCCGGTATCCACCAGCACATCCAGATTGAAAACCCTCTTCCAGTACTCCGAGCCGTAAATGACCACGGTGATCTTCTTGGCCAGCTTGTGGGTTTGCGCCAGGGTAAGAACCTCGAACATCTCGTCGAGGGTTCCGAATCCGCCCGGGAACACCACCAGCGCCTTCGACAGGTAGGCAAACCACAGCTTGCGCATGAAGAAGTAGTGGAACTCGAAGTTGAGCGAGGGCGTGATGTACGGGTTGGGCGACTGCTCGAAGGGCAGCCGGATGTTGAGCCCGATAGTCTTGCCGCCCGCCTCGTGAGCGCCGCGGTTGGCCGCCTCCATGATGCCCGGCCCGCCGCCCGAAGTGACCACAAACCGCGCCCGTCGCGATGGAATCCGTTTGGCCCAATGCGTCAGCAGGCTCGCCAGCCGTCGCGCGTCCTCGTAGTAGCGGGCCATCTCCACCGCCGCCACGGCGCGCTTGCGCTGCAAATCCGTGGCCCTGCCCGCGGCAATTTCCGGCGCTTTGGCGGGCTGTTCTTCGCTGGGCGCCGGCTGCGTGGAGCCGGTATTATCCAGCAACTCCAGGGCGTGATCGGCTTCCTCGCGCCCGCGAAACCGCGCCGAACCGAAAAACACCACCGTGTCCTGAATCTGCTCCCGCCGGAAGCGGGCCAGCGGCTCCATGTATTCAGAGACGATGCGGATCAGCCGCCCGTCGGCGCTGTTCAAAAAGCTGGAGTTTTCATAAGCCAGCGGGGCGCACTCAAGCGGCGGAGGCGCTCCGTTGCCGGGGATGACAGCCGAGGGAACAGGAGGCGCGGACTGCTCCGGGGAAGTCTCAGGGCCTGCTTTGGAGTCCGATGAAATGCTGGAAGTTGCTGGAATCTCAGCAAGCAGTCCGCGCTCGTCGGGGTCGCTGTTCCCTGTTCCCTGACCCCTGTTCCCCGTCATTTGTTCCCTGTTCCCTGATCCCTGTTCCCTGTCTTCCATGTCCTATCCGTCCCAATGGTGCAGAGCGTCGTGAAATGCAACCCACAGATTCAAAAGCCCCAGTCCTGACACGACACCGCGCACCGCCCCGTTGGCCGCATAGTGTGCAAGCACGGGAAAATATAAAATCAGGGGGTTCTGGTCCCACAAAAAGCGCGACCTGGGAAGAAACCACAGCAGGTCGCCCGACCACGGCGCAATACAGATCGCCATGCCGACGAACATCAGCACAAACGTGCGCAGGAACAGCTCGGTGCTCTCCAGCCAGGGCGGAATCCGCTGCGGCGTATGTCGTTGATCCTGCTGCTGCGCGGAGCTGAGCTCGGGCACGGGAGTGGGCGCTGCATTGGACGCGGAGATGTAGGTGGACCCAGGCGCAGGTGCCGGGCTCGGGGCAAGAGGGGTCGATGTCAGTTCCGGCTGCTGGGACATTCTGGGTATGCACCCGCCGCCCCTGATCTCCACCAAGCCGTCCATTGAACCCCGTGCGTTCAACTGAACAACCCAACTGCGGTGATATTCCGCAAGCGACCGTCTTCTCATTGCGAAAGCTCGGACGCCAGACGTTCAACCCGGACCCAAAACCCCCGGCCCGGCTCAGGGACGCCGTAATGCAACGGTAACACAGCAAACACGCATGGGGATTCGGCGCCGGAGAACGGGAGAGACCCCTGCGGCAATCGCGCCCTGGCCGCTGCTCCGGCGGGGAGTTCTTCCCTGATTCAGGGCCAGAGCTCTTGATCCGCAAACACCGCCGGAGTAGCCTGTTCGTGAGCGCGACTCCTGCCGCGAGGAGCCGCGCAAGCACTCTCGAAGATGCATGAGCGGAGGTTCACCATGAAGCCTGCCAGCGTGGTTTTGTTCGCGATCCTTTTCGGCGCAATCCCATTGTCCGGACAAAATGGAACTGCCGGTATGGAAAACATGGGACAAACGCAGAACTTTATCGTCAAGTTGCCGCAGGGCCCGAGCACTTGCCCCGTCTCGTTGCGGGCGCAGCAAGCCGCCAGCGGAAACATGCTGGCGGTCAGGAGCGGCGAGCCGAAAGGGCCTGCCCAGGGTCTTCACCTGATCCTGACCAATCGGGATTCCCGGCAGATTGTGGGAGCCACGGTCACGGTGCGCGGACTCACCGCGAAAGGGCGCGTTACGCGTGCGCTGAGCGACCCGGCTCTGACCGGCCTGGACGACGATGCGGCCCGGACCCTGGAGGTCACCTTCAGCGCTGGAACCAGCCGGGAGTTTTTCACGGACTTCTCGGTCCCCGGCCTCACATCAGTCCGCGCAATCGACCTCGATTCGGTCACCTACGCGGACGGCTCCACATGGAAGCTCGCGCCCGGCAAGACCTGCCGCGCCGTTCCCGACCCGCTCATGTTGATCGTCAGCCGATGAGGAGCCGGGGCCATCCTGACCCTGGCCGCGAATTCGTGCGGTATGAGGCCGCAAAATCGCGCGCAACCCGCCGACTGGGTTACTTTGAGCGCGGCCCTGGATGACGACCGGCAATCTGTCTCCGTGGGATGGATCCGCGAATCAAAAACGGGGTTTGCAGAATCGAATGATCGACACCTAACCCGGGGAGATTCTCATGGACACGCTCGAGGCGGGTTTCCTGCAGAGTCAACTGGAGGAGCGCAAACGCCGGCTGGAAGCGGCGCTTGCCTCCACGCCGCAAAACTCGGACCTGGCAGGCCTGTTGCGCGAAGTCGATTCAGCGCTGGATCGCATGGCCGAAGGCACCTACGGCATATGTCTTGAATGCCACGACACGGTGGAACGGGAGCGCCTGCTCGCGGATCCTCTGGTGCAGTATTGCCTGGATCATTTGAGCCATTCGGAACGCGTCGCCCTCCAGCGGGACCTCGACCTGGCTGCCCAGGTGCAGCGCAGGCTGCTGCCGCAAAATGGCCTGCGCGTGGGCGACTGGGACACGAGCTATCATTTCGCTCCTCTCGGCGCCGTCAGCGGCGACTACTGCGACCTGATCCCCACCGAAGGGCAGCTCCTCTTCCTTTTGGGCGATGTCTCCGGCAAGGGCGTGGCCGCTTCCATGATCATGGCGCAGCTTCATGCCTTGTTCCGCAGCCTCACCGCCATGTCCATGCCGCTGGGCCAAATTGTCAACCGCGTCAACCGCGTGTTGTGCGAAAGCGCGCTGGCGGGTCAATACGCCACGCTGGTGTGCGGGCTGGCGAAGGCAAGCGGGGAGGTAGAAATTCATAACGCAGGCCACTGCCCCGCAATCGTCGTTGGGCGCGGGGGAGCGTCTCGTATTGACTCCACCGGTATGCCGCTGGGGATGTTCCTCGAAACGGAAACTTCCGCCACCTGCGTGCAACTGGAGTGCGGCGACACGCTCTTCCTTTACACCGACGGACTTTCCGAAGCCCGCAACGAGTGCGACGAGTATGGCGTGGACCGCGTGATGACATTGGTGAGCCAGCAGGCCGCGCGGCAACCTGCTGAGCTGATTGCAGCCTGCTTTGACGACTTGCGGGCATTTGTCAACGGAGGGGAAAGCTTCGACGACACGACGGTGCTGGCCATCCGGCGCAGCAACTAGTACCGTGACCGCATGATTCGGAAATCCGGATCGATACAGGACGGGTGCCCCAGGTCTCGATTTTGAGACCTGGGAAGTACAAATTTACACAGTCGCGGTACTGGGGTGTGCAGCAGTTCTCGAAGGCCCCGAGGCTTGGATCATCCCCCGAGTCCGCCAGCCGCCTGAGCGGTGCGCCAGTCCGTCAATACGAAGCGTTCGACACGACTTGGTAGGTCCCGTAGTCGATCGTGAACACCGCGGTTCCCCCAACGCGCACCTTGGTCTCGCTCCGGTTCTGGGCCGGCAACCAGAACCTGCCGGTCTTCCCGAAGGTCTGCCGGATCAGCGTCCGGGCAATCCAGAAGGAAGGGTTCTTTGCAGGCTCAGCCTCGATTTTCACCAGCGCGAAATCTGCCGCATCCACCCAGATCTTGCCCTTGTAGAGGAATTTACTCACCACCAGCGGCTCCACATCCAGCATGTATGCCGGCCGGCCACCCAGGTCCTCGCTGCCCGCCAGGCGAAATCGGTAATTGGCAGGCGTCAGGGCCGTCGACCCCTTGTTCTGCGAGGCTTCCTTTTCGCTTTCCACCGCCCGCTTCAGGACCTTTTCCAGAAGAATCTTCGACCCGCTCTGGGTCACAACCCGAAAACTCTTTCCCAGGGAGGCGTCGTAGTTCACTTCAACCTCCATCTTGGCGGCAAGCGAGGTCCCAAAACCGTGGTA
>JBEKTB010000062.1:0-18473 GCA_049516495.1 Occallatibacter sp.
CCGAACGATCATTACGGGCTCGACTTCAACTACTCCTACAACGACGTGTACATCGCCGACAACATCTGCTATCTGGGCGGTGCGAGCGCTGCCACCGGCATCGCCGCCGCGGCTCCGGCCAACGGCGCAATCTGCCCCGGCTCGCTCGGCAGGTCGGGCGCCTATGACCTCGGCCCGGCCCTGGACTTCGAGCACGCTCCCACGCAGTTCGGATCCGTGGCCCTCATGTACTCGCCCACCAAGCAGTTCCGCTCCAACCTCGGTTACCGGGTCAACTCGGTGAACGGCACCCGCTTCTACAACGATGCGCGCGACGTCGCCGGCTCGCTGGTGTCCACCTATCAGTCTCCCTTTGTGAACGTTGCATGGACGGTCCATCCGGGACTGGTTTGGAAGGCCGATTACAACTTCTACGGTTACGGCGAAGGAGGACCGAGCGGCTCGCAGTACTGCACTCTCAGTGTTCCGACCGCCGCTTCTCCGTCGATTAACGTCGTACCGTGCGCCTCGGCCGGCGTGCAAACCGGCATGACGATCTCGCCTGCCGGGGAAACTGCGCCGCGCAATTTCCATGCGAACAATCTAACCCTTGCAATCCATTACGAGTTCTAGCCGAGACCGCCGGGTCTCAAAAGATGACTGGGGTGGGCCGGATTCAGAAGTCTTCCGGTTCACTCCTGCTTTTAAACCGACGCAGTCTCCGAAGTCAGGGGGATTGCGCCGGTTTTTGACGGATGGCATTCTGTTGCCATACTTGCTGCGGCCTCAGCGACTGACAGTTGCCGCTGGGGTTAAGGTTTGAAGAGGTAGACGTCCGGAAGGGCTGGTTCCGGGCGACGTGGCCGACAGAATCAGGTCGACAAAAACCGGCCGACAGAGACTAAAGGAGTCTTGCAATGTCAATGAACTTTCGATCCCAGGTGGTGCTCGCCGTAGTCGTGTCTTTGGCCAGCGCCGTGGGCTTCGCGCAGGATGGCGGAGCGACCTACAAAGCCAAGTGTCAGATGTGCCATGGTGCCACCGGTACCCCGAGCGCAGGGATGGCCAAGATGGGCGTGAAGCCGGTTTCGGATCCGGACATCAAGAAGCTGTCCGCCGACCAGATGGCTGCCGCCGTCAAGAACGGCAAAGGCAAGATGAAGCCGGTTGCGGGACTCACGGACGCGCAGATCAAGGACTCCGTAGCCTACTATCGCAGCTTGAAGTAGGAACCGGAATCGGATCGGGAAGAACAACCAGGCCCGCCGTTCACGGCGGGCCATCCGTTTGAGAGTGGGGGTACGGTGCAAGTGTTTCAGAGATTGCGTGATAACTGGGTCAGGCCGGCACTGTTCTTCGGCAACAATCCCATCAGCCTTGCCGGCGGAGCCATCACCACCGCCTCCGGCGTGACCATGGTCGGCTACTGGCTGGTCGAACTGTTTGGGAAGTTCAACGATAACCCGTACCTCGGCATCATCTTCTTTCTGCTTTTGCCCGCGGTGTTCGTCGCCGGGCTGCTGCTGATCCCGGTCGGCGTTATGGTGCGGCGCAGAAAGCTCCAGAAAGCCGGGCAGATCCCCGCCGAATTCCCCAGGATCGACCTCAACGACAAGATGTTTCGCCACGGGCTGGACATCGTGCTGGTGACCACCATCGCCAACCTGCTGCTGGTGGCCATGGCCAGCTATCGCGGCGCGGCTTATATGGATTCGCCGCAGTTCTGCGGCCAGTCCTGCCATGTGATGCACCCGGAATACACGGCCTACAAGATATCCGCGCACTCTCACGTCGACTGCGTTGCCTGCCACATCGGCTCGGGCGCACAGGCGTATTTTTCGGCCAAGGTGAACGGCACCAAGCAGCTGATCGAAGTCAGTCTGCACCCCATGGCGCATTTCGCTCCGAAGTACATTCCCGACTACCCGACGCCGATTCCGTCGCCGGTGATGAATCTGCGTCCGGCACGCTACACCTGCGAGGGCTGCCACACGCCGGCCCGGTTTGTGGGTGAAAAGCTGCTGGTCAAGTCCACCTTTGCCGATGACGAGAAGAATACCGAGACGCAGACGGTGCTGGTGCTGCACCTGGGCGGACAGGATTCGCTGTCTCACCTGACCGGTATTCACGGCGTTCACCTGGGACACATCGAGTACGTCGCCACCGATCCGACGCGGACCACCATTCCCTGGGTACAGAAGCAAAATGCCGACGGCTCGGTCACCGAATTCGTCTCGTCCACAGCGGGCAAGGGCGTGCCCCAGGGTGAGCGCCGGGTGATGGACTGCATCGACTGTCACAATCGCGCGGCGCACACTTTTGTTACCGCGGAAGACGCGCTCAACCGGGCCATGGCCGACGGCGCAGTCAGCCCCGACCTGCCCTGGGTTCATAAAGAGGGGCTGGAACTGCTGAAGACGAGCTACTCCAGCGAAGCCGAGGCGCGGGCAAAGATTCCGCAGCAGCTTGATGCGTTTTATCGCTCGCAGCATCCTGAAGTGCTGCAGGCAAAGGCGAAGCTTGTCAAGTCCGCAGGCGACGAACTGGTGACGCTTTACAGCCAGAATGTGTTTCCCGCCATGAAGGTGACCTGGGGAACGCATCCCAACCACATCGGCCACATGAGTTATCCGGGCTGCTTCCGCTGCCACGACGGAGACCACACGGCCAAGGACGGCACCAGCATTACGCAGGATTGCTCGGCGTGCCACAACCTGCTGGTTCAGGATGAGGCCAAGCCCAAGGTGCTGAGCGATCTCGGCATTCAATAGAAGAGAGACAGGGAGTCATATTTCCGGCGGCAACGGCTTCACTTTGGCCCCGGCGAGCAAAAATCGCTCGCCGGGGCCAAAACATTAAATGCACGATTCAGGGTGGGGGTTCCGGCAGGCAATGCAGTGTTCATTGCTCTTTCATCTTCGGTTGGAGCCGGTGCCCTGAGCGAGAATCTGCTATGGAAGGACCCGCTGCCGCTATACAATCGGGACGAAACGACCTTCATTCTGAGACTCTCTGCCCAAAAGGTGGTAGATGGGAGAACCATTCCTTCAGGCAAGATAGGATGGTGCCCTTTTCATCCCATCGAAATGAGGCGCAAGTCGTTCAGGGTTCGTGCAAAAGAGGAACATGGCACACAAAGAGAGCTTCGGCCTGCCGCTCGCATTTGTTCTCGCATTCAGCTTGGGAGCGGCCGTTGCCCAGTCGCCGAATGACCACCTCACGGGGAGGGACCCCGCGGCGGGGCCTCAAGTTTCCAGGCTGGCCGGCGATTGGCGCACGACCCCGGCCGTGCCGATCCCGGCAAGCCAGCCTCCTGCGCCCGCTGGGACGGATTTGGGTGTTGCGCCCTCCTCAGCTCCGCTGGGACGGATGCTTTTGCTGCTCTCACCCTCCACTGCTCAGCAGAGTGCACTGACCTCGGAACTCGCCAATCAGCAGAATTTATCATCGCCCGAATACCACCAATGGCTCACGCCAGCCGCCTTTGCTTCCGCTTACTCGAATTCAGCCGAAGATGTTGCGGCGGTCGCGGCATGGCTCGGCAGCCAGGGCTTTCAGGTGGCTCCGTTGCCTGCCGGCCGGAGATGGATCGAATTTTCAGGAACGGCCGCCCAGGTGGAACATGCCTTCCACACCGATGTTCACCTGGTTGCGACCGCGGGTGGCGAGCGCGCCATCTTGGCCGCCGGGATCAGCGTGCCCGGCGCGCTCAAGCCGCTGGTGCATGGGCTGGTTTCGCTGGATGGAGGCATGGCAACTCCCGCATTGACCACTCCGCAAGCGTTGGCCGTCCCCGCTGCCAAACTCGCTGCCGAGACTTCATCGAGCCGCGCTGAGGCCCTGACGCCGCAACTGGCCGCGCAGCTTCTTCATCTGGATCAGCTGCATGAGGCGGGCGCGAAAGGCAGCGGCCAAACGATCGCCATTCCTGCCAGGAGCAACGTGAACAGCGCGGATGTCGCGGCCTTCCGCTCGGCATTCGGACTGCCCGCCAGCCAACTTACGGTGATGGTGAACGGCACGGACCCCGGATTGGCGGATGATCAGGCGGAGGCTACGCTGGCAGCCTCATGGGCCGGCGCTGCCGCTCCCGGCGCGCAGATTGTGCTCGTCCCCGCGGGTTCGACCAGCGCGACGGACGGACTGGATCTGGCGTTTGCTTCGATCGTGGATCGGGCGCTGGCGCAAACCGTTCCGGTGGGCTACGCGGCCTGCGAAGCGGCGCTGAGCGAGACGCATCAGGCGTTTTATGCCGCACTTTACCGGCAGGCTGCTGCAGAAGGGATCGCGGTGATTGCGGCCACGGGAAACAGCGGCGCCGCTGCGTGCCAAGCAGCCGGAAGCGATGCGCGGGTATCGAGCGGATATGGCGTGAGCGCGCTGGCTTCGACCCCCTGGAACACGGCCGTGGGTGTGGCGGGATTTGGCCCCGGCGGGCTGACGGAGGGTGCGTCGGCATTGACCGCGTGGTCGCCGGCCAGCGTGGCCGATCCGGCCTATGCGGGTGGCGGCGGCGGCAGCGTGATCTATGGCACGCCCACTTGGCAGACGACTTCCGCCCAAACGGTTGCAAAGGTCACCGCCGGCGCAGAATTGAGCGCGACGGGACTGCCTGCCAGCCGTTTGCTGCCCGACCTCGTCCTGCCCACAGCGGTCGATAGTGGCGTGAATCCCGGGCTGGCCTTTTGCCTGAGCGATTCCACGTCCGGTTCTACGGCCTCGGGCGGCTGCACACTGGTGCGCGCTGGAGGCAGTTCCGGCTCGGCGGCCATCTTTGCCGGCGTTGCGGCGCTGGTGGCTCAGAAATACGGTGCGCAGGGAAATCTTGCTCCCAATCTGTACGCGCTCAGCCAGCAGAGCGGCGTCTTCGAAGACGTCGAGCAGGGAAGCGCGCAGTTGTGGTGCGTGGCCGGAAGTCCCGGCTGCAACGCCGACGGGCAGATTGGCTTCACGGCGGGCACGGGCTACGATCTGGCCACCGGCCTGGGCGCGGTGAATGCGCAGACGCTAGTGAACCAATGGGCCAGCACTGAAGCGACGGGCACGGGCGCAGTAACCGTGACCCTTTCGGTTTCGCCTACCCAACCCAATTCGACCTACAACCCCTCGGCGACGATTACCCTGACAGCCAATGTGGTCTCCCTGAACGGCGATGGAACGCCGACCGGCGGCGTAACCTTCTTTGACTCGTCCACGGGTACGGCGCTCTCTTCGACACCTACGACCCTGGATGCCAATGGAGAGGCGACATTGACCGTCGAAGGGGTTTTTGCCCTGGGTGGCAACGAGATTGTGGCCAAATACAGTGGCGACTCGACCTACGAGGCGTTCACCTCCACGCCGCCAGTGAACGTGAACACGCAGCTCAGCACCACCAGCCTTGCGGTTGTACCGTCCACGTACGCGCCGGCGCCCGGCGCGACCATTACGGTCACAGCCACGCTGACGGTTGGCAGCCCGATGGCCGGCAGCGCCTCACCCACCGGCGCGGTGACGCTCCATCTGGATGGGCTGCCCACGGCCTCGGCAAAGCTGGCGCTGGTGAACGGTGTGCCGACGGCAAGCTTTTCCGTGGTGATTCCGGCCAGCAGCACACTGGCCACCCACGCGCTGCAGGCTGTGTACGCGGGCGACGGAAACTACTCCTCGTCCACTTCGCCGCAGATCATCGTGACCGTGGCCAAGAGCGCGACGGTGACAACGCTGACGGCGACGCCGGCCACGCTTACCGTCGGAATGGCGGAAACTCTCACCGCGACCCTCGCTCCGCTGAGCACTACCGTCGGCGCGACCTATTCGATTACCGGCACGGTGAACTTTTACGACGGGAGCACGCTGCTGGGCACCGGCATCGTCACGTCCAACACGGCTACCATCACGGTTTCTCTTCCGAACAATGTCAACCACGTCATCACGGCGGTGTACTCGGGCGACTCAAATTGGCTGCCGAGCACCTCAACCGCCCTGCTTCTGGCGGCAACCACGCTACCCGATACGGTGGTTCTGACGGCCAACGTTTCCACCGCGTCTCCGGGACAGGTCGTCGTCCTGACTGCGACGGTGACGCCAAATTCGCTGCCGCCCGCGACCATTGAGCAGAACCCCACGGGCAACGTGGCCTTTTACGACGGAACCACGCTGCTCGGCGTGGTTCCGCTGTCCGCTTCGCCGCTGAGCGACGCTTCCACTGCCTCTCTCACCCTGTCCACGCTGCCGGGCGGGCAAGACACGCTCGTCGCGGTCTACCAGGGCGACCTTTATTTCAGCGCGGCGACCTCGAATCTGCTTACCCTCGACGTGCAGGACTTTACCATTACCCCGTCGCCCACCAACCCGCCCACTAATCTGACCATTGTGCAAGGCTCGGCTGGGTCAGCGTCGTTCATCGTGGGTGGCCTTGGAGGATTCAACAACCAGATTCAGGTGGTCTGCGCCGTTCCCTCGCAGGACGATATGACCTGCACAGCGACTCCGCAGCAGGTGACGCCAACGGCGACAGTGACGTTTGTTGTGCAGACCTTCGCTGCGGGGAGCACCACTGCGGCGTCCAACCGCCACGGGCCAGCCTTATGGGGGCGCGCGGCGGGCGGTGCTGCGCTGGCCGTTCTGGGCGGATTTTTCCTGCTCCCGTTCGGTCGCAGGGCACGCATTTTTGCCTGCAGATCCACGCGGCGCTTCCTTGTCCTGCTTCTGCTGCTGGTGGGTCTGGGCGGCGTGGGCATCGGGTGCAACAGCGTAACGCTGGTCGGCTCATCCGGAACGCCGCTGGGCGTGGCCACGCTGAAGATCACGGCGACTGCCTACGTGGACAACGCGGTGGTGAGCCATAGCGTCTACCTGACGGTGAACGTGGTGACAGCCGGCTCGACCAACTGATTGCCGATGATCAAAGAACCGGCGGGTGGCCGCAGCGAAGGCCGCCCGTTGGCTCTGTAACATTGGCGTCTGCCCCGGCATGGTAGCCTTGCTCTTCGGTTGCAAGGAGACCGATTGCGCATGCATTCCAGCCAGCCAAAACCCGCCAACGGCCAGCCTGTCCACTTCAATCTCGTTGCCGCGGCCCACGCCGCCATGATCGAGCACGGCTTCCAGCCCGATTTCCCCGCAGGAGCCGATACGGAACTGGTCGCAATCCAGGCCCAACCAGAGCCGCCCGCTGCCAGGGAGATTCAAGACCTGCGGAGCCTGCCCTGGTCGTCGATCGACAACGATACCTCGAAGGATCTGGACCAGATTGAGTGGGCCGAGCAGTTGCCCGACGGCCGCATCCGCGTGCTCGTCGGCGTGGCCGACGTGGATGCGCGAGTTCACATGGGAACGGTGATCGACGGGCACGCCCGCAGTGAGACCACCTCGGTTTACACCGGCGTACGAGTCTTCCCGATGCTCCCGTCCCAACTCTCCGAGGGCATTACCTCACTCAACGAAAACGAAGACCGCGCGGCCGTGGTCATTGAGTTTGCTGTGGACCAGGCGGGCACGGTCTCGGATGGAAAGGCATACCGCGCGCTGGTGCGCAATCGGGCGCAATTGGCATATAACGCGGTCGGCGCGTGGCTGGAGGGCAGAGGCCCGGCTCCGGCCAAGGTGGCTGCCAGCGCCGATCTGGCTGCGCAACTCAAGCTTCAGGACGCGGCGGCTCATCGCATGGTCGATGGGCGCTTCCAGCACGGCGCGCTGGATCTGGAGACCATCGAAACCCGCCCGGTGATGCTGGCCGACCAGGCGGTGGAGATAGCGCGGCTCGAAAAGAACCGCGCTACCTCGCTGATCGAGGAGTTCATGGTGGCGGCCAACGGGGTCATCGCCAGGACCTTCGAGCAGGCCGGCGTGGCTTCGATCCGGCGCATCGTGCGCACGCCCAAGCGCTGGGATCGCATCGTCGAGTTGGCCCAGGGCCTGGGAACGACCCTGCCCGCGGAGCCAGATTCGAAGGTCCTCAACGACTTTCTGCTGGCCCAGAAGCAGAAGGACCCCGACCACTTTCCCGACCTCTCGCTGGCCGTCGTCAAGCTGATGGGCCCCGGCGAATATGTGTTGGTGAAGCCGAATGAGGTTTCGCCCGGCCACTTCGGACTGGCGGTGCAGGACTACACGCACTCGACCGCGCCCAACCGGCGTTTCCCGGATGTGGTGACGCAGCGGCTGCTCAAGGCCTGGCTCGCCAAGGCTGCACAGCCCTACTCCGAGAGCGACCTGAACACCATTGCCCAGCGTTGCACATTGATGGAAGACGGCGCACGCAAGGTGGAACGCGAGATGCAAAAGCGCATCGCGGCCGTCGTTCTGCACCCGCGCATCGGGCAGAGTTTCCCGGCGATCGTCACCGGCGTCAACCAATACGGCACCTTCGTCCGCACGCTCGACCCGCACGTGGACGGAATGCTGGTGAGCGGCGGCAAGGGTCTGGACGTGGGCGACAAGGTGACAGTGAAGCTCATCGCCACCGATCCGCAGCGCGGGTTTATCGACTTCGCGGCGTGATTTATTGCCTTTTCACGGCTTGAATGGGCGCAGCTTCAGGGCGTTTCCAGAATTTCTGCAGCCGCATGGAGAGCGATGCCAACCGGGAAAAGGTCACGGCGTCGCGGTTTGAAGGGCGAATAAACGGAGAATGGACCCCGGGGGGGGGAGGGCGCATTCAAATTCGGTATAAACCGGGCGGATCCCTGACAGATACTTCCCGCCTCTTAGGCCTCTTCCGATACTCGGCCGCGACTCGCCGTCGTTCCGCTTCAGCCACCAATGAACATTGTGCGCCGGGTGAGGGTAATTCTGTGCAAGCGAGGCGCGCATTCCGGCGTGGACGGGGAACGCAGCTGACGGCAGCCATTTCTGGGTACGGCCGTTGTGGAACCGGCCTATAGATCCGACAAATAAATCCTGTCTTCGTGCTACCCCATCCTAGAGCGGTTCCAGGATAGGTATACCCTTTCTGACGTATTGTGAGGTTGCCGCTCCCTGGTGGTCGCGTCAACCCGGGTTTGTGGTTTCGAGGTACAGCAATCCTGGAACCGCTATAGCCACAAAAGCAAAAACGTATCGAGGGGCACCCGAAAATTTGTTGGTATTTATTTGCCGAAGCAATAATCACGCAACAAGGGTCCAAGTTCAAGAGCCGAAATTTCCTCGCCCTTTCGCGCTACCTATCGGCTGCGTCGTTCCAGGTCAATGTCCGGCAGAGCTCAAATCCACCTTCCCCCGGAACTTGCTGTAGACAAAGATGATGTAGCCCAGCGCCAGCACCATTCCAAATCCCCACCACACCAGGCCGACCGAGAGCGTATGCGGTCCGGAGATGGCCCGGCTGAGCGTGATGTCGCGGTCCTGCCCCGTGGTGGCCGGAAGCAGCGTTGGGTACAGTCCCCAGCAAGCCCCGGCCAGCATGAAGAAGAGGTAAAGGCAGGAGCAGAGAAAAGCCTTCACCGGCTGGGCATTGCGGTTGAGCAGCCAGATGCCGGCCAGTGAGGCGACAACACCCACGGGAACAACAAAGGTAAGCGGGTACCGGAAGTAGTTGTCCAGGCTGGCCGGGCGCACGACCATGGTGGCTGCCAGGCTGACCAGGGTCAGAGCCGCCACCAGCAGCGATAGCGGGGTCACGATTCGCCGCGCGCGTTCGGCCAGTTCACCCGAGGTCTTGATCGTGAGCCAAAGCGCCCCGTGCAGGGTAAGCGCCGTCAGCGCCACCAGGCCGCCGATCACCGTGTACCAGTCCAGAATGCCGGGTTGCGGGCCGGGTTGCCAGTTGGTCCACAACGGCAGGAAGAAGTATCCGTCGGCCTGCAACGGAACCCCGCGCAGCACGTTGGCCAGGGCAGCGCCAAAGAAAACCGCCAACAGTGCGCTCGAAAGCCCAAACAGCCCATCCAGCAAGGCCCGCCAAACGCCGACCTCGATATGGTTGCGCAACTCCAGGCTTATCCCGCGCAGAATCAGCAGCCAGAGCACGATCATCAGGGGCAGATAGAAGCCGCTGAAGGCCGAGGCGTAGAGCAGCGGAAAGGCGAAGTAGAGCGTTCCGCCGCCAGCCAGCAGCCACACCTCGTTGCCGTCCCACACCGGACCGATGGAGCGCAGGGAGGTTTGCCGGTCAGCCTCTGTACGCACCAGGAAGAGGTGGAGAACGCCCACGCCGAGGTCAAAGCCGTCGAGCACCACGTAGCCGACGATCATCACCGCAACCAGCCAGAACCAAATGAAACCCATCATGACGAAGCCCCTCATTCTTCCGTTTCAGCCCAAACCGGGCCGTCCATCGTCAATCGGCGTGAGCCGCAATGCCGGCCGCCGTCTTCGGCTCCGGACCTTCGCTGATCTCGCGATAGATCAGGACGGTAAACAGCAGGCCCAGCAGCAGATAGAGCCCCATGAAGCCGAGCAGCGTGAACAAGCCGTTGCTGGCCGAAACGGTGTTCGAATAGCCCTCGCTGGTGCGCATCAAGCCATAGATGAGCCAGGGCTGGCGGCCCAGTTCGGCGGTCATCCAGCCGGCGGTGTTGGCAATGTAGGGCAGCGGAAAGCTAAGCAGGAGCGCCCAGAGGACGAGGCGCGCCTTGTAGAGCCAACCGCGCCAAAGCAGAAACGCCGCAATAACCATCAGCAGGACAAACCAGGTCCCCAGGCCGGCCATGATGTGGTAGGCGTAATAGAGCAGCGGCAGCGCAGTAGGCCACTGGTCGTGCGGAATCTGGTCCAGGCCCTTCACTTGCGCCTTGGTGGTTCCATAAATCAAAAAGCTCAGCGCGTCGTTGACCACGATGGGGTTGTCGATCTGGCCGGTCTCCTCGTTGGGCTGGCCCATCAGCACCATCCCCGCGCCGGCTTCGGTCCGGAACAGGCCCTCCATTGCGGCGATAGCTGCCGGCTGGTTGCGCGCCACATACTTGCCGTGCAGGTCGCCGGTGGGAAAAATAATCAGGATGGAGGCTATGACCCCGGCAATGACGCCGACCTTCAGGAAGATCCGGGCATACTCCTCGCGCCGCCGTTCCAGCAGGTAGAAAGCGCCCACGGCAGACATCACGAAGGAGCCGGTGACAACCGCGCCGGTCATGTTGTGTGCGTACTGGAGCAATCCCCAGGGATTCAAAAGCAACTGCCAGAAGCTGAGCACCTGAAACTGCCCGTCGGGCAGGCGGTCGTAGGCCACCGGATGCTGCATCCAGGCGTCGGTGACGATGATGAAGAACCCGGAAATCCACGAGCCCACAAAGACCATCACCGCCGAAAACCAGTGCATGAGCTTTGAAATCCGCTTCTCTCCGTAAAGGAATAGCCCCAGAAAGGCCGACTCAAGAAAGAAGCTGAAAACGCCCTCCATGGCCAGCGGCTGGCCGATCACCCCTCCCGAAAGCCGCGAGAACCGAGCCCAGTTGGTGCCGAACTCGAACTCCATGGGAATGCCGGTGACCACGCCGAAGACGAAATTGATGGCGAAGATGCGACCCCAGAAGCGCGCCGCCCGGTCCCACTGCGGACTGCCGGTTCTGAGAGCCACCGACTTCAGAACCACGATCAGAAGCGCCAATCCCATGGTGAGTTGAGGAAACAGGTAATGGAAGGTGACGGTGAAGGCAAAATGCAATCGATGGATCAACTCAGCGGTCATTCAGAGACTCCTGTTTCAAAACGGGCGCGAAGAAGAAGGAACCAGATCAGCCGAAGATCGTGTTGAAGAACGAGAGCCATTGTAGACCGGGAGAAAGGAGAAAGCTTCCTCTCTTCTGACGAGGGCACAAAGGTGATCCAAATCACACGCAACCTATACGGGCCGGCTTGATTCTAATTCGACGGGGGAGCAGATTCGCCGCAATGCGGGAGTGAACGACACCAGGCGTGCGTTAACCCGGAAGCTGCTGCGATGATGACATGGGGATAACGATGCGAACGGCAATCATTGGCGGTGGCATAGCGGGGCTGGCGGCTGCTTATGAACTGGAGCAGGCACGCAAGACGGGTGCAAAGATTGAGTACACGCTATTTGAGTCGCGCGAACGGCTGGGCGGGTCCCTGGCTTCGGAGATTGTGGACGGGACGGTGCTTGAGCGCGGCCCGGATTCCTTTCTGACCGAGAAGCCGGCCGCGATCGAGCTGTGCCGCGAGCTGGGACTTGGGCCCGACCTGATCCCCTCGAACGACGCCGACCGCAAGACCTACATTCTGGTGCACAACCGGCTGGTGCCACTTCCCGACGGGCTGATGTTTCTGGTGCCTACCAAGCTGATTCCCACTGCACTGACTCGCCTGTTCAGCCTTCCAACCAAGATACGGATGGGCTTGGAGCTACTGTTCCCGCCCCGTCCCAGCGGCAGCGCGGACGAAGCGGTGGCGACGCTGGTGGAACGGCATTTCGGCTCCGAGGCCGTCGACCGCCTGGCCGATCCGCTGTTATCGGGCATCTATGGCGGCGACGCTACGCAACTGAGCGCCCGCACTGTGCTTCCGCGCCTTGTGGAGATGGAAGCCGAATTCGGCTCCCTGACTCGCGGCATGCTGGCCGCGCACCGCAAGATGCGCGCCAGGGCCAACAGCGCGGCCAAAAACAATGGAGGAAGCACTGCTGCCGGCAAGGCTCAACCCGCGCCCCGGGCCATTTTCACCACTCTACGCGGGGGAATGCAGCAGTTGATCGACGCCGTAACCGCGCAGCTTGCCCCTGAATGCGTGCGCCTGGCCACACCGGTCAGCAGCCTTCAGAGGGTGTTCGGCGGCTGGATGGTGAGCGTCGGCGGAGCGGTAGAGATTTTCGATGCGGTCGTTGTGGCGTCGCCCGCCTGGGCCGCCGGCGTGCTGCTCGGCCCGGTGGACGCTGAGCTGGGCGAGGAATTGAGCGCCATCCCCTACTCTTCATCGATCACCGTCAACCTGGTATACGACGAGTCGCAGTTGGGCCGCCTGCCCGATGGATTCGGCTTCCTGGTTCCCGCCAGCGAGGGCCGTTCCATGCTGGCCTGCACCTTTGTCCATCGCAAGTTCCTGGGTCGCACGCCGCAGGGTAAAGCGGTGCTGCGCGCATTCCTCGGCGGGATGAAGAACGAGGCCCTGCTGGCTGAGACCGACGGCGCCCTGGTAAATACGGTTCGCCGGGAACTCAGCCAGATTCTCGGCAACAAGGTACTTCCCGCGGAAGCCGTGCCGGAACATACGCAGGTTTCGCGCTGGCGGCGAGCCATGGCCCAGTACGCGGTCGGTCACCAGGAGCGCAAGCAGCGCATCGCCGAGCGGGTAGCCACCCTCCCCGGTCTGTGCCTTGCCGGGAACGCCTACGACGGCATCGGAATCCCCGACTGCATTCGCCTGGGGCGGCAAGCGGCCCGGGATCTGCTGGCCACCAGCCACTGACTTACAGTCCCTACCGCGGCACCACCGGCAGCACCAGGGCCGAGGGATGCGCTGCGTCGTGCAGGACGGTGTTGGTCGCCTTCACGAATGTAGAGTCGACGCTCGCGCTTTTTCCCGTGTTCAGATTGCGGTCGAAGCGTGGAAAATTGCTGCTGCTCACTTCCAGGCGAATTCTGTGCCCCTTCTGGAATACATTGCTCGTGGCCCACAGGTCGATCTTGTACTCGTAGACCTTGCCGGGAACGATTGGTTTGGCCGCGTCCGTCGATTCGCGGTAGACGGCGCGCAAAATCCCCTCGGTCAGGTTTTGCGCAAAGCCATTGGGCCACACGTCCACCAGCTTGGCGGTGAAGTCCGTGTCCACGGCTGAAGAGCGGGCAAACAGGTCCAGCGTTACCGGCCCGGTGACTTCCATATCGTCTTCGAGAGGCGGAGTGGAATAGACCAGCACGTCCGGACGGCTCTCCACATCCTTCTGGTCTCTTGGGCCGGCTGCCAGGTGCGTCCCATCGCAGCACAATGGTCCGCCCACGGTGGGAACCGGGTTGGCGGGGTCGTAGGTGTAGCTGTCTGCCGCTTCCGTACGTGCGCCAAGCGGCGAAAGCGAACCATCGCCCGATGATCTGTTCGCCTTGCCGGCCGAGTGGAGGAAGTACCTCGCATCTTTGGCCCGCTCCAGCGGCCAGGAATCCTCGTCCCGCCACTTGTTTTTGCCCATCACAAAAATCCGCACGGGCTTGGCGCCGGCGAACCGGTTCTGCTTGCCCTGAAGCAGGTAGTCGTACCACTCCAGCGTGACGGCGTTCTCGTCGAACTCCTCGGCCGCCGGGCCAAAATCGACGGTGCCGATGGTCCGGCCGCCGCCGGCGTGCCCTCCGATGGTCACCAGCAGCTTTTGACCGCTGCGTGCCGCCTCGCTGCCGCCGTGGGCCTTCATCCCCAGGTAATTGCGCAGCGAGCCGCCCTGAAAGATGTCGTACCACGCGGCAACCGTCAGCGCGGGTACCTGGATCTGCCCGAATTGCTCCTCGATCGACCATTGCTTCCAGTAGCTGTCGTAGAGCGGATGATCGAGCCAATCCAGGAAGTAGGGCGCCAGCTTGCGAGTCAGGTCCGCCGGGTCGGGGCCGATGTGAAAGTTGAACAGCGGATATTGCCGCAGGGGCAGAACCGTGCTGCCGACCACAGCGTTTGTTCCCTGTTGGATAGCGCGATTGGCGGTGTCCTGCGCCAGCCCCGAAGTCCAGGACTCGTTGAACCACTGCTCGAACGCGCCGCCCTGGTAGGTCCAGTTTTCGTGGTAGTTCGAAGCGGTCACCACTGGGCAAATTCCGGCCAGGTGCGGCGGATGGCCGATCGCCGTCAGCATCTGCGTCGCGCCTACATAGGACCCGCCAAACATTCCTACCTTGCCGTTCGAACCAGGCAACGCTGCCGCCCACTCCACCGTGTCGAAGCCGTCCTCGGTCTCGTGCTTGAAGGGGTACCACTCGCCCTCTGAGGTGTACCGGCCGCGCACATCCTGCACCACCACCATGTAGCCGCGGAGCGCAGCCTTGTGGCCAAAATCGGCGGCATTGTCCTTGTTATAAGGCGTGCGCTGCAGCAGGACAGGGAAGCTGCCCTCGCGGGAAGGCCGGTAAATGTCGGCCTTGAGCGTGACGCCGTCGCGGGTCTTCATCGCGACCCCGCGCTCGACAACCACATCGGCGACGGCCGGAGAAACCGCCTGGCTCCGGACAGAGACACCCGGCAGCAAAAAGGCGGCAAGCGACAGCAGGCAAAGAGTTTTCTTTAGCATGGGGCGGCGAATCCTTGGCGGCAGGAGCCACGCCCATTCTATAGGCATTGCGGCGAGATGAGTCCCAATGTCGCGGACTTCCGCAAGCTCGTGAGGGGCCGCTGCTTAGAAAGCTTCGGCCCTATGCAAAGCCCTTACATGCCGCCCTTGCCGAGCAAAAAGCCGATGCCGAAGGTGACTGCGCCTTCCACAGCCCCGACGACGGTCATTTCCAAGCCCGAAGACCACCAGGAACGAACGGTAATCAGCGACTTGGCTGCGCCGACGGCGAAATGGGCGGCCAGGGAGATGGCGGCAGCGGCGATCACCGCTTCAACGCCATGCATAAAGAAGAACGGAATGATGGGGATGGCTGCGCCGATGGCCGTTGAGAGCGCACCGGAACTGGCCGAAACCATGGGGTTCGAAAGCGCCTCCTCGGAGGTGCCCAACCGCTCGCCTGCCAGGATACGGAGCAACTGCTCGGGGTCATTGGCGATGTGGTTGACCATTTTCTGTGCGTCTTCTTCGGGCAGGCCCTTCACCTGGTAGTAGAGCGACAGCAGTTCGCGGGCCTCGGGTCCGTTCATCGCGATGGCCTCGCGCTCGCGGGCCAGCTCGGCATGATAGATTTCGCGCTCGCTCTTGGCGGCCAGGTACGCGCCGGAGCCCATGGACAAGGCAGAGGCGATGAGGCCGGAGAGTCCGGCGAGGAGCACATATTTGCTGTCTCCCGCGGTGGCGCCAGAGACTCCGGAGACGATGCCGAAGATGGCTCCCAGGCCGTCGTTGACGCCATAAATTGCGTCGCCGATCCAGGCTCCCGGCTGCTTGCGTCCCTGGCTGCGCTTGTTCAGCAGTTCTTCCAGAACCGCCTTGGCTTCCATCTTGGGAGCGCCGGCCGGGGCAGTGTAGTGGCCGCGCAGCAGCGAACCCAACTCGCGGTAATGATCCTTTTCATCCTCGATGACGTGTTCGAGGATGGCGATGGAATCTTCGTCTCCCAGGGCCTTGAGCTGCTCACCGTAATTGGCGATGTGGCGGCTTTCCTCGATCTCCAGCCGGCGCAGGGCCATGCGAACGCCACCGGCGCGATTGGCCAGCGAGTTGGCCTCGCCGCCGGGGCTGCCCTTGTAAACGGGCTCGGCCCCGCCCAGTTCAACGATGCGGCCGTGCCACAAGGCGGCGTGCTCCCACTCCGCGCCGGCCAGATGGCGCAACACCTGTGCGCGGACCGGGTCAGTGTCCCGGTCGGCCAGGGTCTGGTAGGTGTGGAAGCCCTCCATCTCGGCCTGCCAGTTGCCCTCCAGGGCAGCCAGAACCTTCTTCAGTTTGGCGCTGCTCAACGTTCCATTGGCCACGTGCTTCTCCTTGCTTTTCTCTTCTTTAGAGGATACGGCATCCCCTCCAGCTTGCAGCAGTCAGGGGTGGACGCCGAGCGGGGCGACGGCAAGACTCCCTTGTAGTTTTTCCGTCTCCTACGGGCAGGCCGAGCAACTGTTTCTTCTGTCACTTCCCCGGTAACAGGTTTCCCGTATAGTGTTGTGTGCAGCCAATAGCCGGGGACCCCGGACCAAGGGAACCTCATCGGTGTTGACCGAAGGGCCGCCGGTTTGGGTTTTTCCTGCGTCCCGGACCCGAGCCAATGCCCAAACCAGGGCAGAACATTTTTTGAGGAAGTGGAGAACAACCTTCTATGGCAACACGATCCACACCGCCGGCAATTCCGAACACGCCCAGCTATGTTGGCCCGTTCATCACGGTCGCCATCCTGTTTTTCATCTTCGGATTCATCACCAATCTGAACATGGCGCTGGTGCCTCATCTGCGGTCGATCTTCGACCTGCCCTATGCATGGGCCATGCTGGCCGAGTCGGCATTCTTCCTGGCGTATTTTGTCTTTTCCTCGCCGACCTCCAAGCTGATCGAGTCCATCGGCTACAAGCGGACCATGGTCGTCTCGCTTTTCATCCAGGTCTTGGGTTGCCTGATGTTTGTTCCGGCAGCCAAGCTTGTCAGCTTTCCCTTGTTTCTTACCGCGGTCTTTGTGGTGGGCGCGGGCGTAACCGCCCTGCAAACTGCTGCCAACCCCTATGTGGCGATCCTCGGACCGGAGCACAGCGCGCCGGTTCGGCTCACGCTTGCGCAGGCCCTCAACTCTTTCGGCGGCGCCATCGCCCCGTTGATCGCCGGCCACTACATCCTCACGGATCCCGCGAAACTGGCCTCCAAGGCCGCCATCGCCAACACGGTGCGCGGACCGTACATCGCCATCGCCGCCGGATTGCTGATCCTGGGCATGGCTGTGGCTTTCATGCATCTGCCCCACATCGAACAGACGCATACCTTCCGCCCCGCCAAGGATGGTGATCCCCTCCTCGGCCGCAGCATCTGGCACTATAAACACACCGTATTGGGCGCGGTGGGCATATTCCTGTATGTGGGTGTGGAAGTCGGACTGGCCTCCATCGCCGTCAACTACTTCCTGTCGCAGGGACTGGACAGCGCAAAGGTGGCTTCCTTCTTTGACTCCCTAGGCTGGCTCGGAGCACTCATCACCCGCATGCTGGGTCCGTGGACCAATGTCGAGATCGCCGCCGTCCTCGTCTCGCTCTATTGGGTCGGCGCACTCATCGGCCGTCTTCTCGGCTCTGCTATTCTCACCCGGATCAAGTCCGGAAAGCTGCTCGGTGTCTTCGGTTTCGCCGGCGCCGCCATGCTGCTCCTGTCCATGCTTTCCAGCGGTCAGGTTGCCATCTGGACCCTCGTGCTCTGCGGATTCTTCAACTCCATCATGTTCCCGAACATCTTCGCCCTCGGCATTGCGAAACTGGGACCGATGACCAGCAAGGGCTCGGGCCTCATCATGACCGCGGTTGTGGGCGGAGCCGTCATTCCCTTTATGATCGGCGCACTCGCCGACCTGCTGCACAAGCTCGGCGACACGGCGAACATTCAGCACGCTTTCGTTCTTCCCATCCTGTGCTACCTCTTCATTGCCTACTACGGGCTGTGGGGATCCAAACCTACGCGGACGGTAACAGCGTAGGGTGGATCGTTGTTGACTGAAGGCCCTCCAGTGCAAGCTGGAGGGCCTTCGTACATGTAGGGCAAAATCGGTCCCTTCGTTACCCGTAACCTGTTTATAAATAGGGAAATTCTTTTCATCGGACGCACATACCCGACGCCCGATTCGCGGTAAGATGGGTCTCACTTCGCTTCTGCCTTTCACATGAATCCCAAAGCAAAGTCGCGCTGGCAGCGCCTGATTCTGGTGTGCGCAGTTGCGTTTGCCGTGCTCCTGCTGCTGTTGCGGCTTTATGTCTTTGTGCATGGACACAGCCGGCGGGGTCCGAGAAGCGGCTCGCAT